>VGYW01000317.1 GCA_016872875.1 Planctomycetota bacterium | reverse complement strand
TTGGCCCGGAACACGGTGGCAGGTTTCGAGAAGTCGCCAAGTCCGAAGAGCGCCAGGCGTAGGCCCTCGCGGCTCTGGACCTCTGCGAGCAGGTGGTCCTTGTGCCAGAAGCCCCTGCGGAACTCGGCGTGCCGGGCCGAGCTGCCCGTGCCCAAGACTTTCTGAACTTCCTCGCCCGTCTTCGCGGAGATGACGGCGAGGTTGAAGCGGTCCTTCTCCTTCTCGTCCGGGCGCTGCTGATAGAACTCGCGCCAGTTGTGGGGAGCGCGCATTTCGTAGACGATGCGGTCGTAGCCGAAGGCCCCGAGGTCGGTTCGCCTGGCCCAATAGTGGTTCTTCTTCCAGAGGAGCTTGCCGGTGAGGAGGTCGCGGCCCGAGATGTCGCCGCTGGCGGCCCCGCGGCGGTCGTTGCCCTCGATGTAGAAGACGGCGCTCGGAGAGGCGAGGAGGTTGTGGGGGTAGCTCGCGGCCTCCTTCCACAGGAGCCTGCCGCTCTCGGCGTCGAGCGCCCGCACGGAGTCGCGGTCGGCCAGGACCAGCGTGCCCAACCTGGACGCCCCATCGTCCACCAGGAGCGCGACAGAGGGCGCTCCGGCCTCGGCGTAGGCGACGGCTGGCTTGCCCGTGGCGGCGTCGAGCGCCCTGAACTGGCCGTCGTCCGTCAAGGCGTACACACGCTCCCCCTTCGCCACGATGAGGCATGCGACCTTGACCGACCACTCCCAGTCGAAGTCGTTGCCCCTCTGAAGCTTGGCCGTCCAGAGCGGCAGGCCATTGAAGGCATCGCGCGCGTGAAGCACCTCGCGGTCCTGCGCGAACTCCCGCCCGTTCGCATAGACAACGTGCGAGCGCTCCGTGATGATGCTGTTCGTGAAGACCCACTGGATGCGTTCGGGCACGTCCACCAGCTTGTCCCGCGAGACCGCATTGCGGTCCGGCCCGTGGCGCCAGCGGGTCCACTCATCCATCTCCGGGGGCCGGGGCTTGACGGCGCGGCTGAAGCCGTCGCCCTGCCGCGTGATCAGTTCGCCGCCGGGCCGCACGATGCGGAGGCACTCGACTTCAGCGGCCGCCCCCGCGTCGAGCACGAGGAGAAGCGACACCAGGTTGTCGGCATAGGGCAGTGATGCGCCCCGCCAGCACTCGACCGACACCTTGCCATATGCCTGTTTCGCCAGCAGCGTACGCCGGGCGGCCTCGACCTGAGCGGCATCGGGGCACAGCCAGTGCACGAGGAAGGGCTTCCCCGCGGCAATGCCTGCAACTACCTCGGCATCCGCCGCGCCAAGGACGACGCACAGGCCCCCGCCCACGCGGGACAGCCCCAGCGCCTCCCCCGCACTCGCCTGTCCGCCTCTCGCCGGAGCGGCCAGAAGCACAACGGCCGCCGCCGCGATGCCCACGAGCCCGCACTGCTGCCTCATCATCTCTCCTCGGCTGGACGAAGGAGATCCCCCCGCTTCCTCCCCCAAGCCTAACACATCCGGAGCTTGCCACACAAGCCCATCTCCGGCATGAGTATGGACCAGAATCGGAAGGTCCTATGGTCGCAGGACGCGCGTTCTTCTCGCTCGCCGCTGGGCTTCTGAGTGCGCTGGCCGCAGTGCGCGCAGCGGAGCAGTCGCCGCTGCCGCTGTTCCACTACCGGGTTCTGATGAGCTACCCGTTGCCAGCGACACCTACTGGGGCGAGCGTCTGGCCTAGTCGCAGCAGGCCGGCATCGGCTCCCGGAAGGTGGATTGGGGCATCAGCATCCCCGGCAGGCCTCTATGGGAGTTCAGGGTCACCCGGAAGGCGCGCCGATGTCCTCCGCCAGTCGTGGCTTTGTGGAGTACCGGCACTTCCGGTCGAGCACTCCCGGGAAGCCGCGCTGCTGTGAACCGTGACGGAGAATGGCCATGAGCCGCAGTAGCCCAGCATTGGACAGACAGCGCCTGGAGGCGGGGATCCTCAGCCGGGGCCGGGAGCTGTTCCGGCACATTGGCAAGGAAAGCCCCTCGATTTTCAACAAGGCCCACTGGGTCGGCAAGGTGCTGGACTGGTGCATGGGCAACGAGCGGTTCAAGGTGCAGCTCTTCCGCTTCATTGATGTCCTGCCCTACCTCACCACGCGCGACTCTCTGGCTCGCCACCTGGATGAGTACTTCGGGCAGGAAGAGAGCGTTCCCGCGGCGTTTCGATGGGGGTTGAAGGGCGCCGGGCTCATGGGCAAACTCGGCGTAGGAATCGCGGGCGCCGCCGTCCGGAAGAACCTGGAGATGATGGCGCGGGGCTTCATCGTCGGCTCGACGCCGCCCGAGACAGTGAAAAGGCTCGGAGAGCTCCGCAAGCAGGGCTTCGCGTTCACCGTAGATGCTCTCGGCGAAGCCACCATCAGCGAGAAGGAGGCCGAGGAGAACGCCCAGCGTTACCTGGAGCTGCTCTCTGCGCTCGAGGACGCCCAACGGGCATGGCCCGCGCTGGGGCTGCCAAGTGCCTCCCTGGACTGGGGCGACGCCCCGAAGGTGAACATCTCGGTCAAGCCCTCCGCCCTCTACTCGCAGGCCGACCCACTGGACTTCGACGGGTCGGTGGCGGGTATTCTCGACCGGCTCACCCCCATCTGCCGCAAGGTGGCGCGGCTTGGCGGGTTCCTGTGCATTGACATCGAGATGCGGAAGCTGAAGAACATCACCTTCGAGGTCTATCGCCGCCTCCGCAGTGCCCCCGAGTTCAGGGACTACCCGCACCTGGGGCTGGCGGTGCAGACCTACCTGCGTGAAGCCGACGGCGACGTAGACGAACTGCTCGCCTGGGCAACCCGGAGCCGCCTTCCGATCTCCATCCGTCTGGTGAAGGGCGCCTACTGGGACTATGAGACCGTGATCGCGCAGCAGAACGGCTGGCCCATTCCCGTCTACACCCACAAGGCGCAGACCGACGCCGCGTTCGAGCGGAACGCGGAGAAGATCCTCCGTGCCCACGACATCTGCCACCTCGCGTGCGCCTCGCACAACGTCCGCTCGGTCACTGCGGTCATGGAGATGGCGAGCGTTCTCAGAGTTCCCGCCGGGCGATTTGAGTTCCAGGCGCTCTATGGTATGGCAGAGCCCTTCCGCAGGGCACTCCTGAAGATGACCGACCGGGTCCGCCTCTACTGCCCGCACGGGGAGTTGCTCCCCGGGATGGCCTACCTCATCCGCCGGCTGCTCGAGAACACCTCGAACGAGTCGTTCCTCCGACAGGCATTCGTCGAGGAAGTGGAGGTGGACCGCCTCCTGGCTCGCCCCGAGTCGCCGCCCGAAGAGAAGGACGATGGGCGCGCGGCGAGCGAGGAACTGCCGCCCTTCGCCAACGAGCCGGTCCCCGACTGGACCCGCCGCGAGGCGCGGGAGGCCTATGCGAGCGCGCTGGCCGACGCAAGAAAGCAGCTCGGGAAGACGTACCCGCTGTTCATTGACGGTCGGCGGATCATCGAGAAGGCCGGGCGCACCCCGGCCGGCCAGGCCTCCGTGAAGCGGGTGATCGCCGAAATGGGCGGGAAGAACGCCATCATCATAGATGACGATGCCGACCTCGACGAGGCGGTGCCCGCCGTGATCTCCTCTGCTTTCGGATACCAGGGCCAGAAGTGCTCCGCGTGCTCGCGAGCCATCGTCCTCGATGCGGTCTACGACCGCTTCATCGCTCGCCTGGTCGAGGCCGCTCGTTCCTTGAAGATCGGCCCCGCCGAAGACCCCGCGAACCACGTAGGCCCCGTGATTGATGGCGCTGCCCAGAGCAGGATCCTCGAGTACGTCGCCCTCGCCCGGCATGAGGGCAACATCGTCTACTCCAGCGATGCGCCGAGCGGCGGCTTCTATGTGCCCCTGGCCATCGTTACCGGCATCACGCCGGCACACCGCCTGGCGCAAGAGGAGGTCTTCGGCCCCGTGCTCGCCGTGATGCGCGCGAAGGACTTCAGCCAGGCCATCGAGTGGGCGAACAGCACCCGCTTCGCCCTCACCGGCGGAGTGTTCAGCCGCAGCCCGGAGCATCTTGAGCGCTGCCGCAGGGAGTTCCGCGTCGGCAACCTCTACATCAACCGCGGCATCACCGGGGCGATCGTGGGACGCCAGCCCTTCGGCGGCTTCCGAATGTCGGGCGTTGGGTCCAAGGCCGGCGGCCCGGACTACCTGCTCCAGTTCCTCGACCCGCGCGCAGTCACCGAGAACACCATGCGCCGCGGCTTTGTCGCCGACCAGGGAAGCTGAGCGGCTTGCCGCGCGACCGAGGCGCCGCCGCGCGGGCGGAGAGGATCGCCATCCGGAGCGGCCCTCTCATCGTTCGGTCTCCCAGCAAGTTGCCCGCTCCAGGCTGGTTGTCGCGCGAGCCTTACTCCGAGCCGGCCCCATGGCGGTTGTGCTGCCGGGCGAGGTTCTCGCGGCTCCGCGCCTCGATGGCCAGCGACTCCTGCCGCTTCTGCCACCAGACGGCGTACTCGGGGCAAGGGGTTGCGCCCGGCATGTCCTCGCGGGGGGCGCGCCGCAACTCCTCCGCCCAGGAGCGGATGACCGCGAGCGCCGCCTGGTACGCAGGGTCGCGGGCGGACTTGAAGGGCGGTTCGCCGTGAAGGCCAAGTCCGCCGGCCTCCTTCGCCAGCGGGGCGCGCAGCAGGCGGCTCTGCTCGGGATGGGTGAGGTTGATAAGGACGGCGTTGCTGGTGTCGTAGGAGCCGGGGGCGGCCCAGTCGAAGCGCCGCCCCTTGTGCTTGCCGAAGCGCACGAATCCGCCCTCGGGCACGCCCGGCGGGGCCGAGGGCTGGCTGTGGCACCTGAAGCATGTCTCGCCGAGCGCCTGCCACAGCGGCTTCGGACGGGCTGGTTCGCTCTGCGCAGCGGCCGGGCGTAACGCCGGCGGGGCGAGCTTCGACTCATGGCAGCCCACGCACGCCCGCACCTCGCCTGGCTGGGCGGTGGCCCAACTGCGCATCCACTGAAGCGCCCTGCCGTTCGCGTCCAGCGGCTGGAAGTAGACCGCCGTGCCCGCAGGAACCGTGAACGTGGCCGACCCATCGGCGCTGACGGGCACCGTGCCGACCACCCGCTTGGCATCCCAACTGCTGCACAGGCCCATCGGCGGCGTGCCGTCCATCCCCGCCCAGTGCTGGGTGCCCATCGGGCGGTTGATCATCTCGACGATTCGGAGGGCCTTCACCTCGCCCTTCTCGACGCCCCGAAGCCCCGCGCCCTCGTGGACGTTGACCATGTGGACGGTGGCGTCGGCCTGGCGCTAGTCCACCTGCGACGGGATCACGGGGGGCCGCGGCCTCGGCGCCAGCAGCATGGGCGAACTGCACGAGATGCTCGGGTCCTCGTAGGCCAGCGTGCGGTTGCCGAAGGTGTCAATCAGGTAGATGCCGAAGTGCCGCTTGCCCTTCGGCTGGCAGGAGACGAGGAAGAAGTGCTCCGAGAGGGGCCAGGGGTATTGGTATTGGGCGGAGAGGCCGCGCCAGTAGAACTCGTCGCGGATCGGTGGATGACCCAGCGGTCGTTGTACTCCCAGCGGGTGAAGGCCACGCGGCCGTCGTTGAGCACGCTGGGGAAGTTGTCGTGAACGTGGTTCACCGTCACGCGGCGGATGTTGCCTCCGTCGCCGTCCATCACGTAGAGATTCGACACGCGCACGGAGGGCAGCGGCATCCGTCTCCGCCGTCGCCGGCTTCCGCCGGGGGATGGGGCGGTCGGAGAGGAAGAACCCGTCGGTGTTCACGTTGTTGCGGTCGCGGGTCGAGCGGATCTCGAGCGTGTGCGGGCCTCGCTTGGCGGCGGGCAGGACGGCCTCGGCCAGCTCCCACTCGCTCTCCTGGAAGCCCCATCCGCCCGTGGAAGGCAAGCTCAACGCAACGGCACGGGCAGCGTCGCCATCGAGCACGAGGCGCACGACGGCCTCGCCCGCCATCGCGCGGGCATAGCGGAGCGCGAGGTGCAGCCTGGGGATGTCGGCGGGAAGCTCGATGCGGTAGCGCAGGAAGTCGGTCGCCCGGCCGCCCCAATCGTTGTCCACGATGAGACCGCCCGAAGCGCCCTTCATGGCGTACTTCGGCGCCGTGGAGCCGCTCTGCTCCGCGTAGGCTTCTGCCTCGACCCAGAGCTTCACGCCCGCCAATGGCTCCCCCGCCCAGGCCGCTGCACAGAGTCCGAGAGTAAGAACTGTCGATCGCGTGGTCTTCATTGAGGGTGATTATAGCCGCTTGGCATGATCTTTCAACGTGTTCCCCGTGACAGACTCCTTGCCTGCCTGGTTACCGTTGGATCCTGTGCGGGGTCCGGTGGAGCAGTCCAGCGCTGTGGGTGGTGCTCGGGCGCCGGCCGCCATGCTTCGCCTCCACCAGGAGGACGCCCGGGTATACGGCTACGAGTTGCGTCCCACGGGGAATGAGTGAGGCAGTGAGGTCGGAGCCAAGCGGAGGCGGGCAGCAGCTTCAAGCGCCCCCTCGTGGTTGCCAGTCCCCATCGCTGAGCCGTGTCAACCCCACGATACCTGCCTCGGACACGTGTGGCGCGGGTCTATTCGCCTCTGCTATAATCCCGTCCTGTTCTGTCGTGCGATCCTCTGAGTGTTTCGCCCAGGCGCCTCAACGAGAGGACATGGCCCGGTGATGTTACGTCTTGCGCGCGTCTCTCTGGCCGCCACGCTTGTGTTCGCTCTGCGCCCGGTCATGGTCGCCGGCGACGGGGTTCCGCCGCCCTCGCAGCTTCCGGCGCAGGTGGTCGTTTCCGGGAGAACCTCGACCCTCAAGGAGGTGAAAACCGCCTGCGTGGGGGACATGGTGCCGCGAACGTACTCGAGCCCTCGGCTGCGCAATACCCCCGGCTTCTCCTGGTACGTAAGCCAGCACTATGCGCTGAAGACGGACTACAAGCCGGAGACGGCCGAGTTCTACCTGCGGCTCCTGGAGCTGGCCTACCCGCACTACGTGGAGCTCTTCGGGGCCGAGCCGCCGGGCATCCACGACACCCGCATGGCCGTCGTCTACGCCAGCAGCGCGGCGAAGTGGCAGGAGGCCATGAAATCCGACGGCGTGGACTGGCGCGGCGGTGGGGGCGGCGTGACCATCCTGGGCTACAGTTGCGCCTACGTCTACCCCAGCGGCACCCTCGCCTACCACCAGCGCTACATCCTGCTCCACGAGTGCGTCCACCTGTTCCAGATGTGCCTCAAGGGGACCACCTACTCTACGCCTGCGTGGTACTTCGAGGGCATCGCCGATTCCTTCGGCAGCCACGTCTACGACCCGAAGCGGCAGCAGCTCACCGTGAACGTGCTCGACAAGCCGGCGACCGCCGATTTCTTCGACATCGGGCATGCAGCCCTGCGGAAGACGCCGATGACCTTTGGGCAGGTGAATGAGAAGGGCGGGGCGGACCGGGGGGTGAGCTTCCTGATGGTCCACTTCCTCAGCGACGACCCCGGCCGCCTCCAGCGCTTCCGCATCTGGCGCGACGAGATGTTCCGCCTCGCGCCCCAGGGCAAGGCGGTCAACGAAACCTCCAGCCGCCTGCTTCAGGAACTCCTCGGCCCCTGGCGGCAGATCAACGACGACTTCCGCGACTGGCTCCGCGCCCACCCCAACACCTTCCACTACGTGGAATGGGGTTGGGAGCAGGAGGCGGACACGCTCTGGTCCTACGGCTTTGCCGAGGGCGGGCGCCTGTCGCAGACCGACGTCTACCTCGTCCCCAATCAGAAGCCGACGTATGACCCGCTACGCATGGACTACCCTGCCGAGGAAATGTCGCCCCTCGTCGGCCCGGTCGAGCGGGGCGTGGCGGAGCCGGCGGTGGGCGCGCTCATCAGCTTCGCCCGCTGCCCGGGCCGCGGCGTCGCGGGCATTGGCCTCGGCCTGGCGCCCGACGAGAAGAACAAGTGCAACTGCCTCAAGCTCCTCGTCGTCCAGGGCAAGGAGCTGCTCTTCGATGGCGGCGATCTGGGCATCGAGAAGAAGACCGTGGCTTTCCCCGAGGCCTTCCGCGAGGCGGCGAAGGCGGGCGGCCATCGCTTCGGCCTCACAGCGAAGATCGCGAAGGCGGCACTGGAGGTCACGCTTCGCGCCGGCGCCGACCCGAAGAAGCCCTCCGAGTTCGCCGCCACGCTCCCCGTCAATGAGGCGCAGCGGGAGCGGCTGCTCTCGAAGCCCCTCACCATCCTCGCTCGCGACGGCTGGCACGAGGTGACGCCGTTCTTTGACGACCGCCGCCGTCCCGAGCCGGACCTCTCGGTGCCCGCCCCGCCCAACCGCTGGCGGAACCCGGGTGACCACGCCCTCGCCGCGCTCACCAAGGCCGCCTGGCGCCTCGGCGAGCACGCCCCCAGCCCGCTCACGCAACTGCGGGACAAGATGCTCGCCGCCGCCAGCGGAGCCCCCGTGGCCCAGAAGCAGGCCCTGGCCGACTTCGACGGCCAGGCCATCGCCCTCGTCCGCGCGGTCCGCGAGTGCAAGGCGGAGCAGGAGGCCAAGTTCCACGCTCTCGCCGCTTTGCTGGGGGTGTCGTTCAGCCTCGACCTCGCCTCCGACTCTGCGCCCGGCCACGCGCAGATGACGGCCACGCTTCGGGGGCCACTCGCCGGCAGCGCCGAGGGACGCCTTCGCTTGGTCGCCGAGCCACCATCCATCCTCTCGGCTGTCCCCGAGCCGGAGAGCGTTGCCCTCGGCGCCTCGCAGACGTTGGTCTTCAAGCGGGTCTACCGCCTGACCGATCCGGCCGCGCCGTTCCGCATCAGGGCGCAGGCCAATCTCACCTGGCGCGGGGAGGAACTGGTGCTGGGCGCCGAGGCGGCGGGCCGGCCATCAATCCCCGGCTGGTGGGTCATCGGGCCGTTCGACAACCCCGGAGGCGACGCCAAGGACATCGCCAATCCCCCCGAGAAGGAGCCGTTCGACTCGGCGAAGACGTACCCCGGGAAGGGCGGGAAACCCATCGCCTGGCGCAAGGTCGAGCGGGACCCCTCGCTCGATGTGGGCGCGGAGCACCTGGTCAACTTCGTCCAGCTCTACGGCCCGACCGAGAATGCCGCGGCCTACGCCCTCACCTGGCTCAACGCCCCGAAAGAGACGGACGCCGTCATCGCCATCGGCTCAGACGACGGCGTGGTCCTCTGGTTCAATGGCGAGCGCGTCCACACGAACCTGGTTCCCCGGGGCTACAGCCCGAAGGCCGACCGCGTGGCCGTGCGCCTCAAGCAGGGCCGCAACCTGCTTCTCGCCAAGCTCACCCAGGGCATGGGCGACTGGTCCTTTGCCGCCCACGTGGAGGACGCCGCAGGCGAGCCGCTGAAGGGAGTGACCGTGTCGCTTGAGGAAGGCCGGACGAAGTAGCATCGAGCCGGCCTATCGCTGGATCCGGCGCGGGGTCTGGTGGAGCGGCTCGGCGCCGCGGGCGGTGATCCGGTAGCCATCCTCGACCCGCAATCGGGTCGCCTTCCGGGCGCAGGAGGATGCACGCTGGTTCGAAGTGCACGGGGAAGTCCGCCAGCCAGCGGGCGTGCGCGGCGCCATACGTCGCCCGGTCGTCGGCGTAGGCGATCAGCAGGTCCAGGCCCTGCTCCTCCAGCAGTGCCTGCACCGTGCGCCAGCGCTGGGGATACTCCTCGGCAGGAATGCGCGGCAGAGTCGTCGGGTCAAGCATCGGCTGCTCCTTAATCCACCCACCGTCAGCTCATGGCCAGATGGAGCCGAGGAGCCAAACGTCGAGCGCCCTGATGGTGGCGGACCCGCCTTCGGCGAATGCCTCCACGCCGAGGTCGTCTTGGCCGGGGTAGATGACGCGGGTGACGCATTCGCGGCCGCCGTTGATGAATATCTCCATGGCGGACTTGTCGAGGAAGACGTGCAAGGTGAGCGTCCGTTGCTTGTCGTCGAGGGTGAGAGG
>VGYW01000316.1 GCA_016872875.1 Planctomycetota bacterium | reverse complement strand
TCTCGTTCCCACGCTCCGCGTGGGAACGCAATCCCCGGACGCTCTGCGTCCTTCCGCTGCGTCAGGGCCGGCCACCCGACGCGGAGCGTCGCAGCCCCTGCGTTCCCACGCGGAGCGTGGGAACGAGAGGGGAGGTGCGATCCGTCGGATCGGTCGGATCGGTCGGATCAGTCGGATCACCGGTCAACGCTGTGCCCCCGCCGAAGAAATAGATGAGCTGTGGCAAGTCAGCCATCACCCACACCTCTCGTTCCCACGCTCCGCGTGGGAACGGAATCCCCGGACGCTCTGCGTCCTTCCGCTGCGTCAGGGCCGGCCACCCGACGCGGAGCGTCGCAGCCCCTGCGTTCCCACGCGGAGCGTGGGAACGAGAGGGAAGGAGCGATCGGTCCGATCCGTCGGATCGGTCGGATCAGTCGGATCACCGGTCAACGCTTAGGGGCCCCAATGCACACAACCCCCTTGCTCTCCGTGGCAAAGTAAACATTGCCATCGAGCAGCACGAGCGGGGTGGTCACAGTGCCGAGCCAGGCGGTGCGCGCCCACTGGACGGGCACGTCCTCGCCCTCGCGCAGCAGCGTGAGGTCCTTGTTCACGAACAGCACCTTGTCGCCCAGGAGCAGCGGCGGCACGCGGCCGGCCACGTCGGACACCTTGGCGAGTTGCTTGCCGTCGCTGGCGGCCAGGACTAGCAGCTCGCCGGACTTCGTGATGGCCGCGATACGATCGGCATCTGCATTGAGCGGCGCGGCGAGCGGGCCGCAATCAACTGCCAACGCCACCGAGCCGTCCACGATCTTGTGGACTGCGATGCCCTTCGGCATCGCCAGCACGATGCCCTTCGGCAGCCGCACGGGGCCGAAGAGCGGCGTTTCCTTCAACTGGACCCGCCACAGCACCGTCCCCGTGCTGTCGTCCAGCGCCAACAGCTCCGTGTTCGTCGCCACCGCGAGAATCCCCTCCCCCGGCGCCGGGGGCAAGCCGCCAGCCCCAGGCTCGGCATACCAAAGTGGGGATCCTCCCGTCCCCGAGAGCAACATGCCAGGTCTCCGGGGCCGCTTCACGCCTCCGTCCACCGGGGCGCAACCCAGAGTTCCGGCAGTGCCCCATGCGTAAGCGTGGCTGCGATCCATCGCGAACGACCCGGTGCCATCGCGTCTAAGACCAAAGCCCCACACCGGCGTGCCGTCGCCTGCGTAGCAGAAGAGTTCACGCCCGATCTGGCCAGGCGAGCCATCTGCGACGAACGCCATTTCGCCGAGCGATGCGGGCGCGATCTGGATGAGGCGAGGGCTATTGTGCTTGATAACAACCCGCTGCTCGTCCTCGATTTGGCGGCCGAGCTTGAGCTTGAGGAGCATGGCCTTGCCATCGAGGGTGCAGGGGACGGCTAGGCCGTCGCCCCAGGGGACGATTGGGGCGGTGACGGCGAACTTGTCGTTGGTCTCCTTCGGGTAGCGCCAGAGGAGCTGGCCGCGCTCGGGGAGCGACGAGCCGTCGCTGCCGCCGCGCTCCATGCCCGTCCAGAGGGGCGGGAGCTTTTCGCCGCGGCGGCCGATGCACTTGAGGCCATCCTGCTCCGTGCCGACGTAGATGTGGCCGAGTGCGAGGGTGGGCGAGCTGATGAAGTTCGCCCCCTGGCCCAGGCTCGTGTCCCACACAGGCTCCAACGTGTCGGCCTTCAGGCAGTGGAGGCGGCCGGAGTTCGTGACGACGTAGGCGAACTCGCCGCCGACCGCGGGCGAGGCGAGGATTGGCTCGTAGGCGTTCCAGCTCTTGATGAGCCGGCCCGCGGTGGAGAGGCAGTAGAACTGGCCGTCGCGCGCCCCGAAGTAGAGGCGGTCGCCGGCGACAGCGATGGCTCCGAGGATGACCTGCGGCGTCTGGAAGGCCCAGAGCTTCTTGCCCGTCATTGGCTCGATGCACCAGACCTCGCCTGCGGGGCCGAGGCGTTTCTCGGCCTCGGCAAGCTCGGCGGCGGACTTGCCGGCGTCGCGCATCTTCTTCAGCACGTTGTCGCGCACCTGCTCGGCGGTCTCCACGTAGTTGCCGTTGCCCATGCCCACGTAGAGCTTGCCGTCGGCGAGGGCGGGCGGGGCGAAGGCGGGATAGGGCGTGTCGAGGCGCCAGACCTCCTTGCCCGTCTCGGCGTCGAGGCCAAGGACGGCGTTGCCCGCCATGCCGAGGCCGAGGAAGACCATCCCGTCGGCCACCAGGTGCGCCGTCTCGCAGTCGGGATACTTCTTGCCGTCGAGGTGCCAGACCACGTTCGGCTTGCCGTCGGGGCCGGGCTTGAGGTCAATGCAGTAGTAACCGTCGTCGCCCGCGCCGATGTAGACGCGGCCGTTGTAGATGCAGGGGGCGGATTCGACGTGGCTCTTGGTGCGAAGCTCCCAGAGCAGGTTGCCCTTGAGGTCCAGGCAGTTGATGCGCGAATCGGTCGTGTAGTGCAGGCCCTCGCCGACGACGAGATAGCCGTCCTTCACGGAGGGCGAGGAGAAGGTTGCGCGGAAGTTCGATGGGGAGTATCGCCACACCTCGCCGCCCGTCTCGGCATCGAGGCAGAGCACGGCCCCGCGGTCGGTGAAGACCCCCTTCTCGGCGGTGGTGACGTAGAGGCGATTGCCGATGACCGCGGGCGAGGCGTAGATGCACTTGGCGTCGGACTTGAAGTTCCAAATGGTCTCGGGCAGGGTCGGCTCGGGCGCGTCGAGGACCGCGGCGCGACGGCTCGGCCCCCCGCGGAAGGCGGGCCAATCGCTCCCCGCCCGCATCTCGCCCGCGGCCGGCCCCGCGCCGCCCCAGTTGTGCCGCGCCGCGAACACGATCCCCGCGACGACCCCGATCAGGATCGCGGTGAAGACCTTCTGGTGCCACAGGAAGCGCGCCAGCTTCACGTAGAAGGATGGCCGGAAGAAGGCGACCAGCATCCCGCCCAGAGCGCTCAGCAGCCAGGGGAGGATCGCCAGGAGCGCCTGGAGCGGCCCCACGAGCACCGGCACCACGGCCTCCGCCTGCCCGCCCACCGCGAGCAGCCAAACGCCGACGAGGAGAAGATGCCGCGGCCTCAGCCCTGTCCTGCCCATCACGGCTTCCTGATCAGGCCCGACGTAATGTGCCCGATCATATGAAACCTGCCCACGGGAATCAAATCCGCCGGCCGCCGCCCTCCTTGACGCAGGGACGCAGAGCGGTAAGATAGGCGGTATCGGAGGAGCAGAAGATGAAACGCCTGGGTGCCACTGCCTGCGCGTTGGCGGGGTGGATTGCCGCGGCTTTACCTCCCATCGCCGCCGAGGCGGGAGAAGGCCAGGCCGGCCTCCTCGTGCCGCAGGCGGCGGACAAGTTGGGGCCGGAGGGCCAGGCGGCGGTCGCGCTGGCGACGAGGCAGCTCAAGGCGACACTCGTGGTCGTCGCGGCGCCCGGCAAGTTCACCGACGAGAAGGGGCAGGAGGTCGCGCTCGACGGCTTCGCCGCCCTGTGGTTCCACCAGGGCGATTCCGTCGAGCAGCCGCCGCCCATCTACGACCAGAAGACGCTCGACGCGCTTCGCAAGTTCGCCGAGGGCGGCGGCGGGCTCTACCTCTCGGGCGCCGCGCTGAGCATGGTCCACTGGCTCCGCATCGAGCCGATCAACCCGCGGCTCGGCGGGCCGGGCAACGACAACAGCCCGGCCGGCCTCGTGGCGGTCGAGACGCGCCACCCGGTCTTCCGCGGCCTGCCCGACGGCGTCGTGCCGATCAGCGACAAGGGCTACCCCGCCTTCTCCGACTTCCACGCCTCCGGCGGCCCCTCGAAGGGCATGCTCCTGGCCCGGACGCCGGGCGGCTCGGAGAATCCCTTCGCCGAGTACGAGGTCGGCAAAGGCCGCATCATCGTGATGGGCTGGCGCCTGCCCCACTACGCCTACGCGCAGAACCCGCATCGCGGCAACCTCGAACGCCTGACCACCAACATCCTGAACTACCTTGCGGCGCCGAAGTCGTGGGAGAAGGTGGTCGTGAAGCCCCTGCCCAAGCCTGCGGCCCCGCCGCCTGCCCAAGCCTATGTGGCGGCCGGCATCTCCGAGAAGGCCGTCGAGGCGCTCGAGCTGGCCCTCAACGACCTGATCGCGACCTTCGGCGAGCGCTACCCCAAAGGCCCTGACTTCCGCAAGCGCCTCGAAACCCTGAAGGCTTCGCTCAAAGCCGCGGACGCGAGAACCCCAAAGGAGACGCGGGAGAAGCTCGACAGCGATTTCCTCGCGCTTCAGCGCGAGGCGCTCCTGGCCAACCCGCTCCTCGACTTCGACCGCATCCTGCTCGTCAAGCGCGGTGAGAAGTCGCCCCGACTCGGCCTCGTGCAGAACTGGGAGAGCAACTCCAGCCTCCCGCACACCGGCTACGACGACGAGATTGCCGTGCTCTCGTTGGACCGATCCGGAAGACCGCCTGAAGGCGGAACTACGAACGGAAGACCGCCTGAAGGCGGGACTCCGAACGGCGGCAAGCTCTCGACGCTGTTCAGGCCCGAGGGTGGGCGCTTCGTGGGCGACGTGGACCTCCACTGGGACGCCGACAGGGTGCTCTTCTCGATGCCCGGCCAGAACAAGCGGTGGCAAGTCCACGAGCTAACGCTCAAACCTCCCGCGGGTTCGCAACCCGCGGGAGGTTACGATGTCCGCGAGCTGCCGCTGATCATCCAGCCCGACGTGGACAACTACGACGCCTGCTACCTGCCCGACGGCCGCATCCTCTTCACCTCCACCGCCTGCTTCACGGGCGTCCCCTGCGTCACAGGCTCGTCCCATGTCTCCAATATCTACCTCTACGACCCTAACCTCCCGCGGGCTTGGGAACCCGCGGGAGGTTCGGCGGCGGGAGGTTACGGGAGCATCCGGCGGCTCACGTTCGAGCAGGACCACGACTGGTGCCCGACCGTGCTCAACAACGGCCGCGTCCTCTACCTCCGCTGGGAGTACTCGGACATCCCGCACTACGTCTCCCGCATCCTCTTCCACATGAACCCCGACGGCACGGAGCAGATGGAGTTCTACGGCAGCAACTCGTATTGGCCGAACGCCAACTTCTACGCCCGCCCCTGCCCGAACCATCCGACCCGCTTCGTGGGCATCGTGGGCGGCCACCACGACTCGCCGCGGATGGGCGAGCTGGTGCTCTTCGACGTCGCCCAGGGCCGCCGCGAGGCCGACGGCGTCATCCAACGCATCCCTGGCCGCGGCAAGCCGGTCGAGCCGAAAATCCTCGACGGCCTGGTCGGCGGCTCCTGGCCCAAGTTCCTCCATCCCTGGCCGCTCAGCGACAAGTACATCATCACCGCCTGCCAGCCATCCGGCAACGCCCGCTGGGGCATCTACCTGGTGGACGTCTTCGACAACATCCTGCTCCTCAAGGAGGAGCCTTTCTATGCCCTCCTGGAGCCGATCCCGTTCAGGAAGACCCCCAAGCCGCCCATTGTCCCCGACAAGGTGGACCTCGCCCGCAAGGACGCGGTGGTCTACATGGGCGATGTCTACACGGGCGGCGGGCTCAAGGACGTGCCGCGCGGCACCGTCAAGAAGCTCCGCCTCTTCACCTACCAGTTCGCATACCACGGCATGGGCAGCCAGGTCAACCGCGTGGGCCTCGACGGCCCGTGGGACGTCAAGCGGATCATCGGCACCGTGCCCGTCGAGCCGGATGGCTCCGCCTACTTTCGTGTCCCCGCGAACGTCCCCATCTCGGTGCAGCCCCTCGACGGGGATGGCAAAGCGCTCCAGCTCATGCGGAGCTGGATGGTGGCGATGCCGGGCGAGACCCTCTCGTGCGTGGGCTGCCACGAGAGCCAGAACAGCTCGCCGCCCAACCGCAACGCCGCGGCCTTCACGAAGCCTCCCGCCGACATGACCCCCTGGTACGGCCCCACGCGCGGCTTCTCATTCAAGCGCGAGGTCCAACCAGTCCTCGACTACTGGTGCGTCGGCTGCCACGACGGCACCGCCCAGCCGCTGGCCGGCGGCAAGGCGATCCCCGACTACACGGCCCGGGACGAGGTGCATCCCAAGGCCCGCGACAAGGGCTACAACTCCGGCACCAGGTTCAGCCCCTCCTACCTCGCCCTCCGCTCCTTCGTCCGAGGCCACACCATCGAGAGCGACATCCACCTCCTCACCCCCTGCGAGTTCCACGCCGACACCACCCACCTCATCCAGAAGCTCAAGAAGGGCCACCACGGCGTCTTCCCCGACGCCGAGGCGATGGACCGCATCGTGACCTGGATAGACCTCAACACCCCCTACCACGGCACCTGGCACGAGATCGTCGGCATGGGCCGCGTGGCGAACCAGCGCGACCGCCGCCGAGCGATGGACAAGCTCTACGCCGGGATAGACGAAGACCCCGAGGCCATCTACGACGTCACCTACAAGCCGCCGGAGAGCTTCGTGCCACGAGCCACGAGCCGCGAGCCTGAAGGCCCGTCACGCGTCACGCGTCACGCGTCCGGGTGGCCTTTCGACACGACTGAGGCGAAGAAGAAGCAGACTGCCCTTGGCGATGTTGAGCAAAGCCTTGACCTGGGCGGCGGGATCAAGCTAGAGCTGGTGCGCATCCCCTCCGGCGAGTTCCTCATGGGCGACGCGACGGGCGACGCCGACGAGAAGCCCGTCTGCCGCGTCAAGATTGAGAAGCCCTTCTGGATCGGCAAGCTCGAGGTCACAAACGAGCAGTTCGCACTCTTCGACCCCACGCACGACAGCCGACTCGAGACCGGCGACTTCCTCCAGTTCAGCGTCCAGGAGCGCGGCTATCCCGCCAACGGCCCCCGCCAGCCCGTCTGCCGCGTCAACTGGCACCAGGCCATGGCCTTCTGCAAATGGCTGAGCGACAAGACCGGCCAGGCATTCACCCTCCCCACGGAAGCTCAATGGGAGTGGGCCTGCCGCGCCGGCACCTCCACGCCTCTCTACTATGGCGGACTTGAGACCGATTTCGCCAAGCTCGCCAACCTCGCCGACCACACGCTTCGCTTCGTAGACACCTTTGGCTGGGGCCTGCCCTCGGGCGCCGTGCCCCCGTGGCGGCCGGCCGTCGAGACCGTTAACGACCGCTTCAAGGTCTCGGCCCCCGTCGGCTCCTTCGAGCCGAACCCCTGGGGCCTGCACGACATGGTGGGAAATGTGTGGGAGTGGACGCGAAGCGCCTACCGGCCCTATCCGTATGATGAGGGCGATGGGCGAGACAGCGCGATTGCGGATTGCGGATTGCGGATTGCGGATTTGAATGCCCAATCCGAAATCCGAAATCCGAAATCCGAAATCGCACGACGCTTCGTCGTGCGCGGCGGCTCCTGGTACACTAGGCCCCACCGCGCCCGTTCCGCCTTCCGCCTCAGCTATCCCGCCTGGCAGCGGGTCTACGACGTCGGCTTCCGCGTCGTCGCCGCCGACGCCCCGAAGCAAGTGAAGCGCTAGGCTTGCCGGACGGGTCGCACCGGGCGTCCCAACGGCACCCCCGGGCAGGGTGGCCAAGATGACCACCAAGATGACCAAGTGTGCGCAACAGGAGTTGGTCATCTTGACACCGCCGGGCCAATGAGGGGCATGAAGCCATAAGTGCTTGCTACGTAGTCACATGTCGCGCGATATCCGTCGCCACCCCCGCCTCCCGCCCCCCGTCAAGATGATCACCATCCCCTTCCCCGCCTCGCGCCGCCTTGATTCCGGCCAGTCCCCCGGCGTATAATGCTGGCGGGAGAATGAGCCGCGTGGAGGCCGGGCGATGTCGGTGCATGTGGAGCTGGATTTGCCGGAGGGCGCGTTCTCGGCCTTGCGGGCCAGCCCTGAGCAGTTCGTGCGCGAGCTGCGGCTGGCCGCGGCGGTGAAGTGGTACGAGATGCAACAAGTCTCACAGTCCAAGGCGGCTGAGATCGCCGGGGTCAGCCGCCGAGCTTTCCTGGACGCCCTCGCCCGCTGCAATGTGCCTGTCTTCCAGATGACCCCCGAGGAGCTTGAGGCCGAGGTGAGGCGTGAATAGAGCGTGGTTGATCAGCCATGCCGGTCTGTCGGCCCAATGCTAGGCGAGCATGCACTCAGTTCGTAGTGAGGCCTTCAGGCCGTGCAGATACGGGCTGAAGCCCGCACTACGAACCCCGTCGTCCTCTTGTGTGGTTCGGGCAACGCGTCTGGACGGAGCACTTCGATGAGCGTGATGATGGCAATCGGGAACACTCCGCTTGTGGAGCTGACGAATCTGAACGCGAAGCGGCCAGGCGTCCGAATCCTGGCGAAGCTGGAGGGGAACAATCCCGGCGGGTCGGTGAAGGACCGGCCGGCGCACTTCATGATCAAGGCCGCCGAGGAGTCGGGCGAGCTGACCCACGACAAGACTATCCTCGAGCCGACCTCTGGCAACACGGGCATCGCGCTGGCGATGATCGGCGCGGCCAAGGGCTATCGCGTGAAGCTGTGCATGCCCGAGTGCGTGAGCACGGAACGCCAGCACATCCTCCAGGCATTCGGGGCAGAGGTGGTGCTCACCCCGGCCCGCGAGCGCACCGACGGCGCCATCCGTCTCGCACACCGCCTCCTCGCCGAGGCGCCCGACCGCTACTACATGCCCAACCAGTTCGACAACCCCTGGAACACCCGCGCCCACTACGAGACGACCGGCCCGGAGATACTCGAGCAGACGCAGGGGGAGGTGGACTGCGTGGTGGCCGGCATGGGCACGACGGGCACGCTGATGGGCCTCAGCCGCTTCTTCCGCGAGAGGAAGCCGGGCACGAAGGTCGTCGGGGTGGAGCCTCCCGAAGGCCACTCGATCCAGGGACTGAAGAACATGAACGAGTCGATCCGCCCCAAGCTCTACGACCCCGCGATGCTCGATGAGGTGGTGGGGGTGGACGACGGGGAGGCCTACGAGACCACGCGGCTGCTGGCGACGCGGGAGGGGGTGTTCGCCGGGATGTCGAGCGGCGCGGCGGTCGTCGCCGCGCTCCGCGTCGCCGAGCGCATGGCCAGCGGCACCATCGTGGCGCTCCTGCCCGACCGCGGCGACCGCTACCTCAGCACCACCCTCTTCCGCTCCATCTGCGCCAAGTGCCCGCCCTAGCCCGGCCCTGGGCCGAGGAGGAGGGGCGGCCCGGGGCGGCGAAGGCCGGCGACGCTGAAGCCGGCGTCGTGGGCCTCGTGCTGCCAGGCGGCCTTGCGCGCCTCGAGGCCGACCCCAGGCACCACGTGGCAGGGCGTGGTGTAGACAGGCTCGGGGTGAGTCGGGTCTATCACCCAGTAGAGGATGCGGCGGTTCGGCCCGGACACGCAGCGCGCGAAGGAGAGCAGGGTCCAGTTTGTGAGCTTTTCGTCGGGGTGGCCCCTCTCGCCGGCGAGGCAGATGCGGTCGGGGAAGGGGGCGTCGTGGTCGAGGGCGATGCGAGCGGCGCCCACGGCGGTGGCCCCGCGGCGGTGTTCGACCTGGACGAGCTCCATCAGCCGCCGATAGCGGCGCTCGCAGCCCGACCAGAAGGCGGCGTCCACGCAGTCCTCGCCCCAGCCGCGTGCGGCGAAGGAGCGGCGGTCGCGCTCCTTCTTGAAGGCGTTCATGTCGGGGGTCAGGTAGGCGCAGGCGGTGATGGCGGCCCAGCCCTGGGACCGGCGGACGCCCATCCGCACGTTGGCCTTCTCGATGGCCGCGAAGGTCCACGATTCGTCTATCCAGAGGCTGTTGCCCGGCCCCCAGAAGTCGCGGTAGCGCTCCATGAAGGGGACGAACTCCTCGAGGGTCTTGATCTCCGGGGGGCGGACCCAGTCGAGCCGGACCGGGAAGAGGCACTCGGGCTCGTCGTCGCACAGGACGGCGGCGGAGGCTCCGCCGATGCAGGTGAGGCCCGAGCCTGGGAGGGGGTAGGGCTTGTCGGGGGGGCCGGCCTTGGGGGGCGGGGCGAAGCCGCGCTTGTAGCGGAAGAGCACGTCGTCG
>VGYW01000315.1 GCA_016872875.1 Planctomycetota bacterium | reverse complement strand
TCTACGGCGCCGACGAGACGTACTTCACGAACTTCACCTCCACGGCCAACGGCACGATCACGGCCGGCTCCATCGGCGGCGTGGGCGCGCCCACCGGCGCCATCACCATCGTGCCCCCCATCGCGCCCGGCGCCGGAACCACCATCACCCTCCACGCCGACGACGCCCACACCTTCAACCTGCCCAGCGGCCCAAGCGGCGCGGGCAGCCTGAACATCAACGAGACGAACGTGACGATTGGGACGCCGGACACCCAGCTCAACGTCAGCCTGGCCAACCTCAACGTCGCCGGCGGAACCACCACCCTCATCACCCGCCCAACCCCGCCGCCCGGAAACGTCGCTCTCACCGGCGCACTGACCGGCGGCGCAGCCGGCACCCTGGCCACCCAGGGCTCCATGACCGTGGATGCCCAGGGCGGCTACGGGCTCGGCGGCCAGCTCCGCGTTGACAGCGGCAACCTTACCATCAACCTCGCCCCCACCCCGGCCTTGCCGGTCGCGCCGGAGCTCCACCTGAACGCCGGGGCGATCACCGGCCTGAGCGACGGACAGACGGTCGCCCAGTGGCTCGACATCTCCGGCAACGCCCACAACACCACGGCCACCATCAGCGACCCGGCCTACGCCGCGAGCGCCCTGGCCGGGAAGCCCGCCGTGCGCTTCGACGGCGACGACGCCTTCCAGCTCGGCAACCTCGGCGCCTTCTTCCCCTCCGCCGCCACGCTCTTCGTCGTCGCTACCATCAACGACAACGGCTACAACCTCTTCACCACGCGCAACAACGACACCTGGTGGCGCTGGGACGGCAACGGGCTGGCCTACCCCGGCCCGTTCCGCACCTCGCGCATTGACAACTACACGGCCATGCCCAACTCCGGCTCATACGTCTTCGAGGTTCGGAGCTCCGGCTCAGGCTGGGAGATGTTCATCAACGGCACCACTCGGGGCGCTCAGGGCGCAAACTACAACGCGGGCGACGACTACCGAATCGCCATGAACGATGACGGCCAGACCCAGAAGCGTCTGTTAGGCGACATCTCGGAAATCGTCGTCTTCAACTCGGCGCTCTCGGCGGGCGATCGCAACAACGTGGGCGCCTACCTGGGCGCCAAGTACGGCATCACCACCGCCTATAGCGGCTCGGCCAGCATCGGCAACAGCTTCGGCGCACTCAGGCTCGCCGACGGCACCCAGTTGACCCTGAACGCCGGGCCAGGCGAGACCGCCAGCTTCACCTCCATCGGCGCGACCTCCAACGGCCCAATCGCGGCCGGCGCCATGACCCTCAGCAGCATCGGCGCCCCCACCGTCACCCGCACCGGCGACACCATCGGCATTGACGCCACCATCAACACCTCCAGGTTCGATGTCACCGGTTCCGGCACCGTCGCGCTGAGGCAGAACCTCGCCGTCGGCGCCGGCGGCAGCTTCACTGTCCCCACCGGCACCACCCTCGCATCCCAGAGCAGCCTCCTCCTCGATGTCGGCGGCGCCGGCGTCAACATTGATTTCAAGGGCACCCTGAACGTCGCCGGCGGCACCACCCTCACCCTCAACACCCCGGCCTTCGGCTCCAGCCCCAACAGGCTGCGCGGGTCCGTCTTCTTCAGCACGGGCACCGGGGCGCCCTGGGGGCCCACGAGCAATGTAATGCCGAACGACGAGACCCCCATGAACCTCGACGGCGCGAGCTTCCAGCAGTCGGCCGTGCGCGTCTTCACCGGCAACAAAGCGGGCACCATCCTCACCATGCCGGAGAACCCGGCCCTCAATGTGGCGGTAACCGGCTCCACGCAGAACTGGACCGCGTGGACGGGTCTCTTCGACGGCAACGCCGAGCAGTTCATCACCGCCTTCAGCGGCTCGCTCACCCCTCCCACCACCGGCACCTACAACTTCCACTGGAACAACGACGACGCCGGCCTCATGTACATCGACCTCAACCGCGACAGCGTGTTCCAGAACAGCGAACGCGTCGCCGGCTACGGCTGGAACATGAACGGGAACGTGAGCCTGACGGCCGGCACCGCTTACGACATGATCTACATGGCCCGCGAGTACGGCGGCGGCCAGAACGTCTGGTGGGCCTTCACCCCGCCAAGCGGCGGCGAGCGGATCGTGGACCCCTCCGACCCCACCCAGGCCGGCATGTGGTCCTCCGTTGTCCTCCCAGCCAAGTTCGGCGACCTGGTCCTGGGCAACAACAGCCAGCTCGTCCTCGGCGGCTCCGGCACCGCACGCTTCGCCTCCATCACCGCCGGCAACGGCAGCACCATCCAGGGCACCCAGGCGATCGTCGAAGGCCCCATCTCCGTCGGCGCCAGCCCTGGCACCCTCAACGTCATCGGCAACCTCACCCTCGCCGCAGGCTCCACCTACCACTGGGAGCACGATGGCACCACCGGCGACCTCGTGAACGTGGTTGGCAACCTCACCACCGTCGGAAACGTCAACGTCGGCGTCTCACTCGGCACGGTCATCCCCGACGGCACCTACGACCTCGGAACCGTCACCGGCTCCATCACCATCGGCGGCGCCGTCAACGTCCTCAAGGAGAACGCCTACGCCCAGCTCATCAACTCCGCCACCGTCGGCGTCGTCCCCGGTGCTCCCAACAGGGTCGTCCTCAACGTCGATATGATGGACAACATCCTCCGCTGGACGAGCAACACGGGCACCGACTGGAACAACGCGGCGCACTGGACGCCGGTCCAGGTGCCCACCGCCGCCACCCACACGGTGGTGGACACGGGCAACCGCGTGGCCACACTGACCCCAGCGATGGGACCCCAGGCGGCCCAGAGCCTGATCGTGGACAACGCCGGCCACGTCCTCATCGAGCCGGGCGGCCGGCTCGACGTGGCCTACGACGCCGACGTGATGGCCAACGGCACCTTCACCATCAACGGCACGCTGAATGCCGGAACTACCGTCATCGGCGGCGTCACGCCCCTGAACTTCCCCGGGCTCATCAGCTACTGGCCCTTCGACGAGGGCGCCGGGGCCACCACGGCCAACCTGGTTGGCGGCGGGCCACTGGGCGCGCTCAACAACACCACCTGGGTCGCCGGCAAGTACGGCTCCGCCCTCAGCTTCAACGGCTCAAGCAGCTCCGTGGGCACCGGTGTGCCGCTGCTGAATAACATGGCGCAGTTCACCATGGCTGGCTGGGTGCGGGCCAACGCGGTGGGCGGCCGCATCGGCCTCTACGGCCAGAACGACCTCATCGAGGCCGGCATTGACAACCAGATGGCGGTCTGGACGAACACCGTCGGGTTCATCGGAGCCCCGTATCCCGAAGGCGCCCCGTGGGCTAACTGGCACCACGTCGTCTACACGGGCGGCCCCGGCGGCCTTCAGATCTACATTGACGGTGTCCTGAGGGGCTCTGGCGGCGGCGCACAGGGCGCCAGCACCTCGGGGTTCAACTTCAACATCGGCGGCAACGGCATCTGGGACGGGCCGGGCACCAACTGGTTCAACGGCCTGATTGACGACGTGGCGGTCTGGAACCGCGTCCTCACGGCTGCGGAGATCCAGACCCTCTATGGGGGCCTGACCACGGTTCTCGTGGGCAGCAACCTCAACACGGCCGGCACCACCAACATCGGCCCCTACGCCGACCTCAACGTCGCCAAGATCAACGTCACCGGCGGCACGACCAGCGGCTGGCCGAATCAGCCGCCCGTCCTCAAGACAGGCACCACCCTGCGCCTCGCCGGCGGAAACCTCGCCGGCGCCTTCAACTTCACCAACCCCAGCACCACGGCCGGCTCATACGCCCTCGAGGCCGAGAGCGGAACCTCCCCCGCCTGGCTCATCGGCCCCGCCTCCTCACTCCGAAAGTCCACCGCGGGAACCGTCACCGTCGGCGGCGTGGTGGACCTCAACAACATCCGCGTGGAGGCCGGCACCCTAAACCTCATGAATGACGCCAACTGGCTCGCCGCCAACAACGTCACCGTCACCGGCGGCAACCTCGGCATCTCCAAGCACTCCCGCATCGGCACCCTCGACCTCCAGGGCGGCACCACCACCCTGGCCAGGGACCTCACGGTGACCACCGCCCTCCGCGGCCCGGGCGCTCTGATCGCCGACGGCACCCTGACCATTGACGCCTCCGCCGCCAGCGTCGGCCTCAGCGGCGACTTCCGCGTCACCAGCTCCGTCCCCGCCATCTCAGGCTACGTCGTCCTCAACGTCCCGGCCGGCAGCATCCCCCCCATTCCCGCCGGCCCGCAGGCCTATTATTCCTTTAACAATGCAGCGAATCCGGGTGCCGACGACAGCGGCGGCGGGGCTAACGGCACCGTGAGCGGCGCAACGTGGGTGGGCGCCGGAAAGGTCGGCGGCGCCATGGACTTCGACGGCGTCAACGACTATGTGAATGCCATTCTCAACGTCTCCGAAACGGCCTATGCCGCGGCCATGTGGTTCAAGGCCGATGCGGCCGGGCGCGGCATCTACAGCGTCCACACCTCGCCGACAAGCGGAGACTGCGACCGGCACATCTTCCTGACCGGAGGCAACGCCAGCGTGCGGACCTGGAACAACGAGACCATCAGCACATCAGGTCTATCGCTGGCCGACGGACAGTGGCATCACGTGGTCCACACCTTCGGCGGCACCGAAGGCGGCCAGAAGATCTACATTGACGGCACGCTGCGCGCCAGCGGCGCCAAGGCCAATTCTGACTACGACTGGCAGACGAGCATAACCATGGGGTTCGCCAACGACGGCTCCAACAACTGGCTCGATGGCATGCTCGACGAGGTCTACATCTACAATCGCGCGCTCACCCAGACCGACGTGACCCAGCTCTACAATGCCGGCATGGCCGCCGGCATACCGAGCCTCGGCAACCTGCGCCTGGACCCGGGCTCCCAGTTCACCCTCGGCGGCGCGGGCGTCGCACGCATCAACTCCATCGGCACCACTGGCGGCCCAACCGTCTCCGGCCCCGTGACCCTCAGCGGCGCCGCCAACCTCCGCGGCGGAAACCAGTGGCTCACCGTAAATGGCGACCTCAACGCCAGCAACTTCATCGCCACCGGACCCAGCGGCAGCGGCATCACCCTCCTCAACAACACCCTCTCGGTCGCCTCCGGCGGCTCCCTCAACGTCCCCCAGGGCGTCACCCTGGCCTCCCAGGGCAACGTCCTCATTGATGTCGCCTCGGCCGGCGTCAACTTCAAGGGCGCCCTCAACGTCGCCAGCGGCACCCTCACCCTCAACGCCCCGGCACCCATCCCCGCGCCCGGCGGCGCCACCACCTACCTGGGCTTCAACGAGTCCTCCGGCTCCACCGCCGCCGACTCCAGCGGCAACAACCGCAACGGCACCGTCAACAACGGCACCTGGGTCCCTGGCGGCGGCGTCATCGGCGGCGCCATACGCTTCAACGACGCCAACACCTACGTCCAGGTCCCCGGCTTCGACCTCGCCAACCAGTCCTTCACCCTCAGCATCTGGGTCAAGCGCGAGGGGAGCATCACCGACAACGACTTCATCATGGGCCAGCGCGCGGCCGACACCACGGACCGCTACCTCCACTTCGGCTTCCGAAACCAGGGCCAGTTCACCTTCGCCTTCTACGCCGACGACCAGGAGTACTACAGCTCCGTCTGTGGCGACACTGCCAACTGGCACCACTGGGTCGGCACCTACGACGCCACGACGCGCGCCCAGCGCATCTACGTGGACGGCCAGCTCGCCCAGGCCGAGCAGTTCCGCGGGCCGCTCCAGCCGCCCTCCGACTATGAGCCCTTCACCATCGGCTCCACCCGCTACACCGACAACCCCTTCGGCGGCCTCCTCGACGAGCCGGCCGTCTACGGCCGCGTCCTCACCCCTGCCGAAATCCAGAACCTCTATCGCGCAGGCGTGTCGGGCGGCTTCGGCGCCGCTCGCTTCGGCGACCTCACCATGGCCCCAGGCACCCAGCTCATCGCCGCCGCGCAGCCCGTCGGGTTCAGCACCGCCAGCCTCGGCAACGGCGCCAGCTTGACGGGCGACATCACGTTTGACAAGCGCGTCACAGTCGCCGGCACCGCCTCCGGCACCGCCTTCGTCCTCGGCCCCGCCCCCTTCGGCCCCACGAACCGCGGCAGCCTCAGAATCGGCGATGGCCTCGTCTACGAGTGGAGCTTCACGAGCCCCACCGACTACGACCGCATTCGGGTGGGCGGCGTGATCGACCCCGACCCTGCCCCCCCTGACCTGGGGATCTATGGCGACCTCTACTTCGACAAGAGCTTCACTCTTCGCCTCTTCGGCGAGGGCGGCGTCATCCTCTCGAACAACATGATGGAGATCTTCTACGCCGACAGCATCTTCGTCGGAGGCCAGCCCTGGAACGCCTCCACCAACCCGCTCCAGTACACGATCGACATCGGCAACCTGATGGACCCACAGCACCTGTACCTGTGGGACCTCAGCACGGCGAACCTCCAGGTGCTCGCGGACGGCCGGGGCTGGGGCATCTACCTCACCGGCCTCACCGCCCTTGCCATCCCCGAGCCGAGCACCATCGCCCTCCTGGGCCTCGGAGTCCTCGCCCTCCTCCGCCGCCGACGCGGAGCCAGGTGACACCGTTCTCACGCCTCGCGGGGTCGCAGCCTCGGAGCCCCAGCGGCTCCGGGGCTGCCGCGCGCCATTGTTGAGGGTCTCAAAAACAGCCTCAACTATGGGAGGATCGGCCTCCGGTGGCCATTTCAGCCATTCCTACCATTGTTGAGGCACGCTCACACACACACCTTCGCGCCGGGCGGCTGGTGTCCCATGGGACCGAGCCCACGCATGTCTCGTACTGTCAATGCCTTATGAAGCGCCCCGCTGGCGCTCGCCGCTCTCTCCCCCCTCATTGTTGAGGGTCCCACGCTTGCCCGGCCCACAACAATGACCGCGGGGCTGGCGCCAGGACTGGGGGCCACGCTCCCGACAGGCGGCGAGGACTGCGGCCATTGTGCTCCGCCCGCGAGGCGCCTAGCAATACGAACAGGGGCGGCACCGGTCCTCTTGGGGATGCTACGGGGAGGCTGAGTGACGGCGGATGCGCCGTTGCGCCCCCGCAACGTCGCCGTCCCACTCCGTAACCCAAAGCGCGACATGGCCTTGCAGAGCACGAGGAGGGACGCGACGACCGGGGACGTTGCCGGACAGCAACATGCTCATTCGCAGCCGTAACACTGGCTTTACCAAGTGGTTGCGGCGGCAAGTGTCGCAGGAACCTGGATTTGGCGTTGACGGGGCGCAACACGGACGCCCGGCGCGGCTCTCCCGGGCCGCGCCGGAGCCTCCGCGCCGGCCACCCGTTCCATCGCTCTAAACTCTTGTCTGGCAAGCACTAACGCCGCGTCATCGCCGACCCAGCCGGATTCCTCCACCCAGTGGGTCCGGTGGCACTGGATTTGCATCCTTTCTACGCGATTTCGGGTTTTACACTTACCGGGCCTATGGCCCGTTTCCGAAAGGTCTGCGCAATGTCTACCGCCCGTCGTGGCACGAACGCCTCGCTCCTGCGCCTCATGGCCCTTGGCACCGCGCTCCTGGCGCTCGCCTTGGCCGCCCACGCCGGCTTCATCCCCACTGACCTCTCCGGCCTGGGCCTCTGGCTCGACGCCAGCGACCCGCTCAACAACGGGTCGCCGCCTGCGAGCGGCACGGCCCTGAATGTATGGGAGGATAGGTCCGCGCAGAACCGCGACGCGACCGACGTCTGGGGCGCCGGCGCGAGCAGGTGGCCCACCTACATCAGCAGCGGGATTGGTGGCAAGCCCGTCGTCAGATTCGATGGCCAGGACATCCTGGCCACGCCCGCAGGCAACCAGATCAACAACCCCTACACCATCTTCGGCGTCGCCAGAATGGAGGGCACCCAGAGCGGCCGCATCATCAGCTCAAACACCCGCAACTGGCTCTTCGGCTACCACGGCGGCACCCGCAACGACCTATACGCCGAGGGGTGGGTTCTTGACGGCTCGACCGCCGCCGGCACCGAGCCCCACATCTACGCCGCCACAGGCACCGGCAGCCTCCACACCTTCTGGGGCGACGGCGCGCAGTTGGCCAGCAACGCCAACGGCGTCCAGCCCCCGGGCACCATCGAGGTCGGCGGTTGGCAGGGCGCCAACGAGATGTCCAGGGGCGACGTCGCCGAGGTCATCGTCTACAACCGCGTCCTCGACACCACCGAGATGAACAAGGTCGGCTTCTACCTCGCCAGCAAATACGGCATCCCCACCACCTACCAGGTCCCCCCGCCGAACACGACGCTGACCTGGGACGGCACGGTGAACGACTGGACCGCGCCCGAGTGGGCCACGTCCCACTGGCTCGGCGGCCCGCCCACCTTGCCCGACGCTACGGTCGGGGCCGCGGTCAACGCCGGCATCGTGACGGTTGACCGCGCCGAGCGCGCCGCCTACTGGCTCCAGCAGGCCGGCGGCCAGGTCACCGTCGCTCTCGGCAACACGCTGCTCCTGCCCA
The DNA here is from genome assembly GCA_016872875.1 of Planctomycetota bacterium. Next base: position 1,478 of record VGYW01000315.1, on the reverse strand, counting down.
ACGGCATCAACTCCACCGCCGGCACCGTGGCCCTCCAGGACCAGAGCACCCTGCGCATGACCGAGCTGGGCGGCACCATCACCAACCTCTCCGTGTCCGGCAACGCGACGGTGGACATCCAGAAGGGCAACCTCGCGGTCACTAACCTCACGATGGCCAGCAGCCTGAAGAAGACCGGCGCCGGCACGGTCGCCCTCACCAACGTCGCTGCCGCGGCAGGCTCCAGCGTCAACGTCGCCGGCGGCACCCTCAGCGCGCAGGGCGCGGGCGGCTACATCAGCGCGGCCGACCTCGTGATGAGCGGCGGCACCTTCGTGGCCTACGGGCCGACGACCACGGTTTCCGGGCTGACCGGCATGTACTACAAGCGTTACGGCACGGGCAGCGCCCAGACCGAGTTCGCCTCCTACGCGAGCATCACGGCCCGCCTGGCCGCCCTCGGCACCCCCGACAACACGGTCATGCTCAACGCCGCAAACGATTCCTATCCCGCCTCCGCCGGCAGGCCGAAAGGCTCGATCGACTTCCCGGCCGGCGGCGGCGCCGACGGGCCGGACGTTGACCAGTTCACCAACATGGGCATCACCGGCTACCAGAACAACATCTACGCCTTCTGGCGGGGCCAGCTAAACATCGCCCCAGCGGATGCGGGGCTGTACGGCTTCCGCACCGCCAGCGACGACGGCAGCATGATCTTCATTGACGGCAACACCGTGGTGGACAACAACTTCTGGCAGGGGGTGACCTGGCGCGGCAACGCCACGCCCTTCTACAACCTGACCGCGGGCATCCACGACGTCCTCATCGGCTTCTACGAGGGCGGCGGCGGAAACGGCATGTACGCCACCTGGACCCCCGTCCGCCTCTACGACTACGGCACCGGCACCTTCTCGCCCAACAGCGGCAACACCGAGGTCCTCATCTCCGGCGCCGACCCCAGGTTCGTCAGCATAGGCTACGGGGCCGTGAACATGAGCACCACGCCCGTGAGAGTGACCGAGGAGACGACCGGCTCGGTGATCAGGGCCGTGACGGACGCCGGGACCGCCACCTTTGGGCCGCTGACGTTCGGGCGGAACTCCGACCTCACGCTCACTAACGCCAGGTTCACCTTCCCCTCGGTCGCCTTCGCCCCAGGCAGCGCGCTCACCCTCCCAAGCCAGGGCGCCGCACTGGGCAACGTCACCACCAGCGGCGGCGAGAACAGGATCGGCACCTCGGCCACCGCCACCGTCACCACCTGGAACGACCAGGGCATCCGCGCCGGAATGCTCCTCACCGGCAGCACCACCCTGATCCTCGACAACACCGTCCCCGGCACCATCGTGGCCGACGACACGACGTTCGGGCCCGCAGGCACTAGCACGCTCCGCGGGCTCGGCATCAAGCCCCTCGGCGCAGGCGGCCCAAACATCAACCTCCAGGGCGGCACCCTGTCCGTCCAGGGCAACAGCATCCTCTCCCCAGGCATGCTCAGG
>VGYW01000314.1 GCA_016872875.1 Planctomycetota bacterium | reverse complement strand
GCATCCTTGCCACCGACCTCGCCTACTTCCGCACCAATCGAGCCGGACTCCAATACCCCATCTTCCGCCAGCACGGCTGGCCCACCGGCTCCAGCATCATCGAGAGCACCGTCAAACAACTCGGCAAGCGAGTCAAGGGGACCGAAAAGTTCTGGAGCCTCCCAGGTGCCGAGCAAACCCTCCAGGTCGTTGCTCACCTCGCTTCCACCGACGGCTCCTGGGACCGCTTCTGGGATGCCCACCCCCTCACCTCAGCACCGTAGGAGATTACACGCACCCTCCCCCTGAGGCGGCAGTATAGCCAGTTTCTCTCGCTCCGCTGGCAACCAAAGCGGCATCTGCGATGCCGCACTCCACATTCCTCGCCCACGTGAGCCTGGCCGCCGACCACGATGCGGCCGAAGGAATAGGCTTCGATCTCCATTGGGAGTTGCCCTTGAGGAAGGGGGGAGGCCTCAACACGGTCTGTGCCCGCAACGAAACGGGATGATTGGATGATTGGATGATTGGATGAATGGATGAATGTCTGACACCCATCCACCCATCCATTCATCCATTCATCGCGGCTTGGCGAGGTGGCCTGGGAAGGCAACGCCGAGGAGGGCGCGGTTGAGCTTGCGCGCCTGGGCCTCGCTGAGCGCCTTCGCGCCGGGCTTGAGGAGCTCCTGGGCCTCGGCTGGGAGCACCACGCCCTTGAAATCGGCCTCGCGATAGAAGTCAGGCCTCCTGAGCACGCCGTTGATGGCGGTGGCGAGCTCGGCCTTGCGCTTCTGGCCGAGGGTGGTGCCCTTGGCGGCGGCGCGGACGGCGGCCTGGGCGTCCGGGGGCAAGAGGTCCATGAGCCGCTTGCCGGGGCTGGGGTCTTTCGCGGCGGCCTGCTTGTCGAGTGCGGTGCAGAGGGCCGGCCAGTCGGCGACGTCGGCGCTGCCGAGCTCGCCCGGCTCGCGCTTCTCGGCGGGCTGGGCGGCGCTCTCGACGGTGTGTGCGAGGAGGTAGACGTCGCGGGGGTGTTCGGGGGTGGCGGAGCAGAGGATTTCGGCGCCGTCGCCGCTGCGCTGGACGAGGCCGGCGACGATGCGGTTGCCGTTGTCCCAGCGGACCTCCGCCGGGCGGCCGGTGAGGGTCATGGAGCCGCGCTCGCGGCTCCAGGCCGCCGAGTCGCCCACGGCGACCGCCTGGGCGTCGTCCACGCGCACGTTGCCGGTGGCCAGGCCGGACTCGAAGGTGACCTTGCCCTTCTCGCCTGGGACCGCGCGGGCCTCGACCGTGAGGACGTCGCAGGTGAGGGATTGCTTGCCCTGGCTGGCTCGGACGCTGTTGCGGTAGACGGCGCGGAGCTCGGCGCGCGAGACGAGGAGCGGCCCGTCGCAGGTCACGACGATCGGCTCGTCCCCGCCGCGTCCGCCGCCATCGAGGAGCGCGGCGCCCGCGCCCGGCAAGAGCTCGGAGCGCACCTGCCGCTCGACAACCAGGAGCGCGGTGCGCTGCCGTTGGTCGTCCTCGCCTCGCACCAGGGCGAGCCAGAGCCGCATCCCCATCCCCGTGAGCACCATGTCGGGCCGGGTGATCTTCACCGGCCCCTTCGTCGAGGCCGTCCGGTTCTTGTTGTCCCAGTACAGATCGTCGGTCTCCACGCGGGTGGGCCCCTCATCCGGGAGGTTGATCACCACGTTTTCCCGGAGCGCGACGTCGCGCGACTGGGTGCTCACCTTGCCCTTCCTGGCGGTGATGGTGCGGGTCTTGCCCTTGCTGTAGCCGATGAGCTCCACGTCGGCGCCGTTCAGGATGCCTGGGTCGGCGGGGTCCGTGGTGACCTCTCGTGCGCGCACCTTCCAGAGGAGCTCGCCCGTGTCGGGGTCGTAGAAGGGGACTTCGATCTCCTTGGCCTTGTCGGCGGGCGCCTTGGTCTTGGTGTGCTCCTTCGGCCCCTCGCCGGCGCGCAACGCGGCGGCGGCGAGAACCAGCAGAGCCAGGAGACTATGAGATCGGGCCATTGCTTCGTCTTCCGCCAGAACCTATGGATGATTGGATGGGTGGATGGATGTGAGAGAAAGGGGGTCTTTCATTCATCCATTCATCCACCCATCCAATCATCCCCTTTGGCTGCGGCCAGGGGCCGCGTCAGGAGCAGTAGCGGCTCAGGATGTCGGCCCATTTGCCCTGGGCCTTGAGGATGCGCTCGATGACCTCGCGGACGGCGCCCCGGCCGCCGGGGGCGTGGGTCACATAGCGGGCGGCGGCGCGCACCTCCTCGCGGGCGTCGGCCGGCGCCGCCGAGTAGCCCGAACGAAGCATCGGCGGCAGGTCGGGCAGGTCGTCGCCAACGTAGCAGACCTCGGCGTCCGTCAACCCCATCGCCACGAGGAGCTCCTGGTAGACGGGCACCTTGTCGGCGGCGCCCTGGCGGACGTGTTGGACGCCGAGCTCCCTGGCCCGTCGGCTCACCGCGGCCGAGTCGCGCCCCGTCAGGAACGCCACCTGGAACCCCGCCTGCACGAGGAGGTGGATGCCCGCGCCGTCGTGCGCGTTGAACTGCTTGAGCTCCGTGCCGTCGTCCGCGAGCAGGATGCTCCCGTCGGTCAGCACCCCGTCCACGTCGCAGATGACCGCCCGCACGCTCTCGATGCCCACGCTCGCCTCCTTCGACAGCAAAGCATACCGGGAAGGGGGCGGGGAGTCAATTGGCGGAAGGCCGTGGCCAGAGCGCCTCCTGCGCGCATGTGAGGTCGTGAAGGAATCACACGGACGCCCACGGACAAGCACGGACGGGCAGATTCCTCGGCGACAGGCGTGTGTCCGTGTCCGTCCGTGTGGGTCCGTGTCATTTGTTCACAGGCTCATGTGCGTGGGGCACCGAAAGTCCAATACTCAATACTCAACATCCAATCCTCAATGACCAAGTGGAAGACCAGGCAACGCCTCAACGCCCTTGCTCGGTCATTGAGGATTGAGTATTGGGTATTGAGGATTGGACCGCTCGGTCTCTCACTCCTCCCCCTCCACCGTCATCGCCGCGCGCACGCTCTTGTCGGCCATGTAGCCGATCACGAACACCCTGAAGGACGAGGACGAGGGACGAGGACGATTGAAGGGGGATGAGGGGCTCGCCTGGGCCAGGTGGCCCCCTCATTCATCCCCCTCGGTTACCATCGCCTCGCGCACCGTCGTGTCGCACAGATACGCAATCTCGAAGGCCAGGTGGGCGAGGATGAGGGCGATGCCGATCACCATGTCCCAGTGGACGCGGAAGGAGAGCAGCCTCTCGTGCCCGAAGCCCCTGGCCATCTCCGGCAGCGCGAGCCAGTAGCCCAGGTTGGGCAGGGCCTGAATGCAGCCAGCCCCGATGAGGAGCCACAGGCCCCAGTGGCGCCGCAGGAACAGCATGGCCGCCCCCACAATCCCCGCCAGGGCCACCAGGATGCTCGCCGCCGGACGCGCATACGGCAACTGGTCGAGGAGCGACAGGAACGACAGCGGGGACCGCATGCCAGGGGAGCCGTACGTGTCGGCAAACATCGGCAGCTTCTGCACCCAGAAGACGATGGCCGCGGCGTTCCCGACCGTCTTCTGGACCGCGAGGAGCTTCGCGGCCAGCGGCAGCCGCGCGGGCGGCGGCGGCTGGGGCGCCCATTGCATCGCAGGCGCGCCGCTCCCCAGCACCGCCCGCCTCAATGCCGCACTCGCAGCGTAGGCGATTGCGAACGCCGCGAACAGCCCGTTCACCACCACGAGGTGGGCGAGCACCCCCAAGCGGAGCCCGGGCGGGCCGTCCAGGTCAGCGGACCGCCCGAAGAACAAGGGCAGGCGAACCCCAAGCGAGATGAGGTAGTCCGCGCCCCAGGAGAGAGCGAAGAGCACGAGGCCCCACCGCTGGCGCAGGGCCACGCCCGCGATGCCCGCCACCACAATGGCCGCGTAGGCCACGTAGGGGGCGACCGCCTCTGCCGCAAGGTCCTTGTGCCACGGCAGGCCTGAGAAGAGATCGAAGAGCCGCCCATCCGCCGCGTCCACCGCCCGCTGGGCCGCGAGCAGCAGGGCGTAGCCGACGAGCATCTTCGCTGCCAGTGGCAGCGACGCCCGCGCCCTCCCGCCCAAGGCTGGCTCCTGCGCTCCCATGCCGTCCCCTCATCGCTCGGTAGGCACGGCCTCCGCCTGCGGCTCGCGGCTCACGGTGGCCGTGCGGCGCTTGGCAGCGCGCGAGACGACCTTGCGGCCATCCTTGCCCTGGCGCTTCATGGCGTCCTCAACCATCGCGGCGATGTCGAAGTTGAACTTGGCGGCCTGGCGATGGCGAATCGCCCGCACTTCTTTCAGGATGGGGTCTTCCGACACGTTGAGCGCTCCACGAGCCCGCCGGGTGCGCATCCGAATCCCACGACAACTCACGACCGAGGCGCCGGCAGGGGCGAATCCGCGAGCTGGAGCGGCATCGAGATGTCCACGTGAGCCAACTCCTTCAGTGGGCACCGGCGGCTTGCGTCGAGAATCTCAATGCCGAGCAATTCTCCCTCTGAGCCGATGTCCAGAATCACCCCGGGCATCGCCTCACGATTGCTGGCGAACTTGCCCTCGCAGATCTCAATATAGAGGGCATCGGCCTCGGTGTCGTAGGAGATCGTCATCTCGCTTCCCTCACGGAACTGCCCTTACACGCTCTCCTGAGGCATCTGGGGAGCAGGGCCGAGAACGGGACGCCACGCGGCTGCTGGTCTTTCCCGGACGCTTGGGGGGCAGCGAGACGACCTTGTGCCCGCTGCTCTTCTGGCGCTTGCGCGCGTCCTCCGCGATCGCGCGAACGTTGAACCCGAAGCGTGCAGCCAGTTCCTCGCGGATGGCGCGCACTTCATCTACAATAGGGTCTCTGGCCATGGCTCAGACTTCGCAAGGCATCTCAGGGTCCAAACCGTCGCAGTCATGATACACGCGAACGGACGAACGTTCAAGAGCCCCAAGAGGGGCGTACTATAGCAGCCCAGGGCGAAGCCCTGGGAAGGGGGCGGTAGGCAGGTCAGCCCTGAAAGGGCGTACTATGCGGTCCTGACGCCGCATCCTGCCTACGGCGGGCAGTACGCCCCTACAGGGCTGAATCTGGCCGTCTGCCTGTCCCAGGGCTTCGCCCTGGGCTGCTATGGTACGCTCCGTTCGGAGCTTCGGAATCGAAGATGGTCAACAGCACTGGTGGCTATACTCCAGTTCACACGACGCTCGACTTCGCGCCCTCCAGCTTCTCGGCAACGAAGGGGGCGAGGTCGGGAATGGCCACGCGCGGCTGCTCGCGGCTGTCGCGGTAGCGGACCGTGACCGTGTTGTCCTCGAGCGACTGGCCGTCCACGGTGACGCAATAGGGGGTGCCGGCCTCGTCCTGGCGGCGGTAGCGGCGGCCGATCGCCCCGCCGTCGTCGTAGAAGCAATGGAACCGCTTCTTCATCGAGTCGAAGACCTTCCGCGCGAGCTCGGGCATGCCCGCCTTGTTGACGAGTGGGAAGACGGCCACCTTGATGGGCGCGAGCTTCGGGTGGAGCCTCAGGAACCGCTCGGTCTCCCCCTTCTCCGTCACCACCTCCTCGAAGGCGGCCACCAGGAACGTCAGGAGCGAGCGGTCAACGCCCGCCGACGGCTCGATGACGTAGGGGACGTAGCGCTCGCGGGTCTGGGTGTCGAAGTATTCGAGTGCCTTGCCCGAATACTCGGTGTGCCGCTTCAGGTCGAAGTCGGTGCGGTTCGCGACGCCCTCGAGCTCGCTCCAGCCGAAGGGGAACTCGTATTCGACGTCCACGCAGGCCTTGGCGTAGTGCGCCAGCTCGTGGGCCTCGTGGGGCCGCATGCGAAGTTTGCCTGCGCGAATGCCGAGGTCGGTGTACCAGCGGAACCGCTCGGCCTTCCAGTGCTCGAACCAAGTCTCGTCGGTGCCGGGCTTGACGAAGTACTCGATCTCCATCTGCTCGAACTCGCGGGTGCGGAAGATGAAGTTGCCTGGGGTGATCTCGTTTCGGAAGCTCTTGCCGATCTGCGCGATGCCGAAGGGCGGCTTGAGGCGGGCCGACGCCATCACGTTCTCGAAGTTCACGAAAATCCCCTGAGCCGTCTCGGGCCGCATGTAGACCACCGCCGCGGCGTCCTCCACGGGACCCATGAAGGTCTTGAACATCAGGTTGAATTGTCGGGCCTCTGTGAGCTCTCCGCCGCACTCCGGACAGCGTTTCGCGTCGGCGACATGATCGGCCCTGAAGCGCTTCTTGCACACCTTGCAGTCAACGAGCGGGTCGGTGAAGCCGGCCACGTGCCCCGAGGCCTCCCAGACGCGCGGGTGCATGAGGATCGAGGCGTCGATGCCCACGACGTCCTCGCGGTCGCGCACCACGGCGTTCCACCAGGCCTCCTTCACGTTGCGCTTCAGCTCCGAGCCGAGCGGCCCGTAGTCCCAGCAGCTATTCAGTCCGCCGTAGATTTCGGACGATTGGAAGATGAACCCGCGCCGTTTGCACAGCGACACGATCTTCTCCATCACGTCCTGCTCGCTCTTCGCGTTGGGCACGCCAAACTCCTGGAGACGCTTGCTCCCGAAGGGAGCGAAGTGGACTGCTCCCGAAGGGAGCAAAGTGGGTTGCCGGCGGCTTCAGCCGCCGGACCCGGCGCCAGAACCAGCGAAGTCCCGAAGGGACGGCAGAAACAGGTCCGTGATCGCCGCACCGCGGGGTTCTGCCGTCCCTACGGGACTGGTCCCGGGGCTAGCTCCTTTTCCGGCGGCTGAAGCCGCCGGCAACCTACTGGCGTCCCTTCGGGACTAAGAGGCGCATTCGCACCGTTATGGCGCATCGAACCAAAGGAAGGGATATTCTACCAAGAAGCCGCCACTCGGCCAAACGGGGGAAAGAGGGCGGATCCTCCCGCGGGTTTCGGAACCCGCGGGAGGTTTGTGCTAACTGTCCTGGCCGGAGAAGCCTTCGAGGATTTCGCGCGCCCAGTCGAGCATCTGGTCAAACCACAGGATGCCCAGCAGCCCCCAGGCCAGCGGGATGATCCAGAGGATGTGAACCCATCGGCTCTGCCAGAACCAGAGGCCCAGCCCGCACCAGTAGAAGAGGCCCGCAATGGCCAGCGAGATGAGGCAGCCGAAGAGGGCGGAGAAGAAGAACTTCAGGACAGCGCCCAGGGGGCCAGCGAGCGGGTCTCTGCGTTTGCGTCCCATCGGACCAAACCATCCTCCCTCTCCCTCGGGGAGAGGGCCGGGGTGAGGGTGCTCCGCCCCCTCTCCCTCGGGGAGAGGGCCGGGGTGAGGGTGCTCCGCCCCCTCTCCCTCGGGGAGAGGGCCGGGGCGAGGGTGCTCCGCCCCCTCTCCCTCGGGGAGAGGGCCGGGGTGAGGGTGCTCCGCCCCCTCTCCCTCGGGGAGAGGGCCGGGGTGAGGGTGCTCCGCCCCCTCTCCCTCGGGGAGAGGGCCGGGGTGAGGGTGCTCCGCCCCCTCTCCCTCGGGGAGAGGGCCGGGGTGAGGGTGCTCCGCCCCCTCTCCCTCGGGGAGAGGGCCGGGGTGAGGGTGCTCCGCCCCCGGGCGCAGAGGGAAGCACCCTCACCCGCCCGCCCTCGGCGGGCGACCTCTCCCCGAGGGAGAGGTGAGCGTCTCCGGGCAGAAGGCTAGGTCTCCTTGGGACGGGTTGCGCCGAGCCGCAACTGGCCTGCGATGTAGCTCCTGGTGCGGTACCGGGCGACGAGCGAGGGGTCGAGGGGGTAACGGCCGAAGCGGCGTGCGGCGGCGAGCATGGCGCGGTAGTTCTCGGGGCGAACCGCCGGGTGGATGCTGTTGGAGGAGGCGAGGATGTGTCCGCCGCCAGGGCTGGCCTTGGCGATGGTTTCCTTGACGGCTTCGACTACCTGGCGCGGGGTGCCGCGGGAGAGGAGCTCGCCGCAGTCTACGTTGCCGCAGAGGGCGATGCGGCCTCCGTAGCGGGCCTTCACCTCGCCGATGTCCATGCCCGCGATCGGCTCGATGGGGTCGAGGGCGTCAATCCCCGCGTCCACCATATCGTCCAGAATCGGCCAGAGGTTGCCGTCGGTGTGCTTGATGAAGGGCTTGCCGAGGCGGTGGGCGGTCTCCACCATTTCGGCGAGGTAGGGGAGGACGAACTGGCGGAAGTGGGCGGGCGACATCAGGGGGGCTTTGCGGTTCGCATAGTCGTCGCCGGTGAGCAACACGTCGGCGCCGAGCGCCGCGGCGCGCTCGCACACCCGCCGCTTGTAGTCGGTCACGATGCGTGCGAGGCGGTGGGCGACATCGGGGGCGAACACATAGGACACCATCAGGTTGTCGAAGCCGTAGAGGTAGTGCGAGAACTCGAAGGCGTCGTGGGAGAGGAAGACGATGGCGCGGCGCCCCCCGAAGCGTCGGACGGCCTCGGCGAGGCCCGCGAGGCGGTGCGGGGCGTCGGGGTCGGGCGGCTGATAGCGGTCGAGGTCGGCGGGCGAGTGGATGGGGCCGTCCACGCGGTAGGGGATGGCGGTCTGGGGGTCGGTGCGCCAGACGATGCCCCATTCGTCGCGTGCGGTGTCGGGGCCGAGGCGTTCGAGCCGCTGGCTCTCGAAGGCCGTCACGCCATCGAGGTCCTCCAGCTCGCAGAAGTCGTGGTAGGACACTCCCGGGCCGTAGAGCGCGCGAATCACCGGTTCGTTGACGATGAGTTCCCACACCGGCACTCGGTCCGGCTGTTCGCGGCGCAAGGCTTTGAGGAAACGATCCCGCCCGGTCATGACTTGTCTGTTTCTGAAATCGCAAATCGAAGATCAAAAATCAAGAATCCGCCTACATGGGCACGCCTATGATCTTGCCTTCGAATACCATCTTGGTACCGACGAAGGCCTGGGCCTGCATGACAGCGTAGGCGCGGCGCAGGGACTCGATCTGTCCGACGATGAGGAAGCGCTCGCCCGGCTTGACCTCGCCGCGGAAGCGGACCTCGTCCATGCCGCCGTAGCCGACGAACTCGGGCGGGTTGTCGAGGCACTGGGCGATGAGGAAGCTGGCGGCCTGGGCCACCGCCTCGCACATGATGACGCCCGGCATCAGCGGCCGCCCGGGGATGTGGCCCCGCACCCAGAACTCGTGGTCCGTCACGTCCTTGTAGGCGATGATGAGGCGCTTCGCGCGGTCCACGTGCACCACGGCGGTGAGGTGCTCCATCTCGTAACGCTGCTTGTTGAACCTGCGGATGCCCTCGACGTCGTACTCGACGCGGCTGGTGTCAATCGTGGCGGGGTCAACTATCGGCGGCTTCGGCACGGCGGCTTTCTCCTAGAGAGGCATTGGCTGGCTTGACGCTCGGATGGATGGATGAATGGATGGGTGGATGAGTGTCGGAGCCTGGCGCACCCATTCCTTCATCCATCCATTCATCCAATCATCCGTCGAGGATTTTCGGGACGAGGTAGCAGCCACAGGCCTGGGCGGGCGCGTTGGCGAGGATCGCCTCGCGGGGCGTCGAGGGGCGCTCGGCGTCGTCGCGGAACACGTTGTGGAGGCCCAGCACGTGGGTCGTGGGCGGCACGCCCGTGGTGTCGAGCTCGTTGAGCTTCTCCACGTAGGCGAGGATGCTGGCGAGTTGTGCGCCGAAGAGCTCGCGCTCCGCCTCGCTGAGCGCCAGGCGCGAAAGGTGGGCCACGTAGTCAATCTCTTCGCGTTTCAGCGCCATCGTCCGTCGAGCCCTCGGCCTGCCGACCCGTGGCAGCGACACTGCTATTCTAGCGGCGCCGCGGCAAAAAGCAAGCGCGGGTTCTCCCCTGAGTGTGGCCCCCGATTCTGGTAACGTTCTTCGGCGCCGAAGCTCCAAACGGAGCGTACTATATCAGCCCAGGGCGAAGCCCTGATCTTTGCCCACATCTCGGGGCCTTGTAGCCCGCCGACGCGGGCGACCCAGCCGTAGCCCAGGGCGACCGAAGGGAGCCCTGGGATCGCGCGTCCCCCCCATCCAAGCCCCCGAAGGGGGC
>VGYW01000313.1 GCA_016872875.1 Planctomycetota bacterium | reverse complement strand
AAGCGAGGAAAAACTCCTGGAAGCCCCTGAAACCGCCCCGCGCGCCCAACCGTTGGGGGACCGCCCCTTCCGGCCCTCTCGCAACTCCTACCCGCTCCGTCACTTGCCCACAGAGCAACCGCCTCAGATTCTCCGGAAATGTCTTGCCATCGGCGGTCCTGGGCGCTATAATGCCGCGGTCGCGTGTGACCCCTTGTAAGGAGGCTCTCCGATGATGCGCCGGATTGCTCTGCTCGGTGTCACAATCGCCCTGGCGCCCTTGCTCCACGCCTCGGAGGGCGAGGCCAAGCTGGTGGCCTGCCCGCCGGAGCTGGCGATGGAGCACCACGGCCTGAGCGCGCACGAGATGCAGTTCTTCAAGCCGAAGGAGCCGAAGGGGACGGTGAGCTCGCACGCCGTGGTGGCGATGATACGGGACCGCGCGGTGACGCTGGCGGTGGCGATAGATTCGGCGAAGGCGGACGCCAAGGCGCCTGACCTGCTGCGCCTCGACTTCAGCGGCAAGGCGGACTTCGCGGGCGCGCCCGTCGCGCCCCTGAAAGCCAAGAGGGACGAGGACGGGGACGTCTCAGCCATCATCGGCCCGGCAACCATCGAGGTCAAGCGCGACGGCAAGTCCTTCCCAGTCCTCGTGCGCGGCTCATACCACAAGTCCCCCTCCTATCGCTGGATCAACCTCGACCTCGGCTCTGCGGCGGAGGGCCGCCTGGCCTTCGGGGCGAAGACCTATGCGGTGCGCGTGGTTGACGGGGACGGCGACCTGGTGCTCGGCACGAAGGCGAAGGCACTCCGCGCCGGCCCCGGAGTGGCCGGCATCGAGCCGTGCGATTCGCTGGCGATTGACACCGGGGACGGGAGCTTCGGCCCCAGCGTGCTGAAAGCCTACTATGGCCAGCCCGTGCTGGTGGACGGGGCGTGGTACGACGTTGAGCTTTCGGGCGACGGCACGAGGCTCACGGCAAGGCCCTCGGCGCTGGAGACGGCGACGCTCAAGGTCGGCCACGAGCGCTGGTCGGCGAAGCTCGCAGGCGAGAGATACATCCTCAACCTCAGCGGCTCGGCCCAGCCAATCGCCATCCCCGCCGACCGCTACACGGTGATTGAGTTCCAGCAGACCATCCCCGGCGAGCGAACCGAGGGGAGGGATGCGTGGAAGGGACGCCTGACCTCAGGCCGCCGAGACCTCTGGGAGGGGAAGGGCAAGACCTTCGAGGCCGCGGCCGGGAAGACAGTTGAGCTCGCCATCGGCGCGCCCCTGACGGCCAGCATCGCGACCAGCATCCGCGGCAAGGCCGTGCGGATGGACTTCAACCTCGCCGACGCCGCGGGCCTGCGGGCCGAGCTGTTCCTGCCCGAGACCGGCCCGCCGACCCCCGAGGTGGAGGTCTTCGACGCCGGCGGGAAGTCCGTCTACTCCGCCAAGTTCCAGTTTGGGTGAGGCGGCACCTGCGGGCACACATGGAGTGTGCCAGCCAACCTCACAGGCGAGTTCACAGCGGCCCTCAAGTACAACGCCGCGCCATTCAGCGTCACAATTCAGAAGGCCACCTTCACGGTGAAGTGAGCGGCCCTGCCACCCCCACACCTCTGTGCGCGCGAGCGCGCCCCAGCAGGGAAGGAGAGACCATGGAGATGCTCGCCGGGCTACTGACGATGCTCCTCGTGAGCGGCGGCGGGAACGACCTGCTGGACTACGTGCAGACGAAGGCCTACTGGCAGCTCAAGGGCGTCAACGTCACGGTCGCCGCGATGACAGGTGAGCTCGGGCCGGCGAAGGCGGAGGGAGGCGAAGCGGCCGAGCCCAAGGCCGCTCCCCGAGCCGCGGCCGTGCGGCGGCTCATGGCCATCCGCACCCTCGGGGAACTGAAGGACGCCCAGGCCCTCCCCGCCCTCCAGCCGCTCCTGAAGTCCACGGCACTTTTCGAGGCGGACTACGCGCAGCAGGCCATCGCGGCCATCGAGGGGAAGCCGTTCGAGCGGCCCCGCGCGTCCGCCAGGCAGATGGCCGGCGACCCCTGGCTCCTCCCCGCCGACTGCGGCATCGTGGGCCAGGTCTCGATGGCGCCAGGCAAGCCGCTCGACATCGAGAAGGCGCTCAAGGAGCTCGCGCCCGGGCTGCCCGAGCAGGACCCGAACGCGCTCCTCCCCGAGGTTACCAACCAACTGGTCTCCGCAGCCGAGCAGGTGGGCAACGTCCGCCTTGAAGGCGTCACCCTCGGCATCTCGGGCGAGGTCGGGGACGACAAGGGCTTCGTCGTCATGATCGCCCGCGGCCAGTACGACGCCAAGCGCGTGGCTGCGCTGCTGCATGAGACGGGGGACTACAAGGCCGAGAAGTCCGATGGCCTGGAGGTCTTCCGTGGCGAGGAAGAAGAGCCCAACCTGATCGTGGTATCGAACGACTGCCTGGTGTTGTTCGCGGGCGCCGAGGCCGAGAAGCTGCCCGTCGCGGCGACCGTGGCCGCCCTCAAGAAGGGCAGCGGCGCCCTCACGCCGGAGAGCGCCCTCGGCAAGCTCATCAAGGCCGCCGACACCGCCCAGCCCCTCTGGGCCGTCGTGAAGATGACGCCAACCTATCGGGAGGGCGGCCCGATGCTCGCCCCATTCGATTCCATGAGCCTCGTCGGGCGGGCGGCCAAGGACGCCCAGACGCTCGAGCTCGTGGCCATGGGCACCGACGCCCAGAAGGTCGCCGCCGCCGTCGCCGAACTGGAGAAGAGCGTCAAGGAGGGGCGCGAGGAGATGGCCAAGGTGGCGGGGCAGATGCCCATGCTCCAGCCCGCAGTGGACTTCCTCGGGAGCGTCAAGGCCAAGGCCGACGGCGCCAAGGCCACGGTCACTGCCTCCCTCAAGGGGGCCTCCCTCGTTGTCGCCATGCCCTTCTGGCTCTTCACCACCGCGCTCGGCCGGGCCGCAGCCCCCGAGCACCGCGAGGGGCCAGCCCCGAAGGCCGACGACTTCTGAACTGCCATCGCGGAGGGCCGCCTTAGGCGATCACTTTCGGAGAGGGAAAAGCGATCGTCTGATCGCCCAAAAACGGGTGCCGGCCAGTAGTCCCAGAGTCCTAAGTACACCGCCCCACAAACAGGGGGACAAGATCGCGGGTGTTCGGTCTCCTGCTCCCAACGGGAGCACAGTGGGTAGCCGGCGGCTTCAGCCGCCGGACTCGTGCGCCAGAAGCAGGCAAGGCCATCGAGGGCACGCGGCTGATCGTGGTGGCGTTCATGCTCGTGATGCGCCTGGCACTCATCAGTGTGGTGCTGCGCTTCAGCGGCCTGCTCACTCGAACACGATCCGCCCGAACTGAGAGGCAGCGTGCTCGCCGCCGACCATGTCATAGACGCCGCTGAAGAGGCCGAACGAGCCGATCTTCGAGCGGAAGCACTGAAACCCCCAGGCGTCGCCGCGCCGGGGCGCCGCGGGGGCCAGGTCCGCGAAGGGGATGGCGGCCTCCAGCACGCCCCGCTTCTCGCCCAGCGAGAAGGCGAACTTGTAGCCAGGCTGCCACGGCTCGCCCCGACGCCCAGGCTCGTAGGCGCCGAAGTGCTTTGACAGCCAAAGCCCCGCCACGTTCGAGATCACCTGATAGTAGTCCGCCCGCCGCCCGTTGGGGTCGAGGAACAGCTCGAAGCAGGGCACCCGCCACGCGTAGTCCCCCTGCTGGCCGGGCTGCGCACCCTGCCAGAGCTCCTGTGCCCATTTCGGGAGCGCCGGCTTCTCCCTGTAGCCGAACTCGATCCCCAGGAACAGATGGGTGCTGGTGTAGAGGAGGCGCAGACTGGTCCGCTCGTCGCCCGCGAGGAGCAGGGTCTCCGAGTCCTTCGAGGGTGTCTTCATGCCCCAGGCGGGCTGGACGAATTGGGCGAACTCAGGCGCCCGCTGCCAGGCGGCCTCATCCAGGCCTCCGTCAATGGTCGGGGCAGCGTCGGTCCGGGCGACCACTGCCTCCTGCCAGCCGTAGCGGGCCATGTAGGGCTCGAAGTCGAGCCGCCGCCGGAGCCGAGCCGTCTCGCCCAACTCATAGCTGCTCTGCGGCGAGCGGCTGCCCCACAGCTCGTCGGCGAGGCCGACCTCGACCGCCATCGGGCTCTTGGCCAGCAGGGGAGCAAGGGCTTCGTACTTCGCCTTCAGCGCCTCATTGGCCTTGCGGAACTGCTCAACCGCCTGCTTCTGTGGGGGGTAAGCCGCCGGGCAGCGATTGGCCTCGTAGAACTGAACGTAATCCAGCAGCGGCGCGTAGACCTCGGGCTTCCCCGACGCCAGCTCGCGCACCGCGAGCTGGAGCGAACGCCTCGGGTCGTAGCCCTCGGGGTTCCACAGGTAGTTGTAGACCGTGATGCGCGTGACCGGCGTGCCGCGCTCGGGGAAGATGCAGCAGACCTCGCGCCAGAGGTCGGCGTCCCGCCCGCTGTAGGCGAACAAGTCGCCCCCGCGGCCATAATTGTCGTAGATCTGGGCCGGCGCCTTCAGGCCGAACAGCTCGCGGAACTCCTTCAGGCAGCCGGTTGGGATCTGGCGGCTGATGACCTCCGGCCCGCAGACGGAGAGGCCGATGTCCTCGGGGAACGGGCCGTGGGCGAGCAGCGCCTTCGCGTAACGAGCCGTCTCGAAGCTATTGTACCAGTAAGGCCGAGGCATGAAGAAGACCCTGTTCCCAGGGTCAACGGCCTTCAGCCGCCGGTGCATCCCCACGATGTAGTGGTGCAGCGCCTTGTAGAAGTCCCGCCCAAACCGCGCCTCCGTGCTCGGGCTCATCCCGGAGCCAGTGTCGTCGAACTTCAGGACGAATTCGCGGCATCCGCCCTTGTAGGCGTCGAGGGCGCCGGGAACCCGCCGCTTCACGCCGGTCCGCGCATCCGCCTCGCCATAGCCCTGGATGAGCTTGTCCATCTCCTCGTCGGTCGCCCTCAGGGGCTCGCCGTGGCAGACCCACGCGCCGTTCTGGCGGAAGTAGCTCCAGCGGAAGTTCTCCTCCGGCTTGCCTGAGCCTTGCTTCGGCGGCTCGAAGAACCAGGCGTAGTTCGCCTTGTAGCGCCACTCCCACAGCCGAGGCCGCTTGTTGCCGCGGCACGCGAAGCGGGGGAAATCGGTCACGGTCCCCTCGCGGATGTAGCGGACGCCGTCCTTCTCGAAGACCATTTGCCGTAGCGTGGCGAAGGCCCAGAAATCGGCGGCAGGAGAATTCCCTGCCAGCAGGGCAAGGTTCCTCCCGCCCTGCTTTCCCGAGGCGGTGTGGAGGACGTAGGCGTCTGCGCCAGCGGGCGGCGGCTTGAGGCCCATCGCGGCCAGTTGCCTCGTAGCCGCCGCGCCGACGAAGACGACCGTCGCTGCGTCCTCGGCCGTCGCCAGTTGGGCGCCCAGGAGCCGACCCAGCTCGAGCGCTAGTGTGTCGGGCGCGCGGTACTCCTCCGGCTTGACCAGGGCGACCTTCCCCGCGGGGAACGCCGTGTTGCCCAGCCTTGCCTCCTGCGGGGTGGGCACGATGGCGGTCTCAAGATCCCCCTCCATGTAGTCGGGCACGATCTGGCCGACGGGGAGGGCTGCGGCATGACACGCCGAGGCCAATGCCCATGCAGCGAAGCACGCGCGGCTCAGGAGCAAGAAGATCCTCCTCTTCGGCGGCGTCACCTACACCGCGGCCGACCAGCGGAAGGTGTTCGCGCGCGGGTCGTAGAAGAGCAGCCGCCAGCCCAGCTTGGGGTTCGTGCACATGACGAGGCTGGCAACCGGGTCGTAGGCGAAAGCAGGGGGCGGGTAGTGGTCCATCGAGGGCATTTTCTCAGGTCCCTTGCGCAGCTCGGTCCGCCGCGCGGATGGGGAACCAGGTGCCCGTGCCGGGGTCGAAGGCGAAGCACTCGTTGCTGTAGCAGCCCGTGCAGCCGCCCGCCAGCCGCTCGGCGAGCATCTTCCCCCTCTCGCCGAAGCCTGTCGCCAGCCGTGCCGCGGCCCAGAGCATCAATGCCCCGGCAAGCGCAAGAGCGTTAGGGCGCCTGACTTGTCGCTCCGTGGTCTTGCCTCCTTTGTCCTGCCCAACAGGCGATTCTGCCACAGTGGAGGCGAATGATCAAGTCCCATCGGCTCGACAACGCCCTGCCAGACCGAATGGCGAGGCACAGGGCTTGCGGCGAAGCGCGCTCGACGAGGCCGAGGAAGAGGAGGACTGAGCGGGCGGCCCGGCACGCGGCGCAGTTCGCCTCGCCCGAGGTCCTGATACGCCTCGACGCCACCGAGGCGGCCGCTCGACAGCACGAGGTCGAGCCGCCCGTCGTTGTTGAAGTCCGCTGCGACCACCTTGTGCAGGTACGGATCCTTCCATCGGAGGAAGTCGGTAAGGGGGCCGGGTTTGAGGGCGAACTTGCCCTGGCCGTCGCTGAGATACAGCCCGCCGCGGTCGCCCTGGGCCACCAGCACGTCGTCGGCGCCGTCCCCGTTGAGGTCGCCGAAGTACACCGGGGTGCCCGCCATGGGGAGGCCCAACTGTTCCGTGGCGTCCGTGAGGCCGCCCTCGCCCTCAGCGACCAGATAGCGCCCCATCATCGGGCCGCCATAGGAGCCGAAGCCGCCCCAGGCGGAATCCTTCCGACCCTTGCCCGTGAGGTCAATGCCCTCGAGGAGCTCCATATGGAAGAAGCGGGCCTTCTTCCCCTCGGCGATGGCGGGAACAATGGCCGCGGGCGGCTGCGCAAGCCATCTGGGCCGCCAGGGCTCGCGGCCGAAGTTGCACGTGGCGCCCTCGAAGAAGTAGCGGGCCGACTGGGTGCACAGGCAAGGGAATCCGTTGTCGTCCACCGTCTCCGGCTGCGAGTCGCGGTAGGCCAGGTCCAGGAACCCGTCCCCGTCGAAGTCCCAGATCAGCGGCTTGAAGCAGCCCGCCAGTGCGTTGCTGGGCAGGCCCAGCTCGGGGTTGGCGTTGACAAAGCCCAGCTTGCCCTTCTCCTTGAGCAGGTTGCGGATGATCATCGTGCGTGGCTGGCCGTGCTGCTGCGCCAGCAGGTCCATGTCGCCGTCGTTGTCGTAGTCGAATGCCGCCAGCCCCCATGGCCACCAGCCGTGGCTGCCGAACTTCCCGCCCTGGCGCGCGAGCTCGGTCGCCTTCCATTGTTCCATGTCGAACCCTCCGAACAAAGAGGGCGCCTTGCGGCTCCCCGCCACCAACTACGGCTGGGCCCAATACGACTCGGCCAACGACCGCGGGACCATGTGGGGCTACCGCTACAGGCGCGGGGTGGTTCCTGGGAGCGTGAAGGAGGAGATCAGACGATGGCGAATTCATGTCCTCGGCTGCCGCTACGGGCGACGCCGCCAAGGCGAAGGAATCCTACCAGCAGGCCATCGAGCGCTACGAGGGAAGCAAGCTCCCGAAGGACTCGCAACTCTCGATTCGGCGCAATGTCGAGCGGGTGGAGGTCCGGCTGGAACTGCTCGAGCGCTCCGCGCTCAAAGCCGCTCAGCTCAAGGACGGCACTTGCGCGGGCACGGCGTATCGCTGCGCTCGACGCCGGATGGGCCCCGGACTGCGAGCGAAGCGCCCAACCAAGACAAGGCAGACGCTTCTCCGGGCCAGACAACGAAGCCACTTTGTGAGTTCGAGGATTCGTGAGCCAGGGGGCGAGGTCGGCCACGTACATCTTCCCCTCAGGCGGACGCTTTTCGGCGCCCCACCAGGCGGGCACCTCGAGGTTCAGGCTCTTGCCCACGGCAGCCATGCGACACCTCCTGCCATCCACCTCCTGGAGCGGCCCCCATTGGTCTGCCGGCAGCGTGCGGGCGATGGAGGATCAAGCTGTACCCGGGCGGCCTGGGTTGAACGGCTAAGGGGTCGGCGCTAGAGTATTGATGGGGAGCGCCCCGAAGGCTCAGGCGGGGGCGACATCAGGAGACAGAAGGACGTGAGGAGAGTATACGGCTCAGCGTGGTTGGTGACCGCGGCGGTGGCCGGCCTCAGTCTGCCTGCCAGGGCGCTGGAGATGGACCGGCTGAGGGTTCAGCGCAAAGAGGTCTTCGAGTTCGCCGAGAGGCCGACGGTGACGCAGGATGGCGACAGGGCGACCATCTCGTTTGCCTCAAAGGACTTCTGCGATGCGACGGTGGCCGTCGAGGACGCCACAGGGAAGATCATTCGGCACCTGGCCAGCGGGGTGTTGGGCAAGAACGCCCCTCTGCCGTTCAAGAGGGATTCGCTCAAGCAGACAATCGTCTGGGACGGCAAGGACGAGATCGGGCGGTACGTGGACGACAAGGAGAGCCACGCCGTCCGCGTGTCGCTGGGGCTGAGGCCGCAGTTGGAGCGCACGCTCTACTGGTCGGGCCAGAAGATGGCCGACGCGCGCGCGTATCCGCTCATGAAGGCGGCGCCCGAAGGGGTCTACGTGTTCTTTCCCGGACACGGCCCGCAGTTGCGCCTGTTCGACCACGAGGGGAACTACGTGCGCACGGTCTTCCCCTTTCCGGCCGACAAGATCGCAAAGGTCCCGGGGGTCGCCTGGCAGGAGTTCCCCCCGGACAACGAGCGGCTCCCCTCGAAGCTCCTGAACCACGACCAGGACACGGTGTTCATGCCGGCAGCCGACGTGCGCGAGATTGTCGTGGCGGGTTCCCGCATCTTCCTGGTGAGCGCCGAGGTGGCGGAGGTGGGGACGGACGGCGCCGGGGGCATGGGGCTCGCGGGCCTCAACGTGGCGTACCCGGCGGCAGGCTACGACAAGGAGAGCGAGACGCTGCTGCGGCCCTACAGCGCCGCGGTGAGCCCGGACGGCAAGCGGCTCTACCTGACCGCTTACTCGCAGTTGTGGTCGCACTACGGCTATGGCATGCGCAGTTACGGGCACGGCGTGAGCGTGGTCCCGCTCGAGAAGGACGGGAAGCTCGCGCCCTTCGTCGGCATCCCGCTGGCCAAGGAGGGCGGGCCGCCCGTTGTGGGCGGGGCCTCCGTGCTGTGGGCGGGGCCTCCGTTGTGGGCGGGGCCTCCGTGCCCCGCGGCTCTTCGATCGGCGGCGACGAGACGGCCATCATGCACGCGATGAACGTGGCCGTGCACACCGACCGGCGGTTCTTCCTGGCCGACATCGGCAACCAGTGCATCCGCAGCGTCAAGCTCGGCTACCACGCGGAGGAGAAGGTGGCCCTGAAGGGCGCGAAGGACTCGAAGAGGGAGCGAAAGGAGAAGGAATGAAGCACGCGTCGCCTCCGCTGGGCATGCTGCTGCTCCTTACGTCGGCCATGTGTGCGGTGGCCGAGCCGGCGGCGCGCAGGCTCGACGGGCTCCAGGTGTGGAACTGCGAGTTCGTCCAGAACGTCGCCGTGGGCGACTTCTACGGGCCGAACTTCCAGAAGCTCCAGCCGGTCCGCGTCGTCGGCGTCCGCAACGGGGTCTTCTCCGGGCGTCTGGCCGCCACCAACTGCATGCGCGCGATCCAGGGGTTGAAGGCCCAGGCTTCCGACCTGGTGGCAAAGCAGGGCGGAGCCAAGATCGCCGCCGCCGAGATTCGCGTTCGGTTCGCTGAACTGGCCGTGCCGACGAAGAGCTGGATGGCGCCGTACCGCTTCGACGGCCTCCTGGACGCCGCGCCCGCGGAGGTGCCAGTCGCCGATATGAGGAGCGTGGGAAAGTGGAAGCCTGCCCACGAGGGACCCGTGGCCACCGTGCCCATCTGGATCACGGTGCGGATTCCCCCCAGTGCGGCGCCAGGGGAGTATGAGGGCAAGGTCACTATCGCGGCCGAACAGGATGCGCCGCTCGACGTGCCCATCCACCTGAAGGTGCATGCCTGGACGCTTCCCGACCCGAAGGACTTCAGCGTCCACAACCTGGCGTACCTGGCCCAGGCGTGCGTGGCGCGCTCCTACAAGGTGCCCCTCTGGTCGGACAAGCACTTCGAGTTGATGGGCAAGTCCATGGAACTGATGGCCGAGGTGGGCAGCCGCGCAGTGATGGTCCACCTGGTGACCGGGTACTACGCCCAGGACACCGAGGAGAGCCTGGTGAAG
>VGYW01000312.1 GCA_016872875.1 Planctomycetota bacterium | reverse complement strand
CCGATGTGGAACTCGAGGTAGGTCTTGAAGAGCCTTGTGGCGAGGAGTGAGACGAAGATTCCGCCGAGCGCGCCGCCGGCCGACACCATGAGGTAGAAGGCCGTGAGGTGTCGCGGGCTGGGCTTCAGCCGCACCAGCTCCCCGTGGCACACCATGCAACAGCCGAACAGCCCCAGCGAGTAGCCGATTATCTGCGTCCAGGCCACCGCGGGCGCCTCCTTTTTCAGCAAGCCGCTCAGGCCGGCCGCCTTCAGGAGCCCGGCCACGTCCGCGTCGGCATCCACCCCCTTGTGCATCAGCCAGAGCATCAGGAGCACGCCGCCCGCCAGCCACGCCCAGAAGACCGGGCGGAAGTACCACCGCTCGTTGTCGAAGCAGACGATGAACGAGAAGAGGTAGAGGCTGAGCGGGAGGACCCAGAAGAAGGGCACCACGGCCACGTCGAGGCACATCTGGTTCGTGACGGCCAGGAACATCGTGGAGCCGCAGGCGGGGAGGATGAGCCACATCGCATAGCGGCCCCAACCCGGCCTGTCGTCATTTCGGATTTCGGATTTCGGATCTCGGATTTCAGAACCCAGCAATTCGCTCTCTCCTGTGGTCCGGGCGCGGATGGCGCAGTAGGCGGCCAGGAGGGCGACGAGCGCGAAGGCGAC
This sequence comes from Planctomycetota bacterium, assembly GCA_016872875.1. The sequence continues at coordinate 9,349 of VGYW01000312.1, read as the reverse complement.
AGACCAGAGCCACCCTTGGGTCCGCAGGGGCAGCCAGGGCTCAAAGACGAACGGGAAGCTCAGGAGCGCGAGCAACGAGCCGACGTTCGAGAGGGCGTATAGGCGATACGGTGAGCGCCCGGGGTGGGTGCGGCTGAACCAGGCCTGCATGAGGGGACTTGTGGTTGCCAGGACGAAGTAAGGCACCCCCACGCACACGCCGAGGAGGAGGAGAATCTGCCAGGTCGGGTTGCCGCCGCTGGCCGGCTTCCAGCGGTCCCCCGGGATGATGGGGAGCATGGCGATTGCGACGAAGAGCACCACGATGTGCACGATGGCCTGGGTGCGCTCCTGGAGCTTCGTGGCCACCAGGTGCGCGTAGGCGTAGCCGGCCAGGAGGAGCACTTGGAAGAAGAGCATCGCGGTGGTCCAGACGGCCGGCGTGCCGCCGAACCAGGGGAGGATGAACTTGCTGATGAGCGGCTGAACCTGAAATAGCAGGAAGGCGCTGAGGAAGATCGTCAGGGCGTAGCGGAGCAAGGGACATCTCCTCGGAAGGAAGGAAGCAGGCGATGGAGTAGTCTAGCCTCTTGGCCCGGCGGCGTCAAGGGGCGCAGATGGGCCAGTAGCAACGCCCCTGGTCTCTTGCATATCGTCCTCGTCCTCGTCCCTCGTCCTCGTCCTCGATTCTGCTTGTGTGGGGGAGAAGAGTCGAGGACGAGGGACGAGGACGAAGGACGCGGACGATTGAAGAGCATGAGGGGTTCAGGCTATCCCTCTCCCTCACCGCCCTCCTCGGGCTCTTCCCCTTCGACCTCAGTCCCCTCATCATACAGCCCCTCTTCCTCGAGGTCGTCGGCGGCGGTGGTGACGGGTGGGGGCGGGGCGGTCGCGCCGCCCTCTTCGTCCTGCTCTTTTTCGGCCACGCGGCCGATGGCGACCAGGCGGTCGCCCTCGCCGCAGTTGATGACTCGGACGCCCTGGGTGGCGCGGCCGATGGCGCGCATCTGGCGGACGGCGGTGCGGATGACCTTGCCCTGGGCCGTGATCATCATCACCTCGTCGTCGTCGGTGACGGTGAGGAGTCCGACGACCTTGCCGTTGCGCGCGGAGGTGCGGATGTTGATGACGCCGTAGCCGCCGCGGCCCTGGATGCGGTATTCGTCGAAGCCGGTCCGCTTGCCATAGCCGTTCTCGCAGACGGTCAGAAGGGTGCCCTCGGAGTCGAGGACGGCCATGCCGACCACCTTGTCGCCCTTGCGGAGGCGGATGCCCCTGACGCCGCCGGCGATGCGGCCCATCGAGCGGACCTCGCTCTCTGGGAAGCGAATGGCCATGCCGTTGCGGGTGGCCAGGAGGACGTGCTGGTCGGCGCTGGCGAGGCAGGCGCGGATGAGGCGGTCGCCGGGGTCGAGGTTGATGGCGATGATGCCGCGCGACATTGGGCGGCTGAAGGCCTCGAGGTCGGTCTTCTTCACCGTGCCGTTCTCGGTGGCGAAGACGACGAAGCGGCTGTCGAACTCGCGCACGGCCAGGCACGAGGCCACGGTCTCATCGGAGGCCAGCGACAGGATGTTGGCGATGGCGCGGCCCTTCGAGGTGCGGCCCATCTGCTGGATGTCGTAGACCTTCTGCCAGTAGACCTTGCCCCTGTTGGTGAAGAACAGCAGGTAATCGTGGGTGGAGGCGATGAAGAGGTGCTCGATGAAGTCGCCCTCTTTCGTCTCGGCGCCGCGGATGCCCTTCCCGCCGCGTCCCTGGCTGCGATAGGTCGAGAGCGGCAGCCGCTTGATGTAGCCCTCGTGGCTCAGCGTCACCGCCACCATCTCCTCCGCGATGAGGTCCTCGCGCTCGAACTCCACCGCCTCCTCGGAAATCTGCGTGCGCCGCTCGTCGCCGTAGCGCTTCTTGAGGTCGAGGAGCTCCTCCTTGATGATGTTGCGCACGAGGGCCTCGGAGGCGAGGATGCTCTCGTATTCGGCGATCTCTTCGAGGAGTTTGCGGTATTCCTCCTCGAGCTTGTGGCGTTCGAGCCCGGTGAGGCGCTGGAGCCGCATGTCGAGGATGGCGGCGGCCTGGCGGTCGGAGAGGCCGAAGCGCTCGACGAGCCCTCGGTGGGCGGTCGGCACGTCCTTCGCCTTCTTGATCAGCTCGATCACCTCGTCAATGTGCGCGAGCGCTATCCGCAGGCCCTCGATGATGTGGGCGCGGGCCTGCGCGCGGTCGAGCAGGAACTGGGTGCGGCGGCGGATGACCTCGATGCGGTGCTGGACGAAGCACTCCAGGAGCTGCTTGAGGTTCAGCGTGCGGGGGCGGTTGTCCACCAGCGCGATCATGATGATGGAGAAGGACGACTGGAGCGGGGTGTGCTCGTAGAGCTGGTTGAGGACCACCCGCTCGTCGGCGTCGCGCTTGAGCTCGATGACGAGGCGCTGGCCCGCGGCGCCGCTCTCGTCCCGCATGTCCGCCACCCCCTCGATCAGGCCGCCGTTGACCGCTTCGGAGATTTTCTCCTTGATCTGGAGGCGCGTGACCTGGTAGGGGATCTCGGAGACGACGATGTTCTTCTTCCCGCCCTTGAGCGCCTCGGTGAACGCCTTGGCGCGCACCTGGATGATCCCGCGGCCGGTCCGGTAGCCGTCCTGGATGCCCTTCCGCCCGTAGATGGTGCCGCCGGTCGGGAAGTCCGGGCCGGGCACCAGCGCCATCAGCTCGGCTATCGGCACCTCGGGCTCGTCAATCAGGCGGACCAGGGCGTCCACGATCTCGCCCAGGTTGTGGGGCGGGATGCTGGTGGCCATGCCCACCGCGATGCCGGTGCCGCCGTTGCAGATGAGGTTGGGGAACCTGCCCGGCAGCACGGTCGGCTCCGTGCGCGTCTCGTCGTAGTTCGGCACGAAGTCCACCGTGTTGTACTCGATGTCGGCCAGCATCTCGGTGGCCAGGCCGCTCAGGCGGGCCTCGGTGTATCGCATGGCCGCGGGAGGGTCGCCGTCGAGCGAGCCGAAGTTCCCCTGGCCGTCCACCAGCGGGTAGCGGCAAGAGAACTCCTGAGCCATGCGGACGAGGGTGGGGTAGATGACCTCCTGGCCGTGGGGGTGGTAGTTGCCCTGGGTGTCGCCGCAGATTTTCGCGCACTTGCGGTGCTGGGCGCGGGGGGTGAGAGCGAGGTCGTGCATCGCCACCAGGATGCGGCGTTGCGAGGGCTTCAGGCCGTCGCGCACGTCGGGCAGCGCGCGGCTAATGATCACGCTCATCGCGTAGCGCAGATAAGCGTCCCGCATGTCGTCTTCGATGTTGATGTCGCGGATGCGTTCGCCGGGCTGGGACATGCGGTGGGGTGTCTCTACTGGGCAACTCTAAAGGCAAGCGGGTCAAGCACTTGCGACGCTGCGGCCGGGAGTGCGGAGTCGTGGCCGCGGGCGGCCTCCCGACCTCGCAAGGACGCCCCGAATTATACCATTTTCGCCCCGTCATGAGCAAGCCCCATTTGCCCTGGAACTTCGCCCCGGAATCGGGTATATTGCGCCTCATCTGCTCGATCCGTCCGATCAGTCGGATCAGTCGGATCATCCCCTTGCAGGAGGCCCAAGCCGTGCGAGCGCCTCTCCCCCTCGCCCTCGCCCTTTCAGCCTCGTGCGCCCTCGCCGCCGACTGGCCGACGCTTCGCGGCAACGCCGCGCGCACGGGCTACGTTGACGCCGAGATCAAGCCGCCGTTCCGCCTCGCCTGGGTGCGGCACTTCGTGGGCGAGCGCATCGGCAGCGCCGTCGAGCCCATCATCGCCGAGGGCAAGGTCTTCATCGGCACCCACAGCGGCAACCTCTACGCCCTCGACGCAGAATCCGGCAAGCCCCTCTGGCGCCGCCAGGCCAGCAGTTCTATTCTCCCTCAATCGCCCGGCTACAGCGACGGCATGATCACGTTCGCTTCTGCGGATGGGGACACATACGCTGTCGACGCCACCACCGGAGGTCGCCCGAGAAGCCTTCCGCCCCCCAGTGACCAGCCAGGCACGGGCATGCCGCCGGGCCATACGCTCATGGTGATCACCAGGCCGGATTGGCTCAGCTTGGGCGGCCGCCAGGGAGCAGCTTGCGATGCCGGCCGCCTCTTCTACACCACGCGCGACTTGCGTATCATATGCTGCGATGCAATAGCCGCGGGCCGTGACCGCATATGGACCTCAGAGCCCCTCGTCGGCCAGACGGCGCGCGACTACTATCCCGTCATCGCCAAGAAGGGCGGGCGGACGGTGGTCATCGTGCGCACCAACCCGGTCATCCAAATGTCGCGGCTCATCGGCCAGGACCGCCATCTCCTCTGCCAGAACGCCGGGGCCGACGACAGCCATTGGCAGAAGCTCGATGCCTGGATCAAGAGCAAGGAGGCCCTCGGCACGCCCGAGCTCTGGGAGAAGGAGCAGGCCGCCATCTGCGACTACCTGGCGAAGCACCGCGAGGCGCAGACCTTCTTCGTCCTCGACGCCGAGACGGGCAAGCTCCTTCCCCCGCCGCCCGTCCTCTGGGCCGCGGGCTGCCAGGGGGTCGGCACGCCGCCCGTCGTGATGCCCGATGGCCGCCTCCTGGTCTTCTACCGCAGCGCCTACGGCAACTGGAACCACGGCGTGGCGCCGTTGGTCGCCCTCGGCCTGCTCGACCTGGACAAAAACCGCATCGAGCCGCTCACCCACGCCCACGGCATGCAGCCGCCCTGGAACACGTTCTGGGGCACGGCGGACGAGAGCCAGAACTTCGTCGTCGCACGCGACACCGTGATCATCATCCACCAGGGCACGCTGAGCGGCTTCGACCTGAAGACCAGGCAGCTCTTCCTCATCTGGGGCAACCGCGACACCTGGGGCGGCTTCAAGAACCTCCCCTGGGCGCGAAACGAATGGCACGGCCCCGCCCGTAGCGGCGTCGCAATCGTCGGCAACCGCATCTACTGGCAGACCGGCAGCCGCATCCTCTGCATCGCCTCCGGCGAGAAGGGCGAGCCCGCGAAGGATGAGGGGATTGAGGCTGCGAGCGTGACAACTCCGGCGGCGCAGGCGCCCGTGGAGGAGCGTTCCACAGTTGAACAACTGCGGAATGCTTGTCGCACCCTCGCCGCAGACACCCTGGCCAAGCCATGGGCACCGCTCTACGTGGAGCCGGGGCTGTCGGGGCGCGAGTTCCACTTCGATGACAGCGGCGAGATGTTCGAAGCGCTTGCCTGGGCATTCCCGCTTCTCAATGTACAGGACAAGGGGTCGGCCAAAGCCCTTCTCTTCAAGGAATGGGAGGCCCATCCGCCCTTCACGAAGCAGGCCTGGTATCCCCTCGATAGGGGCGAACGCCGCGAGCTGTTCTGGGTGCCCCCCGAGGTCCTCACGCCCGCCGGCCAGCCGAGGCCGCATCATCCTTTCGGCAACGTCTACGCCGTCTGGCTCTACGCCGAGCGCTGCGGCGAGTGGGACCGCGTGAAGGCCGCCTGGCCACAGCTCAAGGCGTGCTTCGACGACTTCGCCAAGACCAACTGGCGGCTCGACCCCGAGAAGGGCGGCCTGTATGCCAACCGCTATCTCGCCTCCCTCATCGCCTTCGCCCGAATCGCCGAGAAGGCGGGCGACGCCGACGCCGCGAAGGAGGCGACGGCGCTTGCCGACAAGACGAGCGAGGCACTCGTCGCCTGGTGGAAGGCCGTGGCCGGGCGCATCGGCCCAAGAGTGTTCGCCGACATTCGGGAGTGGGACGACTTTATCGGGAAGGGGAACGGCCTCTTCTACAAGATCATCCCCCACAAGAGCAAGGTGGCGCTCTTCCACGACCTCACGCCCGAAGTGGCCGCCATCGTGAAGGCCAAGGCCCCAGAGGCCGTCGAGAAGGTGTGGAGCGCCTTCGAGTCCCTCTGCCCCACCTGGTATCTCGTGGGCGAGGAGCGGCAGGTGCACTTCGGCGAGAACTTCGTTGACCCTCCCGATTTCGCCCTCAACGCGCTCAAGGCATTCGCCTGGCTCCGAGGCGCCAAGGGGCCTGAGCTCGCTGCCCGCGTGGACATCCCCTTCTGCCGTGCCGACCTCGCCCACCTCACCAAGCTGGCCATCGCGCTGGAGAAGTAGCCCGCCGCTCCGCGGCGGAGTCCTTCCGCCACGGAGTGGCGGGCCACGTTGCCTGGTTCCCACGCTCCACGTGGGAACGAGAAGAATGGAGAGGAGAGAGGTGGCTGCGTGCGTGGTTCATCCCGGAGTTGGCCAACTCCGGGACCTGTTGACCTCAGAACTGCCGCTTGGCAGCGAAGGCCGCGGGGCACATGGGCTGCTCGCTGGCCGCATCTTCACAGTGGTCGCCCACTTTGACCGCTTCGCTGGCATCCAAAGCGGTGACTTCGTCACCGCACTCCACAACCGTCCGGTGGGTGAAGCGTAGACACGCCTTGCGCCCGCTTGGGGATTCAGGCAGAATGGGGTTCGGAGGTGGTGAGTGGCTATGGCAGCGGCCCCAGCAGGACTGAGGCTCACGAAGGACGCACTCGATGGCCTCTACGCGCGCCTCAACCGCCGCGAGTTCGTCCACCCCGACCCGCTGGAGGTGCTCTACGGCTACGAAGACCCGCTCGACCGCGAGGTGGTGGGCCTCGTGGCCGCCTCGCTCGCCTACGGGCGCGTGAGGTCGATCCTCAACAGCGTCCACTACGTGCTCGCCCGCATGCCGTCGCCGCGGCGCTTCATCACGGAGAGCGCGCCGGGGGAGATTGGGGCGGCCTTCGCCGGCTTCAAGCACCGCTTCGCCACGGGGGAGCAACTGGCCGCGCTTCTCATCGGGGCCGGCCGCCTCATCAAGGAGCACGGCTCCCTCAATGCCGCCTTTGCCGCACACCTCAGGGGGGCCGAGCCGCCGAGTGTGGAGTGCGGAGTGCGGAGTGCGGAGTGCGCCTCCCCTTCGCTTCACACTCCGCACTCCGCACTTGCTCCCTGCCCTCGGCCGCTTCGTTGACGAGCTGTGCTCCGCCGCGGGCGGGCTCGACGACCATCTCCTCCCGCGCCCCGAGCGCGGGAGCGCCTGCAAGCGCCTCAACCTCTGGCTCCGCTGGATGGTCCGCCGCGACGCCGTAGACCCCGGCGGCTGGACCGGGGTCTCCCCCGCGCAGCTTGTCGTGCCGCTCGACGTCCACATGCACCGCATCTGCCGCGCCCTCGGCCTCACGCGGCGCGAGGCGGCCGACCTCCGCACCGCCGTGGAGATAACCGATGCCTTCCGCTCCTTCGCGCCCGACGACCCTGTGCGCTACGACTTCGCCCTCACCCGCCTCGGCATCCGCCCCGGCCCCGAGGCCGACCTCGAGGCCTTCCTCGCCAAGTGGGGCACAAGCCCGCTGCCGAAGAGGAACAGGTAAAATGATTACGGGTAAAATGATAGGAGAGGAAGCGATCGGGAGAGTAGAGGTAGGGCGTGCATACTTGCAAGCGAACTCTTATCACTCTTGCTTCCAGCTCGCAATGTCATCGCCCCCGCCATCCTCATCCTTGCCGTTCGGACCGGAGGAACGTATCTCGATTCTCACTCATACCAGCGCGGAGCTGGGGAAGGAGACCCATGTTGACCATGTCGCGCCGGGGTAGCCATCTTCTCAGTCCACTTTCTCATTGTTGATCCTGCTTCACTTGCGGTGCCTCAGAGGCACGCGCGTCTGTAATCATTGCCAGGTATGCCTCCGCAAAGGACCCAGCGCTTGGATTCCCCTTTAGACCCAACGGCTTGCGCAAGTACCCCTTGAACCGCCAGTCGCTTCTCTCGTACAACTCGATGAGGAGACGATGGACCGACTCCGGTCTGCTTGACCTGACCGCCTCTTCGATCATCTGCCTCCACATCTCCGTCGAAAGAGCATAGAATCGATCCCCAAAACCGTCAACGGACTCAGGGGTGTTTACGAAGCGCGTTCGTTGGACGTTGAGCTTGAGCCGCCAACTGCCCCTGATGTCTATGTCAGCACCATTCAGCCCGGGCACGGGGAACAGAGCGAAAAGGGCAGCCGGGCCACCTTCGGTCGCTTCATCTTCCTTTGGCTTGGGCCTCTTGCCTTCGCTGCTTGGTGTATCCAGGTCGCCCACAAGAAGACCATCCTGGGACCATCTGAAGGTTGATTTCACCACTTCCAGCACATTGCGGTCGGTATCGTAACTTTCAGATGCTGGCGGCTTCCTGCCGTACTTGTCCCGGTACACACCCCTGACTTCGTCCGTACCCCAATCATCTGGAAGGCCCAGGTCCATTTCGGCGCGCTTGTCCCTGTACGCTGGGGTTGTCAGGCAAAGGTCGCCATCTGGATCGGTGAACATCTTGAAGCGCGAGTCCACCGCGCAGCCAAGGCATAGATCACCATTGGAATCGCATGGAAGGATGAAACGGAACACACCGGCCATTCCCTGTGTTTGCACTCGGGTGTACCGGAACAAGAACTGCTTGTATCTTTCCCTCATGCACGGACGCGCAGCCCAGTCGATCTCTGGTAGTAAGAACTCGCCGGGCTCAATAACAGATACGTGCCCTTTCGGTTCGGACACGATGACAGGGACATCCAGATGAACCGCAAGCCTAGTGAGAGCGTGATGAACCATCTCAAAAGCCATCATGTGGTCGCCATGCCAGCGCTCAAGGTCTTCAAAGCAACCGCGGAGCGAGTGGTCTCGCATCATCGGGTGGGGACGCAACATGCGGCAATGGTCGCACCGGCGGGCAACAGCCCCTTCGCCCAAAAGGAGGGAAATCGCGGTCCCCTCTCGGCTCTCCGATAGCCGCCTTATCACAACGTACCGGTTGCCAGAGTCTATCTCGATCAAAAGCGGCGTCCCCTTGCCGAGGTCCTGATCCACCCGTTGCGTTCGAATTCGGACCGTGTCAGTAAGCATGAAGCATGACATGAGGCCCAACCCGAAACGACCGATTGGCGATAGATCCAGGTTCTGGGTGCGGAACTCCGGCGAACTGTAGTAAGACCGACCAATGCGCATCAGGTAATCCTCTACGATGTGCTGGTCCATGCCTGTCCCGTTGTCCTCGCAGGTGATCAAGACGTCGCGCTCGCGGCTAGCAGTCGGGCAATCGATATGGAAGCATATTTTGGGCGTGTAACCTATCCCTCTCCTTCGGGAAAGTGCTAGCCTGTGGGAGCAGGCGTCGAGGGCATTCTGGAGGAGTTCTCGAACGGCAAGCACAGGATCCCCCCAAAGCTCTGTTCCCATAAGAAGATCAACAATTCGAGACTGTAGCAACATTACAGAGTTTTCTTCTTGACTTTCGCCTGGCAATCGGCGATGATGCCAGAGGGGAGAGTTCCTCTGGAGGAACGTCGCCGTGCCGAAGCCTGGTGAGTACGTCGCCGACGT
>VGYW01000311.1 GCA_016872875.1 Planctomycetota bacterium | reverse complement strand
TGTTCCGCCGGTTCACCACGCGCAGGACGTGGTGGAGCTCGCTGATGCGGCTGATCTTGTAGTCGGGCTCCTCGAGCTCGGTCTTCGGCACGAGGTCCTTGAAGCGCCCGTGGAGCATCTGGACGGTGATCATGCCGAGGGAGTTGCCGGTCTTGATCTCGGACTGGATGCGGTCGCCCACGCAGACCACCTCGTCGGGCTTGAGGCGGTGGCGGGCCAGGAGGTCCTGGAAGGCGTCGTCGCGGTGCTCGCCCGTCTCGATGTCGTTGATCACGACTTCGTCGAAGAACGGGGCGAGGGCGAGGGCCTGGATTTTCTTCTGCTGGCGGGCGTAGACGCCGCTGGTGAAGAGGAGGAGGCGGTAGCCCTGGGCGCGGAGTTCGGCGAGGGTCTCCGGCACGTCGGGGAAGGGCTGGATGTCGCCCACCTCTTCGCTGTTGTAGGCGGCGAGGGCGACCGCGGCGAGGCTGCTGGGCATCTTGTAGAGCTCGGCCATCGCGTCGAAGACATCGAAGCGCGGGCCGTGCTGCTCGGCGAGCTCGATCTGCTTCCTGTAGGCCTCGTCCTCGGAGCAGGGCATGCCGGCCTGCACCATGGCCCTGGCCGCGCGGCGACGGGCCGCCTCCACCAGCAGCCCGTAGCAGTCGAACAGCGTGTCATCGAGGTCGAAGAGCAGCGCCTTCACCTTCACCATTCAATCTGGCTCCCAAGCGTCGTCGTTGTCGTCGTCGTCCTCGTCGTCGAATCCGGCAGATGGAGGGAGCCAAGAGATTCGACGACGACAACGAGGACGACGACGAGGACGAGAAGAGGTGAATCCATGAAATCACTTCCCTCCTGGCACAGGAACAGGGATGTTCAGTGCATCGAGCATTGCCTTGGCCTCGGCTGCGGCCGGGCTGCCTGGGAATCGGGCGATGAGCTCGCGGCAGTGGAGGCGCGCGACGTGCGGCTCGCGGCGGCCGTTGTGGAGCCTGGCGGCGGCCAGGAGTGCGCCGGCCTCGGCGTCGCGGCGCCGCTCGGCCGCGCCCTGGCGTGCCGTGGGCAGGGCCTCGAGGGCCTTCGCCGCCTCGCGGTCGAGCGCCGTGCCCTTGAGGGCCGGGCGGGCGGCCTCGAGTGCCTTCTGCGCGGCATCGAAGTCGGCCCCATCGCCCGTGAGCTCCGCGCGGCGCGCGGCCTGGAGCGCTGCGTCGAGGGCGTCCTTGAGCTGCTTCTCCTGCGCCGCCGGCTCGCCGGGAGCCGGCAGGGCCTTCTGGGCGGTCGTAGGCTTGGAGCCTGTGACGCGGATGGGTGTCGCGGGGCGCGTGGCTGTGCCGGTGGTGGCCTTCGTGGTTGTGGCGCCCTCATCGGGCTGGTCCTCAACGGGGGGACGGGTGGGCCTGCGGGACGAGATCGTGCGAACGATGAAGACCCCGGCGACGACGGCGGCGGCGACGGCGATTGCGGCGAGGAGGAGTCCCACGCGGCGCCGCGATGACGCAGCGGCGGCGGGCTCGGCACCCACAGCGGCAGGCAGCGGGGGCGCGGGCGCAGCCTGGGCCGCGGGCGCCTCCGCCGGCGGCGGAACGGCTTGAGCGCTTGGCGGCGGGGCGGCCTGGGCGACCGGCGGCGCCAGGTCGGCTGCGGCCGGCTGTTGGAGCTGGGTGGTCGGCGCCGTGCTGGCGTCGCCCGACTGGACTTCGATGATGCTGTGCCCTATCTGTATGCGGTCGCCCGCCTTCAGCGGGCTGAGCTGAACGCGGTGGCCGTTGAGGAGCGTGCCGTTCCTGCTCCCGGCGTCCACGATGACGAAGCCTTCCGGCCCGTGGCGGATTTCGGCGTGGCGGTTCGAGATGCCGCTGTCGAAGACCGCGACGTCGTTGTCGCGCCGCCTCCGCCCGATGCGGACCGCCTTCTCGGAGAGAAGGACGGTCTGCCCCTTGTTGGGTCCCGCGACAAAGGCCAGCCGCAGGCCGGCCGGCACCGCTGGGGCGGCGGAGGGCGCAGGCGTCGCCGGGACGGCAGGTGGCGCGGGCGCCGAAGGCGGAGCGCCCGCGGGCGCCGATGGCTCCGCCGCGAGCGCATCCACCACGATCTTCGTCGTGCCGACCAGGACGACGTCGCCCGCCTTGAGCGCGTGTTCCGTTATCCGCTCCCCGTTGAGGCGTGTGCCGTTGCGGCTGGCGAGGTCGCTGAGCCTGAACGAGCCGTCGGGCAGTTGCTCGATGGCGCAGTGCTTGCGCGACGCCCCCTCGTCGTGTATCTGCACCGTGCACTCGTGCCCCCGGCCGATCGTCACCACCCGCTCCGCCTTCTCCACCACACGGCTCTCGTCCTTCGTCGTCACCACAAGCCGAATCATTGCTCAGCTCCTGGGCACTCCCCAGTCCTTCTCGCTTCGCATAGATTATAGCAGACGGACACCTGGATGCAACGCTATCGTCCTCGTCCTCGACTCCCTGCCTGCGAAGGGGAATCGAGGACGAGGACGAGGACGAGGGACGAGGACGATTGAAGAGGCCATTGACTCGTCTCCTCCCTCCCGCTATCCTTATCCCCATCGTTCCTGGGCGTTCGCCTGGCAACCCTTGGGGGATGACGCGATGACCCGCGACGAGGCGCTGGCCCTCCTTCACGAGCACGTGAGGGCCGAGAACCTTCGGAAGCACTGCCTGGCCACGGAGGCGATCATGGGCGCGCTGGCCCGACGCCTGGGCGAGGATGAGGCTCTCTGGTGCGCCGTGGGGCTGGTGCACGACCTGGACTTCGAGGCCACGGCCAGCGCGCCCTCCGAGCACACCAAGCTCACGTGCGAGGTGCTGGCGGCCAGAGGCTTCCCCGAGGCCGCGCTCCAGGCCGTCCGCGAGCACAACGCCGAGGCCCTCGGCATCCCGCGAACCTCGCGCCTCGGCATCGCGCTCGCCTGCGGCGAGACCATCACCGGCCTCGTCGTCGCCACCGCCCTCGTCATGCCCGACAAGAAGCTGGCGAGCGTCCAGGCCCCCTCCGTCCTCAAGCGGATGAAGAAGAAGGACTTCGCGCGCAACGTCAGCCGCGAGACCATCGCCGAGTGCGAGAAGCTCGGCATCCCCCTCGACGACTTCGTCCAGCTCTCCCTGGCCGCCATGCAAGGCATCGCTACGGACCTGGGCCTCTGAGGCCTGCCCGCGAAACACGCGAAAGGACGCGAAAGAGGAAAAAAGCGGGTTCACCACGGAGCCACGGAGGGCACGGAGAGGAAGGGGTGGCGGACCGGAGAAGGAAGGGCTCAAGGGTGGGAATCAGGGGAGGCCATGCGGCCGTGTGTGAACCATTGGACAAGAAGCTCGACAACGCTCCTGCGTAGCCTTTCGTCGCTGGTGCGGCTCGCGGCGAGCTCCTCGAACCGCCGCCGCGCTTCTGTGAGACGCGAGTCCAGAGAAGCGAGCAGGGCGACACACTCAGGCGCCGTGGCGGGAAGAGCCACTGGGCCCCGAATCCCCAGACTGCTCAGCCTTGCGACAAGCTCCGCCTCGGCTCGGGTTTCGCAATCCAGGTGCGTCTCCCGGCCTTTCCCGAAGTACACGATCTTCGAGTCGAACATGTGATTGCTGGGGGCCAGGTAGGAAGGTCCGGCCTCTGGCAGCAGCACTTCCTTTGTGGCATTCGGCTGGCCTGACAGCCATTCGATGACGGGGCAGGCGTCGTCGAGCTGGAGCGCATCCCAGGCGTCGGCCGCCAGCTCATCCGCGCCGAAACGCCGCGGGCGGGTCCGTGACCGTTGCTCCATCTTCTGGATCTCGACGACGCGTATGTGCCGGTAGTGTCTCGCCGTCTCCTCGTAAAGCTGATCAACCAGGGCGGCCCGCCGCGTCGCATCCTTCACCCCAAGGAGTTCGAATACCGCGTCGTCCAGTTGGCGGCGATCCGGCTGCCGCAGTTCCTCTGGAAGCGTGATGGGACCCTCCGCGATCCGTCGCGCGCGCTCCGGCGAATGGCAGGCCATCAGATCCTCTTCAAGGAGGCGCCCGGTCGGGCGCTTGCACATGCGTTCGAACGCGGAGAGGATTCTCTCCGCAACCGCGTCCTCCACTTCTCGCGGATCTGGTACGTCAAGCAGGTTCACGTCCACGACCTCCGTCTTCAGGTTCCCCTCGGTTCCCGCGTATCGGCCATAGAAGGTCTTGAAGAGCCCCAAGAGCGTGGAGTTCAGGACGGCCACGAGGACCCGTGACTCGACCTTGGTCAGCCCTGGCGTGTTGATGTCGAAGAGGTTGTGGTTGCAGACGAGGCGGTCCGGGTTCGCCGCCACGATGTGGCGATACTGCTGTGACATTGACCAGAGGGCAACCCCCGGCTTGGCGAGGGTGGTGAGATCGTACCAGGGGTGGCGCGCAGCGCACGTGGTGCGTCTGGGCACCGGCACGGGGCGCGACTTGGCGGACGCGAAGGAGTGCTTCTCGCCGTATTGGAGATACCGCCTCACGTGGGTTCCGCCGAGGCGAGAGAGGGGTTTGTCCACCAGCAGCACCATCCGGTTGACCTCACTGGTCCGCACCTCGGGCCGCATGACCTCCATGAGGCTGTGAACTTCCGGGGCGAGGTACTCGCTCTCAATCGGATGCACGCTCCCATCGCCGGCTTTAGCGATCTTGAGTTTGCACGCGGCCACAGTCTCACGCGGCACGCCGAACCTGCGGCGGAAGGACGTTTCGTCGGGGCACTCCGCGAGAGCCGCTTGGGCCATGTCATGCGGCATAAAGAAATCATCGCAGCCGCTTGTGATCCCGCGCCTTATCGCTGCCACTTGGCCGAGGGGGACCAGTTCGTGGCCGAACTCGCTCAGCATGTCGAAGTAGAAATCCGGCGCGCGGAGATAGCGGCCCCACTTGCCCGCGAACCTCTCGCCGAGCACCTTGCCCGCCTTCTCGCCCTCGTCCCAGAGCTCGCTTTGCCGCTTGATGATGATCCGCATTTCCTCGTCGGAGACGTTCTCAGTGGCCCCTTCGATGCGCTCGCGGAGGCGGGCGGCGCCCTGTAAGCGCGCTTCGTCATCCGCGCCGGGGTGGACCCCGAGGATCTCCGCGAGCGGGCGCCGGAACTGCACGAACTTCACGAGTGTGGCCGACCTGTCCGCCTCGTCGTCGCAACGCTTCAAGATGGTGGCGCAGGTCTTCACCCGAGCGTCGGGGAACCACGGCTCGTCGGCACTCTCCATGATCGCCAGAACCCTGAAGTGGCGGAGCACCCATTCCTGGAGTGGGAACCCGTATTCCACGTCGAGCCACGAGGACGACGTGAGGAAGCCGAAGTACCCGTCCCTGTTGAGGAGCCGGGCCGCCGCGAGCCAGAAGTAGCAGTGGAGGTCGCTGCGGCCAGAAAGCTGCGTGTCGGGCCAGGCCAGCCGCACGAGGTCCGCGATCGCCTCCTTGCTCTCGGGAGCAATCTTCTCCTGCCTGACATAGGGCGGATTGCCCACAACGGCGTCGAGTGCGGGCAGGTGGACGGGTAGCTCGCTTCCCTTTTGCGGCCCGGGGATTCTACAGAACTCCTTGTCGGGCCGCACGGTGAAGAAGTCGCGGCGGGCGATGCGCGGGTAATTCGCCTCGTCGGTTATCTGCCGGGCGGCGAGGTTCAGAGTGGCCAGGTGCGCCGGGTAGAGCGCGATGTCGCAACCGAAGAGGTCGGAGAGCAATTCCTCGTGCGACTTGCTGGGGTTGAGCCCCTTCTTGAGGTAGTAAGCCCTGACGAGGAAGCTGCCGCTCCCGCAGGCCGGGTCGAGCACTGTGAAATCGGCGCCCCGGATGCAGAAGGCGTTGATGAGGTCCACGACCTCATCGCAGGTGAAGTGCTGGCCGAAGCGGTGGCGCTCCTCGGGGCTGATGAGGCGCTGGAAGATGCGGCCGACGACGTCGGACGGCACGCTGCTGAAGTCATACGTCCCGATTGCCCGCAGGACGCTGCCCCAGGCGTCAATTGCCCCAGGCGCTCTGAACACCAGGGTGCAGGCCCAGTCCCGTTCGTGCGGGTAGAGCAGCGGCTCGTAGTCGCCGCTCGTGCGCACGGCCCGGTCGAAGCGGTTCTGGAGGTACGTGTAGGCCTTCTCGGGCTTCTCGAAGCTCCTGGGCAGGCGCAGCTTCGCCAGGTCGGGGAACTTGGCCCTGAGCGCCTCGTAGAAGATCAGGCGGTTGACAAGGATGTAGCAGAGGGTCCGCGCCGCGCGGTCAACCGCCTTCCGCCATTCCTCGCGGATGCTGCGGACGAAGGTCCAGTCCTGGCTCGCCATCCATTCCTGGAGCTGCGAGTTGAACTGCCGGTTGCTCTCCGCCTCGGCCTCCAGCCAGCCGCCCAGCAGACGCACCGGCCAGTCCAGGTGGCTCTCAAGCGACTTGATGAAGATGTCGTCGGGCGCCATGCCCCAGTCGGGGCGCTGCCCCGTGCATATCAGGGCGAGGTCGGCCAGGAGGCGAGGGAGGAACTCCGACTTGATGTGATCGAGGACAGCCGGCCGCGCCACGTCCTGCGGGCCGCCCACGTCCAACTCCAGCCGCCATTCACGCACCCTGCGGTCGAGCGGCGGAACGTCCCAGCGCTCGCGGTCCCACAAAACAAACGTGTTGACGTTCCAGGTGAAGAAGTACCGCGCCCCGGCGTTGTCCGCCTTCTCGCAAGCGTTCCGAACCAGCTTCTCGTCATAGGGGGATCGCGCACCGGGTGTCCCAGGGAACTCCACCTCTCCGGCCAGGACGACCGCTCCGGCGGCGTCGCAGAAGCGCAGGTCCTTGCGTTTCAGCCGCAGGTCGCCGCGCCCAAAGCCCTCCACTCTTGCCTCTCGGAAAGGATGCCCTTGGTCGCTCTGGAAGATCAGATTTGCCGCACTCGCGACCTGGGAGCAGAAGTCAACCTGGTGAATTCTCTGGTCGTCGGCCGGACTCAAGATGCGACCCTCGAAGACACGCGACAGGCCCATGGCGCTCAGGGACGAGGGAAGAGGACATTGGAATCCATTCGCGCACGTCATTCTAGCGCACCGTTGCCCTAAGTCAAGCCATCCGCGCCCAGCCGCGCAATCCGCGGACCGACTCTCTTGTGTGCCTGCTCTGCCCCTGAGCGTGCGAAATGATAGAATCAGGCCTGGCAGCGATGGGCGAGCGCGTCTGAACTTCTGGGTTCCAGCCGCGGAACGTCCGAGGAGTCGAGGAACTGCGATGCTCACTGCCGTCGAGGCGGAGGCGGTTCTGAGGGAATGGCTCGGGGGGCCGGCGCGGTGTCTCGCACTGCGGCGCTTCCATGGCGGCATGATCAACTCGGTGCTGGAGGCGGAGTTCGACCGGGCGCCGCATCGCGCGGTGATCAAGGTGTCGGGGCGCTCTACGCGGACGTTGAGTACGAGCTGGCCTACTTGGAGGTGTTCGGGACGGTGACGGGGGCGTTCTTCGAGCGCTATGCCTCGGTGCGTCCGCTTCGAGAGGGCTACCCAGTGCGGCGGCTCTACTACTGGCTCAACACGCTGCTCCTGCACGTCTGGCTGTTTGGCGACGCCCACTACGTGGGGCGGACCGAGCGACTCACCGAAGCCTGCGCAGCGGCGTGCGGGATAGGCTGATGCGCCTCCGCGTGCAAGCCTGCCCTGAGCGAAGCCGAAGGGTCTGCACGCCCTACTGCTCTTGACCCCCAACACCAAACACCGACAGCCGGACACCGCTTCCCTCTTCTTCTCCCATCCGCGCCCATCCGCGTAACCCGCGGTTCCATTCTCTTCTCTGCTGTGACACGGGTGTGGGCTAGAACTTGTAGTCCTTCGCGGCCTGGCGGAGCCAGTCGGAGGCGTCGGTGGCCTTGAGGATGTCGTCGAGGCGCTTGGCGGTCTCGGAGGCGGGGCTTTTCTGGATGGTATCGCGGATCTGCCGCCAGGCGACGGGGCCGAGCTGGGCGAGGTCCTTGGCCGCGGCGTCGCGCTTCGCGGGGTCGGCGTCGCTCAGTTGGGCGATGAGGCGTTCGGCCTCCTGCGCGAGCCCAGGCTCGATGGCGAAGTGGGGGTGAAGGGCGATGCCGAGCCGGACGAGCTTCTTGGGCTTTGGGCTGATCTCCAGCGGCAGCATGCGGTCGTACTCCGCCTGCGGCAGGAGGTAGAAGGCGGTCACGCCCGGCGCGCCGAAGAAGCCCTTGTCCCAGATTCTCAGGATGGCCGCCGCCTCGGGGGCCGAGAGTCCCGCCGCGACAAGGGCCTTCTGAACCGCCGCCTTGGCCTCGCCGAGCGCGTCCACGGCCGAGCGTGGGGCGAGGGCGATCCGGCGCTCGCCACCCGGTGCGATCGGGCCGGCCTCGTGCGCGAAGGCCATCGTGCGCGACCGAAACGTGCGCCAGTCCGCCACGAACAGGTCGCGGATGGCGAACTCGCCCGCGTTCTTCACGGTCACGGAGTCCTTTTCCGCCGCCGCGCAGCGCAGGCCGCTCGGGGCGGGCACCAGGCCGTCGTAGTAGATGAACCGCTCGGTCTCGGCCTGCTGCGACGCCCAGGGCCTTCCGCGCTGGACCTTGCTGCCCTGGACGGAGAGGAGGCTGGCCTCCTTGAGGCGCGCGTCGAGGAGCCAGCAGCCGGCGGGGAGGTCGAACTCCGTGGCCTGCTGGGGCGCCGGCCCTTCGCCGAAGGCGCGGGTGGGGATGGGCACCTTGTCGCCCAGCCAGGCCGACCAGTGGAGGGTGCGGAAGACGGGCGTCTCGCCCCCCTTGGGCAGCCGGCCGGTGCCCTGGTCCACCGGGCTTGCGCAGCAGGGCCACCAGGCCACGGGGGCACCCTCGGCGAACGTCACCTTCACGTCGATCTTGAGGTTCGGGCGGGTGCAGTAGAAGTAGATGATCGGCTTGTCCCACGCCGCAGGCTCCCACTTGAGCCGCGCGGCGGGGAACTGGCGGTAGAAGAAGTCGGGCAGCGACGCCCACTCCGCCTTGCGGTTCGCGTTCGCGTGCCTCAGGTCGTTGAAGACCGTGAACACGCCCCACTCGTGGACCGCGAACTCGTCCTCGCGCAGCTCGCGGACCGCCAGCGTGGCCGTGTTGGACGCGAGCGTTCCCGCCCACGTCTTCTCCAGCTTCTCGTCGGGAATGGTCTCATGCACCTTCTCGCGTTGGCCGTTCACCATGCGCTCGCCGATGACCATTTGCTTGGGCAGCCTGGCGCCGACGAATGTGTAGGTGAGGCGGTACTGGCCGGGCGCCTGGAACGCCCGCCGCGTCGAGCGGGTCTGGAGGTCGAAGGAGGCGAAGCGCTCGCCGAGGTCCGGGAACTCGATCCGCTTCGCCTCGCCCGGCCCGATGGGCTGAAGGCTGCGGGGTCCCGGCGTCGTCTCGCCCCAACTGCTCAGCTTCAGCGCCGCACCGTCGGGGCCCCTCACGTCGAGCTTCGCGTGCTTCGGGAACCCGATGTCGAAGATCGCCACAACGTAGCGTGTCTCCTTCGACAGGTTCTTGATCTCGACGGCGGCGGGAATCGCCTCGCCCACGCAGGCCTCTTGCGGCACCGTGAGCCGGCAGGCCAGCCCATCCGCCTCCTCGCCCCAGGGCGTCTCACCCGCGAGCACTACGCACGTGCCAAACGCGAGCAGCCCGCACGACGCCAAGGCGGACACTGTTCTCATCCTCGGCTTCCTCTGAGAGTGCGCGGCCCATCCCTTGTTCTTCTGACGCCGCAGAGCAGCGCGAGTTCCATCGGTGCATGCAATGCGGATTGCAGACCGTCCGTGAGTCCCCCGACAGCAGAATCCGGCATCGGTCTTAAGGCGGCCCGTGGCCGCAACCAAAGAGGATGATTGGATGTATGGATGATTGTCTGACATTCATCCACCCATCCATTCATCCATCCATCCTCGCCAACATGTGCGCAAGACGCGCACGAGTCACGACGGAAGGTTCTATTGCGCTCGACCGGACCGCGTGGTGGAATAGATTATAGGGAGGAATGGAAGCATGTGTAAAGGAGGAGAGCCCATGGCTGCCGCAGTTGAGACGGAGGTGAGGATTGAGTGGGAGACGCAGCTCGCCGAGGCCCTC
>VGYW01000310.1 GCA_016872875.1 Planctomycetota bacterium | reverse complement strand
GTGCTCGACGGCCGCGGCAGCTACCTGGTGAGCGCCCGCGGCGAGGTGCCGAGCTGGCACGGCCGTGTGCCGCCGGTGAAGGGCGGCGACCTGGTCGCCGACGCCCGCGCCCTCCGCGCGCGGCTCCTCGCCGACCCGCACCGCCCCCGCTACCACTTCGTCAGCCCCGAAGGCATCTGCATGCCCTTCGACCCCAACGGCGCAATCTTCTGGAAGGGACGCTACCACCTCATGTACATCGTCCAGCACGGCGGCCATTGTTGGGGCCATGCCGTGAGCAACGACCTGCTGCACTGGACGATTCTCCCCCTCGCCCTCGTCCCCGGCAACGGCGACCAGGGCATCTTCAGCGGCGGGGCCTTCGTCAACAAGGAGGGCCGCCCCACCATCATCTACCACGGCTGCGGCGTCGGCAACTGCATCGCCGTCGCCAAGGACGACGAGCTGATCGAGTGGGAGAAACTCCCCTCCAACCCCATCGTGCCCATCCCCAAGAAGGGCGACCCCGGCCACGGCAAGTACAGCTCCTGGGACCCCCACGGCTGGCGCGAGGGCGACACCTACTACGCGATCTTCGGCGGCGGAACCCCAACCCTCTTCAAGTCGAGCGACCTCAAGAAATGGGAGTTCCTGGGGCCGTTCATCACCGACCGCAAGTGGATACGCGGCGGCGACGCCTCGTGCCCCGACTTCTTCCCGCTCGGCGACCGCCACGTCTTCCTCTTCATCGCCCACGACCTCGGCGTGCAGTACGCCATCGGGCGCTGGGAGAAGGAGAAGTTCGCGCCCGAACGCCACGGGATGATGACGTGGCCAGGCGGGCGCTTCTTCGCGCCCGAAACGCTCCTGGACGACAAGGGCCGCCGCATCCTCTGGGGCTGGGTGTGCGAGGCGCGGACGCCTGCCGCCCAGAACGCCGCGGGCTGGGGCGGCGTGATGAGCCTCCCGCGAGTCCTCTCCCTCGCCGCCGACCGCACGCTCCGCATCGAGCCAATCGTCGAGCTTGAGCGCCTGCGCATGAACCCTCGCCGCCACGAGAACCTCGCGCTCGAAGGCGAGAGAGCACTGAATGGCTTGCGGGGCGATTGCCTGGAGCTTGCGCTGGAAATCGAGCGTGGCAATGCGAAACAGGTCGGCCTCAAAGTGCGGCGCTCGCCCGCAGGCGAAGAGGAGACCGTCATCACCTTCGATCCCGCGGCGAAAACCCTCAGCCTCGACGTCACGAAGTCCAGCCTCGGCAAGGAGGTGCGCTACGGCTGGCCCAGCCCCTTCAACGTCACCGGCGGCCAAGACGTTCGCGTGCAGGCCGCCCCGCTCGAATTGCGCGAGGGCGAGCCGTTGCGCCTCCGCGTCTTCCTCGACCGCTCGATCATCGAGGTCTTCGCCAACGGCCGCCAGTGCGTCACCCAGCGCATCTATCCCAGCCGCGACGATGCCCTCGGCGTCGCGCTCTTCAGCCTGGGCGGGACCACCAAGGTCAGGTCGCTTGACGCCTGGGACATGGCGGCGACGAATGCATGGTAAGGACGCGTGACGCGTGACGCGTGACCAGGAGAAGAGAATGCGGGGATTAGGCCAGATGCTGGCCCTAGTGGTAGGAGTGTTGTGCATGGCCGAAGCCGAGGCGGGCGATGTGAACCGGCTGATCCTGGGCACCCGGGAGCTGAAGGCGAAGCTCCAGGCCGACCCCTATCGCCCGGGCTACCACGTCGTCACGCCCGAGGGGCTCTGCGGGCCATTCGACCCCAACGGCGCGCTCTTCTGGAAGGGCCGATACCACCTCATGTACATCGTCCAGACCGAGAAGGGGCACTGCTGGGCGCACATTTCGAGCAAGGACCTCCTCCACTGGCGGCACCACCCCCTCGCCCTGGAGCCGGGCGGGGCCGACAGCGGCATCTTCAGCGGCGGGGCGTTCATTGACAAGAACGGCGTGCCGACCATCACCTACTGGGGCCTCGGCAACCCCTGCGGCATCTGCATCGCCACCAGCACCGACGACGAGCTCGACCGCTGGACCAAGAGCCCTCACAACCCCGTCATCCGCGAGACCGCCCACGGCCTCGCCGCGCTGCCCGACGGCACGGTCTACGGCGCCGCAGACCCCTCCGCCATCTGGACCCACAAGGGCCGCTACTACATGCTCACTGGCAACCTCCTCGTCCTCCGCGAGTTCGGACAGAAGCGCAACCTGCCCGAACACCAGGGCGACACCCTCTACCTCTTCGCCTCCGACGACCTGGCGAAGTGGACCTACCTCCACCCGTTCTACACGAGCGACCGGAAGTGGACGCGCGCCGACGAGGACAACATGTGCCCCGACTTCTTTCCCCTCGGCGACCGCCACATGCTCCTCTTCATCAGCCACAACCTCGGCTGCCAATACTACATCGGCCGCTACGAGAACGACCGCTTCACGCCCGAGACCCACGGGCGCATGACCTGGGTGGACAACCATTTCTTCGCCCCCGAGAGCCTGGTGGACGGCCAGGGGCGGCGGATCATGTGGGCGTGGGTCTTCGACGGCCGCAAGCGCGAGACCCAGGCCGCGAGCGGCTGGTCAGGCACCATGAGCCTCCCGCGCGTCCTCTCCCTCGGCGACGACAAGACCCTCCGCATCGCCCCGCCCGACGAACTCGCCCTCCTCCGCTACAATCCCAGGAAGCACGACGATCTGAGCATCCCCGCCGATGGCGAGCTGCCCCTCAAGGACGTGAGCGGCAACAGCCTCGAGCTCAGCATTGAGATGACGCCCGAAGGCGCCACCCAGTGCGGCCTCAAGGTCTGCGCCTCACCCGACGGCCGGGAGCAGACGGCCATCCTCTACGACGCCGCGGAGAAGAAGCTGAAGGTTGACACCACCCGCTCGAGCCTGGGCGAGGGGCGCAAGGCCATCGAGGCCGCGCCATTCGAGCTCAAGCCCGGCGAGAGCCTCAAGCTCCGCATCTTCGTGGACAAGTCGCTCATCGAGGCCTTCGCAAACGGCCGCCAGGCCGTCGCCCGCGCCATCTACCCCACCCGCCCCGACGCCCGCGGCGTCGCCCTCTTCAGCCGCGGCGGACCCGCCAAGGTTGCCTCCCTCCATGCCTGGGAGATGGCTGCTTCCAACCCGTGGTGAGCGCCACAGGAACACACCATGGCACGCAAAGCAGGCATTGTTCTCTGCCTGTGCTCCCTTGGCTTCGGAGCTGAGGTCATAGGCGGGACCATCAAGCTCACGGTTCAGCGCCACGACGCCGATGGCAGGGCGGTGCAGGAGGGGCTGAGGATCGATCCCGCCAGGACGGTCGTCGTCGTGGTGGACATGTGGGACCGCCACTGGTGCAAGACCTACACGGCTCGCGTGGGTAACCTGGTGCCACGGATGAACCGGACCCTTGACGCCGCGCGGAGGCTCGGCATACAGGTCGTCCACGCACCCTCGGACGTCGTCGGCTTCTACCGCGATGCCCCGCAACGAAAGGCGATGCTGGCCATCCCCGCGCAGCCGCCCCCGAAGGCCGTGCCCTTCGAGCCCCCCGCGCAGCCGTGCGGCAAGGACTGCTGCGAGTGCGGCCCGGACCGCCCGTGCAGGCCAGGCGGCGTCTGGACCCGCCAGCACCCCGACCTGAAGATCGCCGAGGGCGACCTCATCGCCGACTGCAACAACGGCCGCGAGCTCACAAGCCTCTGCGCCGCCCGCGGCGTCACCACGCTCATCTACATGGGCGTCGCCAGCAACATGTGCGTCCTCTACAGGTCCTGCGGCATCATCAACATGAAGCGGCAGGGCCTCCAGGCCCTCTTCGTGTGCGACCTCGTGGAGGCCATCACCGCAAACGGCTGCGACCCGGCGACGAAGCAGAAGGACCTCAGCTTCACCCCCGCGAAGGGGAGCGCCCTCATCCAGCGCTACCTCGAGGAGCACGTCGCCCCCTCCATCGAGAGCCGCCAGCTCATCGCCGCCGCCAGCCCGGGCGCGCAGGACAAGCGGCCCCTCGTCGTCTTCGTCATCTCCGAGCCTGAGTACGACACGAAGTCCACCCTGCCCGCCTTCGCCGAAAAGCACCTTGCGAAGGGCTTCCGGTGCACATTCGTCCAAGCGAACCCCAAGGACGGCAACGACCTGCCGGGGCTGGACGCCCTGTATGACGCCGACCTGCTGGTCCTGAGCGTGCGGCGCCGCGCGCTCCCCGTCGTCCAGATGGACCACCTTGAGCGGTTCATCCGCTCAGGCAAGCCGCTCGTGGCGCTGCGGACGAGTTGCGTGCCCTTCGCGGCAGGCTCGGCGCCCGCGGGCCACGTGGTCTGGGAGGGCTTCGACCGCGAGGTGCTCGGCTGCACCTACCAGGGCTACGACGCCGAGTCGCGCCGCACCGGCTGCGACGTGTGGGCCGTCCCCGACGCCGCGGACCACCCCGTCCTTCGCGGGCTCGCGTCCGCCAGGTTCCACAGCCGCTCGTGGCTCTACAAGATGCTGCCTCTCGCTGAGGGGGCGAAGCCGCTCATGATGGGCCGCTGGGCCGAGGACAAGCCCGCCCAGCCCGTGGCCTGGACGGCCTCCCACGCCGGCGGCCGCGTCTTCTACACCTCCCTCGGCCACTCCGACGATTTCGCCGAGCCGACCTTCACCCGCCTGCTCACGAACGCTCTCCACTGGGCGCTCGCGCTGCCGTCCCCCGAGCGCTAACAGAGCGGCTATCTGTCCCCGTCGCAGGCCACGCGGAAGCCGACGTCGAAGACGCGCTGCCAGGGCCAGTAGCTGGCCCGGGCGGCGGAACGGGCGAGGGCCGCACGGTCGAACCAAGAGCCGCCACGCACGGCGCGCCGAGGGGCGAGGGGATCGGACCGATCGGACTGCCTCGACTGATTCGACTGATTCGACTCATTCGAGTCATTCGACTCATTCGACCGGTTTGACCGATCTGATCGATATGGGCGGCACTCCGAGCGGGTCCACTCGGCCACGTTCCCGTGCATGTCGTGGAGGCCCCAGGCGTTGGGCTTGAAGGAGCCGACGGGGGCCGAGACGTGTTGGCCGTCGTCAACGCTGTCCACCAGGTAGAACTGCTTGACGCGCTCGGTTCGGGCGAAGCCGACCTGTGTCCTGGGCCACTTTGAGAGGCCGAGGAGCGCGGCGTCGGCGAGGTTGGCGAAGGGCGCGGAGTCGGCGCCCAGCGGCCCGAAGCTCAGGGCGGTGTCGCTGCCCGCGCGGCAGGCCCACTCCCATTGGGCCTCGGTGGGCAGGGAGAATGCCTTGCCCGCCTTCTCCGAGAGCCAGCGGCAGAAGGCGGTAGCCTGGTCCCAGGAGACGCGGCAGACGGGCTGGCGCGGCTGGCCGAGGTCGGCGTAGTCCTCCCAGCTCCACTTGAGCCAGAGCATGGGCTCGAGGCCGCTCTGGTGCGCGGGGTCGAAGCAGCGGAACTGCTCGTTCGTGACCTCGAACTTGCCGAGCCAGAATGGGCGCTCGATCTTCACCTTGCACAGTGGCCTTTCGTTGTCACACCCTGCCGCGTCGCCCATGATGAACTCGCCGGCGGGGATGCGCACTAGGCGGAGCTTCACGCCCGTGCCCAGCTCGACCTCCATCTCGGTGTCGGCGCTGCCCTGCCGGCGCCGGGCCTCGGCCTCGTCGAAGGGCCAACCCGAAACCATCGGGTGTTCGGGCACGCGGGACGCGGGACGCGGGACGGGACTCTCCGACGGCTTGCCGGCCACTTCGCTGACGGCCTCGGGATCGTCGTCAAGCCCTGCGTATTGCTTGAGAAGCGCTCGTCGGCGCTCGCTGCACTTGCGAACCGATTGGTTTCCCTTCACCGAAGGCACCTCGAGCCACGTGCCGTAGGCGGGGGCGTTCATGTCCAGCCAGGTCACGAGGCGGTCCCAGGCCTCGGCGTCGAGCTTGACGCCGTGGTGCCCCTGGCGGAGCATGCGGACGAGGGGGTTGGTGTCGGCGTGGTAGTCGGCGGGGGGCAGGACGCGCGGGTCGCCCTCCAGCCCCGGGCTGCGGACGAGGCGGCGCAGGGCGTAGAAGGATGGCGGGAAGGCGGCAGAGGAGAGGGGAAATGTGCGCGGCGCCGCGCGCCTTAGGTCGAGTGCCACAGGCCGGAGGCCTGTGCCACCAAGAGCAGGCGTCGGTGGCACAGTTGTTGGTGGCACAGGCGTCCCGCCTGTGGGGGACACAGGCCGGAGGCCTGTGCCACCAAGAGCAGGCGTCGGTGGCACAGTTGTTGGTGGCACAGGCGTCCCGCCTGTGGGCGACACAGGCCGGAGGCCTGTGCCACCAAGAGCAGGCGTCGGTGGCACAGTTGTTGGTGGCACAGGCGTCCCGCCTGTGGGCGACACAGGCCGGAGGCCTGTGCCACCAAGCGCAGACGTCGGTGGCACAGTTGTTGGTGGCACAGGCGTCCCGCCTGTGGGGGACACAGGCCGGAGGCCTGTGCCACCAAGAGCAGACGTCGGTGGCACAGTTGTTGGTGGCACAGGCGTCCCGCCTGTGGGGGACACAGGCCGGAGGCCTGTGCCACCGGGAGCAACACCGGGCTGGGGCTGGCCGTTGTGGCAGCCGACGCAGTACTTGTCGAGGACGGGCTGGACCTCGCGGTCCCAACTGAAGCCGCGGACCGGGCCGTGCCAGGGGGTGATTCGGGCGGGCTGGGCGCCGAGGGCCGTGGGGCGCAGGACGGGGGGCGAGCTGTTCGTCTCCTCGTGGCAGCCGATGCAGGAGACGGCCTCGCCGGGCATGGCGGTGAACCAGCTTCGCATGAGCTGTAGCGCCTTGCCCTCGGCGTCGAGCGGCTGGAGGGCGAGCGGGGTGTTGGCGGGCACGACGAAGTAGGCCGAGCCGTCGTCGGCCACGGGCACGGTGCCGACGACGCGGCGGACGTCCCACGGGCCGTCCATGCCCAGGTAGTCCTCGATGCCGGAGGTGCCGAAGTAGTTGAAGTGGTAGGTGAAGAGCCTGAGCTTCTTGACGGTTCCGCGCGGGATGCCGCGCAGGCCCTCGCCCGCGTAGATGTCGGTGAGGTAAACCGTGGCCTCCTTGGCCTGGGGGTCAACTCGGTCGGGGATTACGGGCGGGCGTGGCGTCTTCCGCAGCGGCGTGGGCTCGAGCAGCATCCAGCCGGGCTCCTCGCGCAGGAGGAGCATGTTGTCGAAGACGTCCACCAGGTAGATGCCCCACCAGGAGCCGCCGGTCGGCTGGCAGGCCACGAGGAGATACTTGTCGCTCAGCGGGTGCGGGTGGAGGAACTTTGGCCAGGAGGCGTCCACAAGGGCGTCGCGCAGGACGGGCTCCACCTTCTTGCCCCAGCCGGGGATGCGCTGAATGGCGCCATCGGCCTGGCGGCGGCCCTTTGTGACATCGAAGAGGATGAGCTCCCCTGCCCGTGCTACCCCGTGATGGCCGGTGATGATGCCGACGAACTTCGTGGGGCAATCGGGGATCGGCTTGGCGTAGAAGATGCGGTTGGGCCAGAAGCTGCTGCTCGCGTAGTAGGCCCGCTGCGCCGTGCCGTCGGGGTTCATCGTGAAGAGGCGGGCGCTGAAGGCGTGGGCGATGTCGGTGTACTCCCAGCGGGTGTAGAGCACCCGCCCGTCGCTCATCATCGTGGGGTAGAAGTCGTGGTCCTGGTCGAAGCAGAGGCGGCGGACGCCTGAGCCGTCGGCGTTCATCACGAACAGGTTGGCCACCTCGTCCCACCGCCGCTGGCAGGGGACGGACTGGAATGGGGCGGATGAGCCGAAGATGATGCGCCCGTCGGGCAGATAGCACGAGTCGTAGTTGTCCACGTCCTCCTCCTCGCCGCGCGTCACCTGTCGCACGGAGGTTTGTAGTGCGGGCTTCAGCCCGTCATCCCCCGGACGGCCTGAAGGCCGCACTACGAACTGTAGCTCGAAGATCTGAAAGCGCTCGTGGCTGCCGATGGAGGAGAAGAGCAGGCGGTCCCCGTCGAAGTGCAGCTTGAGGTCGCCCACGTAGGCCGGCTTCTCCGGCCGGTACAGAGTTGCCACAGGCCGGAGGCCTGTGCCACCAAGAGCAGGGGTGGGTGGCGCAGGGGTCGGTGGCACAGGGGTCGGTGGCACAGGCGTCCCGCCTGTGGCCGACACAGGCCGGAGGCCTGTGCCACCAAGCGACATCACGGCAATCTCGTTCTCGATGGGCACCTGGCGCAGGACGCCGTTGCCCTGGAAGTTCACGGGCAGGCCATTGATGTGGTTCTCCGGGCCGCTGCCGATGCCCTGGACTCGGAAGGCAGGGAGCGGCCTGAACGACCGGGCGTCCTTGCGCTTCACCAGCAGCAGCCGGTCGAAGTCCACCAGCGGATTGGCCAGGAGCGCCTCGCGGCGGAGCGACTCGAATTGTTCCACGGCCTCCAGAAGCCGCTCGGCGTTCGCCGGCTGCCCCTCGGGCTTGTGCGCGGCGGCAATCGCGTCCCGAAGCTCCGCGAGCCGGCGAAGATACTCAGGCCCCTTGGGGTATCGGGCTCCGAATGTGCGCGTGAGGTCCTCCACGGCGAGCCGCAGGGACTCGATCTTCGGCGCCCATTGTGCGAGCGACCGCTCGAACTCCCTGGCCCTGTGGTAGAGCTGGCGGAGCGGCTCGATGTCGGAGAGCTTCTGGACGCCCTTTGCCAGCTCGCGTGCGCGCGCCGCGAGGCCGGCGCGGGTGGCGGCGGCGTAGCGCTCGGCCAGGGCGCTCGGCTTGTCGAACGGCCAGTCCTCGGCCCAGATGGTGTCGGCCCGCTCCGCGGTCATCTGTTGCTGGGATTCGCTATCCGAGAAGTCGCGCAGGAGCGATTCCCACAGGCCGTCGCGCCGCAGCTTGGGAGCGCCCGGCACCTCAGTCATCTTGCCTGCCAGCTCGGCCTCCTGGCGGGCGAGCGCCTCGCGGCTCGCCGCAAGTGTCTCGTGCCACGTCGCCAGCTTCTTGTAGTAGCCGAAGGGGCCTTCGGCGATCTTCACGGTGCAGTGTGCGAATGAGACGGCGGAGAGCCGCTTGTCGGGACTCGCCGAGGCGCCGACGAGCGCCGGGTAGCCCGTCGCCCGGCCGTCGGGCTTGTGCCAGCTCACCATCCAGTCGGGCGGCTCAGGCTGGCCGTCGCGCCAGGCCTTCCCCTTCAGCTCGGCCGCGGCCTTGTAGAGCTTCACCCAGTACCACTCGCCGACCTTGAACGCGAAGTCGCACCCCGGCCCCCAGGCCACGTAATCGTGGACGAACTGTAGCTTGCCCTGGTGGAAGACGAGGTTCAGGCCATGGGCGGTCGTGGGGTCGGCGCAGACGCCTACGCCGGCTCGCGCGTAGTCGTCGCCCGCCCAGGCGTCGAGCCGCAGCCTGGCCGTGATTTCAACCTCGGCCGAGACCTGGTGCCTTTCGCCCACGAGGATGAGCGCCTTCGTGGGGTCGGAGGTCCCCGCATCGGTCATGCACAGGAGGCCGTCCTTGAGCACCCACTTCCCGCCGACCATCCTCCAGTCGCTTGCCATCCCTTTCGAGAAGTCAGCCGCGAAGACCTCCTTGAGCGCCGCCCCGCCCCCTACTGCGGCTGGCGGCGCCCAGAGCGCCAGCGCCGCCGCCGCCCACCGCGCCTGCCGAAAGCCCCATCTGCGCTCTCTCACGGCATCGTCTCCTTCGCGCCTCTCCGCCCGCGCTGCCACACGCACCGCTGTCGAGTGTATGGAGACAGGGCACTCTTGTCAAGAACCTCCCTCCGTCTGAGTATGGCCCCCAATTCTGGTAAGGTCCTTCGGCGCCGAAGCTCCGAACGGAGCGTACTATAGCAGCCCAGGGCGAAGCCCTGGGACAGGCGAACGGCCAGATTCAGCCCTGTAGGGGCGTACTACCCGCCCTGGGCAGGATGTGGCGCCCGGAACCGCATAGTACGCCCTTTCAGGGCTGGCCTACCTACCGCCCCCTTCCCAGGGCTTCGCCCTGATCTTTGCCCACATCTCGGGGCCTTGTAGCCCGCCGACGCGGGCGACCCAGCCGTAGCCCAGGGCGACCGAAGGGAGCCCTGGGATCGCGCGTCCCCCCCATCCAAGCCCCCGAAGGGGGC
>VGYW01000309.1 GCA_016872875.1 Planctomycetota bacterium | reverse complement strand
GTGGCACAGGCTCGCGGAGGCGGAACTGTGCGGCGCCGTCCAGGCGCTCGATGAGATAGTCATCCACCATCAGCTCCAGGCGCGAGCCGATGGCGAGCGGCTCCGCCGCCTGCGCGAGCGCGAAGACGAACAGCACGAGGGCAACGACGAGGTCAATACGTCCTGGGACCATGGCGTGTCCTCCTTTTTGGGAAGCTACCTGGGCCTGGCGTCGGCCTCCGGGGGCCTCGGGCCGTAGTGGGGGAGGGGCTGGGTGGCTTCGTAGGCGCCGAGGTCGGGGGCGGCGCCGAGGAAGTCGTCGTTGACGTTGGGGAGGCGGACGCCTTTGTCCACGACGGCGCAGCCTGGGCGGGGGCGCAGGTCGGGCGGCTTGCGCTCGGGGACGGGCGGGTCGGGGAACTCGACGCCGTCGAAGACGCTCATGTCCACCTGGATGGCGTGGGTTTCGTGTGGGCCTTTGTGCAGGTCGGCCAGGCTGGCGAAGCGCTGGGCGCCGAACTGGCCCCCGAAGGGCGTCTTGAATGTGCCGAGGGCGTCGTAGTCGAAGGAGCAGTGGGGGCCTGGGGAGACCATCCGCGCGGCGGCGCCCTGTCCGCCGCCGTAGCCGCCCCAGCGCTGGGCGCCGGGCGGGCCGCCGATGCAGAGGTTGTTGCGGAAGTAGGCGAAGTCAAAGGGCTGCCCGGCGAAGCAGGCCATGCCGTCTCCGACCTTGACCACGGTGTTGTGGAGGCAGACGTCGCCCTGGCTGTAGCGGTGGAGCTTGAAGGGGGCGTAGGTGAGGCCGTACATGACGTTGCGGATGAAGTAGGTCGGCCCGCCGAGGCCGGGCTGGGAGCTGAGGCCGACGAAGGAGCTGGTGATGCGGTTGCGGACGATGCGGCAGTTGGCCATGCAGAAGTCCGCCTCGATCCCGTCGTCCGCCCCAACGGAGATGTCGTTGTTGTAGATGTCAATGCAGACCTGTTCGCCCGTGCCGCGGTCCTCCATCGTGGAGATGCAGTCGCGGAAGCCCGTGACGCGGTTGTAGCAGACGACGTTGCCTGGCCCGGTGAGCTGGATGCCTTCGCCCTCGTTCTTGCCGCCCGCGCCCATCGCCTCGTTGGTCCAGGGGGTGGAGCCGGTGACGACGTTGTCGGCGATGTAGCAGTTCTTCGCCCCGGGCGGCCTCGTGGCGCCGATGCCGAAGCTCTTGCCCCTGACGTTCACCGTGCAGCGGCGGACCGCGCACTCCTCGGCGCCGAGGAGGTCAATGCTGCCGTTCACCGTGGCTCCCTCGACAGAGACGCGCTTGCGCTCCCTGAGTGAAATGCGTGTGAAGGTAGCGCCCGGCTCGGCGCGCAGGACGACGCCATCCTTGGGCACCGTGACTTCGCCATAGCTTCCCGGGCCGAGGAGGAGCACATCGCCCGGCTCTGCTGCGGCGAGCGCCGCGGCAAGGGACTCTGGCGTGGCCTTCTTCATTGGCCCACCCTTCGGCACTCGAGGAACGGGGCGGGTTCTCGCTCGCACGGTGCGCTCGGCCTTGCCGCCGTCGGGGTCATCGAGCTTCAGGGCGATCTCGTACTCCGTGTCGGGCTTGAGGTCGAACAGGCTGCCGGAGTGCTTGTTCTTCCAGTCGAAGATGGGATTAGTGCCGCGGCTCTTTCCGGCCGGGACGCGGCGGAGGGGCAGCCCCTCGCGCCACTTCTCCTCCCCGGCGGCTCGGAAGCGGACGGTGACGACGCCGTTGAGATTATCGTCGCCCTCGATCATCCACTCGCTGGCGAGGTGGATGATGGTGGGGTAGGGCGTCGTCACCTCACCTGGCACCGTGGCGTTCTCCGCGACGGCGGCCGCGGCGAGGATGCTGAAGACTGCGGCGACAAACGGCCGGCTCATTGTCCGATCTCCTCATCTCGGAGGGCAGCCCACTGTGAGATCGTAGCGGGTGGATTCACGCGGGTCAAGTGGGAGGAGTGCCCCAACCTCAATCGTCCTCGTCCCTCGTCCTTGTCCTCGTCCTCGATTCTTCCGTTCCCCTGACCAGAAGGGTCGAGTACGAGGACGAGGGACGAGGACGACTAAAGAGGGATGGGGGTTCCGGGAGAATGCAGGAGGCGAACTGACAGCGATTCCGCTTTGGCTGAGGAGGGTTAGCCCGCATTCCTCACGAAATGCGGGAAATCCCAAGAGCCAAACGCCAAGCACCAAACAACCTCCAAGCCCGAAATGCTCAATGACCAAAGCAAGCCCCCAGGGTCGCGGGCAACACCACGTAGTCTCCGCTTGGACCATTGAGGATTGGAGTTTGGGGCTTGTTTGGCGCTTGGTGCTTGTGGTCTGGTGGTTCCCGCATTTCTCACCAGCCGCTGGTGAGAAATGCGGGTTAGCGGTCAGTTGTGGTCCCGCCTTGGGCCAGGGCACAGCCTGAACCTTACATCAAGCCTGCTCGATACTTCCGCCGCCGAAAGCGGAATCGCTGCAGTGGGGGAGGCTTGCTTGACTGGTGGAGGTGGCCGGGGTATCATGCGGCATTCGGCAGTCCGGGCCATCGGTTGCGGCCAATGGCCGCCTTGGAGCAGAGGCAGACGATGAGCAATAAGGCGAAGCTCGTGGCGTCGGCAGCGGCCTTCAGTGCCGCGCAGAAGGTGATTCCCGGCGGGGTGAACAGCCCGGTGCGGGCGTTCGGCGGGGTGGGCGGCACGCCGGTGTTCATGGACAGCGGCAAGGGGTGCCGGCTCACGGACATAGATGGCAACAGCTATGTGGACTACGTGCTGTCGTGGGGTCCGCTGATCCTGGGCCACGCGGCGCCCGAGGTGGTGGCGGCGGTGAAGGCCGCGGCGGAGAAGGGGTCGAGCTTCGGGGCGCCCACCCTGGCCGAGACGCGGCTGGCCGAGCTCATCGCCGAGGCCGTGCCCTCCGTCGAGAAGGTGCGGCTGGTGAACTCGGGCACGGAGGCCACGATGAGCGCCATCCGCCTGGCCAGGGCGTTCACGGGCCGCGACGCCATCGTGAAGTTCGAGGGCTGCTACCACGGCCACGCCGACGGCTTGCTCGCCGCCGCGGGGTCGGGGGCGCTCACGTTCGGCATCCCCACCTCGCCCGGCGTGCCGGCCGACTTCGCACGCCTGACCCTCGTGGTGCCCTACAACGACCTGGACGCCGTGAGGGCGCTGTGCGCGGCGCGGGGACGCGAGACGGCGGCGCTCATCGTGGAGCCGATCGCGGCCAACGTGGGCCTCATCCCGCCCAGGCCCGGCTTCCTCGCGGGCCTGCGGGAAATCACCGCGGAGCACGGCATCCTGCTCATCTTCGACGAGGTGATCACCGGCTTCCGAGCCGCCTGGGGCGGGGCGCAGGCCCTCTATGGCGTGGCGCCCGACCTCACGACCCTGGGCAAGATCATCGGCGGCGGACTCCCCGTGGGCGCCTACGGCGGGCGGGCCGACATCATGGACCAGACGGCCCCCGCGGGCAAGACGTATCAGGCGGGCACCCTCTCCGGCAACCCGATCGCGGTGGCGGCGGGGCTTGCCACCCTCGAACGGCTCCGCGACGGCGCGGTCTACAAGAAGCTCAACGCCCTCTGCGAACGCCTCTGCCAGGGCCTCGCGGACGCCGCGGGCGCGGCAGGCGTAACCACCCACGGGGTCGGCGTCCAGTCAATGTTCTGCACCTTCTTCTGCGAAGGCCCGGTCTGGAGCTACGCCGACGCCAAGCGTGCGGACACCGGGCGCTATGCCGCCTTCTTCCACGGCATGCTCGAACGCGGCTTCTACCTCGCCCCGTCCCAGTTCGAGACCGGCTTCCTCTCCGCCGCGCACGCGCAGAGCGACGTGGACGCGACCGTCGAGGCCGCCGGCGACGTGCTCCGCGCCATTGCAAGAGCCTGATCGCACCCCCACGAATCCGGTGGCAAGATCGCAGTCCCAAAGGGACGGCAGTGGGTAGCCGGCGGCTTCAGCCGCCGGACCGCGACGCGCCCGCGGCCCAGTCCCGAAGGGACGGCAGAGCCCCGCAGCAAGGCGGTCCGGTCCCGCTTTCTGCCGTCCCTTCGGGACTTCTCTGCCTATGGCGCGAGCCCGGCGGCTGAAGCCGCCGGCTACCCACTGTGCTCCCTTCGGGAGCAAGACACCGGAGCGCCCGCGACTTCGGCACCTCATCTGCCCAGCGGCGTCCTGATAGAATCACGAATCGGCGGGGCCGAGGATGGCGATTGGGACGTGGATGAGGGTGGTGCGGTCGGCCGCGAGGCCCCTCTGGATGGTGTCCGATAGCTCATCAGGCGTCTCGGCTCGGATGCCAATAGCGCCGAAGGCTTCGGCAAGCTTCGCGTAGTCCACGGGGGCCATGCGGCTCGCCAGCACGCCCTCCGGGCCGTAGGCCGCGCGCTGGCCGCTGACGACGATGCCCCAGGCGCGGTCGTCGGCGAGGACGATGACGAATGGGGCGGAGTGCTTGATGGAGGTCTCGAGTTCGGCGATGGTGAAGCCGATGGCGCCATCGCCGCTCAGGAGCAGCACGGGGCGGTTGGGATAGGCGAGCTTCGCTCCGATGGCGCCCGGCAGGCCCCAGCCCACGACGGCGCTGGCGCCGCAGGTGAGCCAGCGGCCCGGATAGCAGTCGGCCAACGCCATGTGCGCCCACTGGCCGATGTTCCCGCCGTCAACAAGGAAGAGCAGCTCCCCGCTCAGGAAGGGGCGGATGGCATCGGCTATGTGGCGGCCGGTCATCGGCGGGGCGGGCGGCGCCGGGGCATCGAGCCAGCGGCGGCGGAACGCGGCGTCGCGCTTGCGGGCCTCGGCGAGCCACTTCCCGTGGGGCTTCGCCCCGCGGCGTCTCATGGCGGCCGTGAGCTGGCCCAGCACCGTGCAAGGGTCGCCGAGCAGCTTCACATTCGGCTCGACGCCGCTGCGGAGCTCGGCGGCGTCAACGTCAATGCGGATGATCACCGCTTTCTCGGAGACCTTGGGGGGCAGGCCGAAGCCAATGCGGTAGTCGGTGCGGCAGCCGACGAGGAGGAGGAGATCGGCGTCGGGCAGCAGCCTCGGCTCGCCGCTCGCAGCGCCCACCACGCCGAGCCAGTGGTCCGCCGGCCGCTCCACGCAGCCGCGGTCCCAGATGGGCACGACGACGGGGATGGCGGCGAGGCGGGCGAACTCGTCGAGCTCGTGGCCTGCTTCGGCATAGAAGGCGCCCGTGCCCGCGACGAGGACGGGGCGCTTGGCCTTGGCGATGAGCCGAGCGGCTTCGGCCACGAGGTCGCTGTCCGCCGCAGCGTCCTGCACCACCTCCCCCGGCCCTGGGCGCACGCGCACGGCTTTCCCCTTCGGGATTTCGGCGGAGAGCACGTCAACCGGAATCGAGAGGCCGACTGGGCCTGGCCGTCCGCTCGTGGCGGCGGCGAGGGCCTCGCGGACGTAGTGCGCGAGCTTCGCGGGCTCCAGCACGCGGCGGGCGTACTTGCACAGGGGCCGCGCGAGGGCCACGTGGTCGAACTCCTGGAATTTCCCCAGGTCGTCCTGGGACGCCGGGCTTTCGCCCGTGATGAGGAGCACGGGCGCGCCATCGAACCAGGCGTTGGCGATGCCCGTGAGGGCATTGGAGTGCGCGATGCCGCTCGAGACGGCCACGACCCCCACGCGGCGGGTCAGGCGAGCGTAGGCATCGGCGATATAGGCCGCGGCCTGCTCGTTCCGCGTGTCAATGAGCCTGATATCCGCATCGCGGCAGGCCAGGTAGAGCAGGTTCAGCCCGTTCCCGCTCAGCGTCGCCACGAACTCCACGTTCCGCTCGCGGAGCGTGAGGGCAAGCAGTTCAGCACCGTTCATCTTCGGCTTCTCCTCTTGGGGTGTCCCATGCCTCTTGCACACCACATTATGCCACTGGCGTGCAGCACAGGCAAACTGTGCCTTTGGTTTGACAGCCCGCCACGCGTGCGGTATCCTGCATATGAAGCCAACGCACCCAATTCGTGCGGAGAACCGCCATGATCGAAAAACTCCGAGTCCGCAACTTCCGCTGCCTTCGCGACGTCGAGGTCCCCCTCGGCCCCCTCAACTTCCTCGTCGGCCCCAACAACACCGGCAAGAGCAGCTTCCTCGACGCCATCGAGCTACTCAGCCGGTGCATGAGGGTGAACTCCGTTGGTGAGGCATTTCAGCAGCTTGGGCTTCGCCTTGACAGGGCATTGGCCCAGCCTGGGGAAAGCCGCTCTCTTGAGTACAGCGCCGATGTCAACTGGCCGGCGACTCCAGAGTCAGGTGAGAGAGCACACTATGATCTGGCTATGAGACCCAACCCTGCTGTTCCCGCCGGCAGCAATGAGGCAGTCCTCATAGAGCGGGAGGTTGTTGACTTGGGCTGGGATCGTCTCGCCGCGATTGCGTCCTTCAGGCGCACGGGTGCCAGTCAGCCGCAGAGCACGGTGTCGTACCCCGACGGCAAGACAGAGAACCTTCCTCTCTACAGCTACTTGTCCACCATTCCTCACTCAATGCAGAGGCGAGGTGACGGAAGGCTGGCGCCGCTTGCTGCGGCGCTGCGCAGCACACCGAAGTACAGTCTGGTTCCTCAGCGGGTGGCGCAACCGTGCCAATTGCAGGAGGGCATGGAACTTGCCGCTGACGGCTATGGCCTCGCATCATGCCTCTATGAACTCAGCCAGAGGTGCCCCGCTCGGTTTAGGATGGTAGAGGATGCTCTTCGGCTGTTCGTCCCGAGCGTGGAGATCGTACGATTCCCGCCGGGAGGACCCGGGCAGACAACCATCGTCTTTCACGAGAAGGGGGGCGCAGGGGTCTATGCAAGCCAGGCATCGGACGGCCTTCTCTTGTTCCTGGCACACCTCACGATAGCGTACGCTCACGGCGACGTGGGCGTCGTACTAGTTGAGGAGCCGGAGACGGGCGTGAACCCTCACAGGCTTCGCGCCATTGTGGAGTTGTTGAGGGCCATCAGCCGGGGGGCTCTCGGTTCTCCGCCAGTGCAGGTGATTGCCACCAGCCATTCGCCCTATCTGTTGGATTGGTGCTCGAAGGATGAAATCCTCATCTTCCAGCGGGATGCGGGGGGGGATGCTCAGGTCACTCCGCTGTCTAAGGTGGAGCACATCGAGGAGCAACTGAAGGACTTCACCCCTGGCGAGCTCATCTACACCTTTGGGGAGCAGATATGCGGGTCGCGTTCCTGAGCGAAGGCGCCACCGAGATGGGCTTCGCTCCGGAACTGCGTGCGGAGCAGCCCTGGCGCGAGCAGTTCCTGCTCAGGACTCTCGTCGAGCGCATCCTCGGCGCTGAAGGCCGCATCGAGCCCCTTGACAGGAGTCTCCTCCCTTCCTTGCGTGGCAATCAGGCTCTAACACTTTGCCGCGAAGGTGCGCGGCAGATAAGGCGATGTGCGCTCTTCGGCGCGGAAGCGGCCGTCATGGTGATTGACCGGGACAGGACGGCACCTCGGAAGCGCTGGCGCGAACTGAATCAGCAACGTGAAGCTCTGAGAAGCGACGCGCAGAGGCCCCTTGCACTGCCCGTGGCGATCGGAGTCGCAGTGGAGACAATCGAGGCCTGGCTACTGGCTGATGAAGTCGCGCTGTGCGACGTGCTCGGCATGCCACACCCTAAGGAGCCTATGGGCAGTCCGGAGAAGCTGGATGGAGCGCCGGGCGAGCACACCCATCCCAAGTATGTGCTGAACCAGCGCCTGAGGCGGGACACGACGCTGGGGCGTAGCTTCCTGGACCAGGTGGGTGCGATTGCAGCGAGAATGGACCTCGACGTGGTGGCACGGCAGTGCCCGGAGGGCTTCGGCAGGTTCCGCGACGACGTGACCCGGGAGTTCAGCGGGTTCTTCAGGTAGCTACGGCTTCTCCACCCGGTCGCTGTGAAACGCTTCCTGTGCGCCTGCCGCACGGTAGAAGGAGGAGGTCTTGGAGAAGGCGGCGGGGGTGGGGGCGCGGACGGTGAGGGGGCGGGGGGCGAGGAGGCCGAGGGCGTCGGGGGTGTCGAGGACTCGCATGACGCTGAGGAGGTAGGGGCCGGCGTCGTGGGTGCTGGGCGGGTCGAGGCAGACGATCTCCGAGAGCTTGTCGTCGAAGAGGGCGGCGTAGGCGCCGAGGATGCCGGCCTGCCCCTTGCCGGCGATCTTCCAGGTGGCGCCGGGGCGCTTGGCGGCGGCGAGGAAGGCCAGGATGTCCCACACCCGCCCGCTGTCAATGGTGCGGCCGAGGAGGGCCATGGCGCGGCGGAAGTAGTAGGGCTGCTTGATGGTGGTCTCGGTGGGGCCGACGCCGCGCGGGCTGAGCACGACCGAGGCATCCTCGCCCACAATGCCCGCCGCCCAGTCGGGCAGGGCATCGTCCTTGTCGCCCTCGTTGAGGATGATGAGCCAGCAGACCTTTGAGGCTTGCTTCGCCGGGGCGTAGCGGTAGCCGGTCTCGATAGGCGGCTCGGTGGGGAGGGTGCCTGAGGCGGGCTGATCGCCCAGCTCGACGGGCTTGCCCGCGTATCCCTTTGGCCAGGCGCGGAAGGTGGTCTCGCGGAGCTCTTCGAGCAGCTTGCGGCGCAGGGCGGCCAGCTTGGCCGCCGTGTCGGGCACGGCGACCTCGGCCTTCGGGACGAAGAGCTGGTCAATCTTCGTGTTGACCTCGTCATTCGGCAGGTCGCCGGGAAATGCCCTCAACTCCTTGCTCTCGATGGTGGGATACTTGTCAGGCTCGACAACCGGCGAGGCGTCGCCCTTGAGGAAGCGGTTGATCCAACTGAAGGCGGCGATGCGGAGGGGCGACACGTCCTTGTGCGGGCCGGGGGTGACGAAGGCGTCCACGTGCTCCGGCTTGCCGAGCAGGGCGTAGAACTTGCGCAGCCGCTCGATGGTGCGGAGGTTGCCCGTCATCGGGAAGATGGCGTCGGCGTCGGAGTTTGTGAAGAGGAGCGGCCTGGGCGCGGCGAGGTTGAGCACGCGGGTCCAGGGCCATTGGTAGGTGTTGTAGAGGAACATGCAGTCGCAGTGGCCGTTAACGACCGGCGGCTTCACGTAGTCCTCGAGGTCGCTGATGCCGCTGACGGGGATGGCGACCTTGACGCGGTCGTCGGCTGCGGTGAGCCAGGTGGTGTAGGCGCCGCCGCCGGAGCGGCCAGTGACGGCGATGCGGGCGGCATCCACTTCGGGGCGGGTCTCGAGGTAGTCGAGGGCGCGGATGCAGTTCCAGCATTCGACGCCCGCGGGGGTGTAGCCGCGGCTGTGCCACCACCATCTGTTCTCGCGGTAGGTGCCGTGGTGGATGGCGGCGATCTCGCCGAGCTGGAGGCTGTCGAGGACCAGGCAGACGTAGCCGTGGGTGGCGAACCAGATGCCGTGGGGCTGGTAGGCCGTCTTGTTGCCATCGCGCCCCTTGCCCGCGTGGCCGCAGAGGTAGAGGACGGCGGGCAGCCGCCCCTCCGCCTTCTTCGGGCGATAGAGGTTGGCGGTGACGTAGAGCTGCGGGCGGCTCTGGAAGTGGAGCTTCTCGACCGCGAAGCCCTCGCCCTCCAGCGTGCCCGTCACCGTGGCATTCAGCGGAGTTCGTTCGGGCATTGGCCACAGCCCGAGCATCCAGAGCACCTGGCGGCGACACTCCTCCCGCCGCCGCGCCCAGTCCTGTGCCGACTTCAGGTCGTCGGCATAGGCCCCGTCGAGCCTCAGGGCCTCCTGCCTGATGTAGTCACCGAACAGCTTATCGCCCGGCTTGGGCATCTCGGCAGCTTCGCCCATGGTGGCTCCTAGGATGATGAGCGCCACGCAGGCAATGCGTTCCATCGCCGCGGCTCCCTATGTGGCTGTTGACCTTCAGGGGTCATTATGGCGATATGGCACGCGTAAGGCAAGCGCAAGCCGCCAAAGCAAGCGGGCTGGGGGCTTGTGGCCCCCAGCCCGCGTCTGCCCGGCCCGGCCGCCCCAGACACGGCGGCCATCAGACGAACCTGACGTTGAGCATGTGGACGGAGCAGGAGACGCAGGGGTCGTAGGTGCGGACGAGCATTTCGAGGCAGTGGGTGATCTCGGGCTGCGGCTTGGCGATGATCTTGGGGGCGAGCAC
>VGYW01000308.1 GCA_016872875.1 Planctomycetota bacterium | reverse complement strand
TCTTCTTCGGCTCGGTTGGACTGGTCTGCTTCGACCTCGATGGCCAGGTTATCTGGAGCCATCCTCTCGGCCCGTTCAGATACCACATGGGCTGGGGCGCCGCCAGCTCGCCCATTGTCCACGCCGGCTCGGTCATCCTCAACTGCGACCACGACGGCGAATCATTCCTTCTGGCTCTGGCGAAGAAGAGCGGCCAGGTGAAGTGGCGGACGCCGCGCCCCGACTCGCCGCCAAGCTATTCTACCCCCGTCCTGTGGGACACCCAGCTCGTCGTCGCCGGGAGCAACCGCGTGACCGCCTACGAGGCCGATACCGGCAAAGAGGTCTGGCACGTAAGGCTCCCCGAGGCATTCGTGGCGACGACCCCTGCTATCGCGAAAGGCTTGCTCATCGCCGCTGCGGTGGACCGCAGGACGATCACCGGCGACTTCCGCGAGGCTGTGGCCGCAGGGCGGACGCTCGACTACGACGCGCTGTTCGCCAACCACGACGGCAACCGCGACGGCAAGCTCAGCCCCGAGGAAATCCCGCAGATGAGCAAGGAGATGTTCGCCCGCACGGACGCCGACAAGGACGGCTTCCTGACGCGCAAGGAGATCGAGGAGGAGTATCGCCGCCAGCAGCAGGGCGAGCCCCCGCTCGGCGCGCCCCGCACGGGGAGCGGCAACGTTCTCCTTGCGATACGGCCGGGCGGCAGAGGCGACGTGACCGAGAGCCACGTCGCCTGGCGCGTGCCCGGGGTGGCTCCGTATGTCCCCTCGCCCCTGTGCCACGGCGACTATGTCTACCTGGCCAAAGGGGGCGGGGCCGTGTCGTGCTTCGAGGCCGCCACGGGCAAACAGCTCTGGGCCGAACGGCTCGCCGGCCCGGGGAGCTGCTATGCCTCGCCAGTGGCCGGCGACGGGAAGGTCTATGTCGTCAGCGAGGCCGGCGTCGTCACGGTGTTGGCGGCAGGCGCCGAGCCGAAGGTCCTCACTCGCAACGCGCTCGGCGAGCGCTGCATCGCCACCCCCGCCATCGTGGGCGGCAGGCTCTACTTCCGCACCGACAAGAGCCTCTCCTGCGCGGGCAAGTAGGCTCCATTCTCCTCATTTCTGGCTCCCTTCGTCCCCTACCAGCTTGGCGGCGGCGTCCAGGCGCGCCAGGGCCAGCCAGATTCGGTCGCCCGGAGCCACGTATCTCGTCAGCGCCTTCTCCCAATCCGTGGCGGCGAGCTGCTCTCCCTTCTTCTCCTCGCCGACCAGGATGGGCCGCCAGAAGAAGTCGGGCTGGCCAGGGATGTGCTCGCGGGTCCAGCGGATGGGGAGGCCGAAGTGGCGAGTGAGAAGGGTCGCCTCGGTGGCACGGACGCCCTCGCAGAGCTTCTCGGCATCGGGGCGGCCCAGGGAGGCGCGGCAGAGGGCCTCGGCCCGCCCCTTCACGGCCTCGCGCACCCGCTCCTCGGCGAACGAGACGAGGTAGTTCTTTGGCGCGCGCTCCTGCCCGGCCACGACGGGTGGGAGATGCGCCGCTGCGGCATCTCCCACCATCACGGCGGCCACGGGTTTTCCCTCGCGGTCAGCCGCCTCGTGCGACGCCAGGACCTCCCTCGTTGCCTCGGGGGCGCTCCTAGGCTCTGACGCCAGCTTCTGCCCTCGTGCCGCGGCGCTCCGCCTCAGCATGTCGAGCTCAGCCTGCCGCGCGGCCGTCTCGATGAGCTCCGGGAGCGCGGCAAAGCGGCGGCAGGCGCCTTCCACGTCGCTCAGCCTGCTGCTCTCTGGCTCTCCTGGGCCTGCATCGAGCTTCTGCGTGAGGCAGGCCATGCGGGGAAACTCGTGGTTGGCGCAAAAGAGACGCCAGGCCTTCTGCGGCGTCCTCACTTCGATGGTGCCGACGCCGGCATCCACGATTCCCTCGGCCTTCTCAGGCAACACTGTCACTGCGGCCTGGCGGCTGAGGCTCACGACCGCCTGCCCCTGCCATGCGAGCGAGCGGCCGTAGAGGGATGCCTTCTGGACCTTTCCCGCCGGGGTTTCGGCGGCGAAGAGCTGGCCCGTGCAGCGGAAGTCTCCGAGGGTCCAAGCCGCCTGCTCGCCGGCCCGCAGCGATTGCCCAATCACCACACTCGGTTTGCCACCGACGGCCACGCCGTGGGCATCTGGGGTCCGAACGCTCTCGATGGCGGACGGGGCGGCGTCGCGCGCGTGGCGCGGCACGTAGGCGAAGTCGGCCACGAACACCTCGCCCTTCTTCAACGTCGCCGGCAGGTATCCACGCCAGGCCTCCGCACGGTGCGGAACCCGCTTGAAGTCACCGTATGGCGAGCGGACCAGCGCGAGGTCCACTAACTCCTGCTTCGCAAACGAGTTGGCGAGCGGCACGACGGCGAGCGCCCCCGTGCCATCCCTGCTGCGCAGCTCGAAGGGGCCGCTGACGGCGTGGGGAACGCTGGCCTTGGGCGCCACGTTGTCGGGCTCGAAGGCCACGGCCTCCCCGTTGGCGGCCTGCGCCGTCAGGTCGCCGGGGTTGGCCAGGGACTGCTGCACGTAGAGCGCGTCGAAGGCCGAATCCTTGAGCGCCGCGATCGTGTTGAGCACGACGATAGCATCGTTGAGGAAGACGTTGCTCGTGCGGACCTCCAGCGCGTCGCCAAGGCGATAGCGGCAGTGGGTGAAGCCGTAGAGCCGCCCGCCGGCGGTGCCGCTGATGATGGCTTCGTCCGGGAAGCTCGGGGGCAGAGACAGCGTCAGGCCCCTGCTCCTGGCCACGACCATCCCCGTCCGCTCCCCGCCCGTCTCGGGGTCCGAGTGGGGGTCCCAGTCGAGCCAACAGCGCGCGGGCTCGGGGCGCAACTCGCCGCCCACGCCGCGCGGGGTCGGCTGGATGCGCTCGGTGAAGCGGAAGCTGCCCGGGGTGTAGAGGTGGTGGAGAATGCCGCCCAAGGGGGCGAAGTCCCACGTCCAGGCCCAGTGCAGGTAGCACGAGGCGTGGTAGTGCTCGGTCTTCACGGCCACGCGCCCGAGGCCCTGCCAGTAGTCGAAGAGCCGCAACTGGGCGAAGCTGCCCGGCGCAGCGGCCTCGGCGCGCCGGAGCGCCTCCTCCCACTGTGGCGCCGCCTCCAGGATCAGGCCCAGGCTGTCCCAGTGCCCGCCGAAGTACGGGTCGAACTTCTTCTGCCAGAAGCGCTCGGTCTGGTGGTCGGCGAGCCGCTGCTCCACGATGTGTCGGGCGGCCAGGGCCAGTTCGGGCTCCAGCGGCGCCCCGAGCAACAGCAGGGCCACCACGGGCCCCAGCTTCCCGAACCAGGTCTCGTCGCAGTTCGGCTCGCTGTGGAGCGCCGCATCGTAGAGCCCGTTTGGCGAGACGAACGAGCGCCACATCCGTATCCGCCGCTGAAGCGGCTCGTGATAGCGCCGCGCCTCGGGCACGAACAGCACCGGGGCCAGCCGATACAGGGTCTTCGCGAAGTAGTTGTGGTACTTATCCGCGCAGCCATCCTCCGGGAACGCCCGCCAGAACCACTCGAACTGGCGGCCGAGGAACTCCGCTGCCTGCGGCTCGCGGCTCACCTGATGCCAGAGCGCCGCGCCGGCCACGTGGTCGGCGATCTTGTTCGTGCTCCACCAGGGGCCGAGGGTCTCCTTCCAGTCCACGGTCAGTGCCGCGATGAGCCACCTGGCCCCCTCGCGCCAGGCGCGCTGCTGCTCCGGGGCCATGCGCCCGTCGAGCAGTTGGCAGGCGCGGATGTAGCAGCGCGAGGCCCACGAGCCGCTGCCCACCGGCACCCCCTTCGCCGAGGCGCCATTCAGCGTCCAGTAGCCCCGCAGCCCCTTGTCGCGGCACTGCTCCACGAAGACCCGGCTGTGGAACAGCAGGTCGCTGACCACGCGGCGGGCGAGCGGCTCGTTGCCGTGCAGCTTGCTCTCGGGCGTCCTCAGCAGCACCGCGGCCACGTAGTGGTGCTTGAAGGCGTCCGAATAGGGGCCGTGGGCGAACTTGAAGGCCCCCTTCCCTTCGTCCCACTCCTTGTCCATCCAGCCCTCCACCCACCGGTCGGCGATGCGGAGGATGGTGGCCCTGAGTGCGGTCGCGCCCGCCTCGCCCGCACGTCCGCTCCCCGCAAGCCCCCAGGCCACGTAGACCGTCGCGGCAAAGGCCCGGACCATCAAACAACCCTTCTCCATCTGTGGCTCCTCCTCGCGTTGCAGCTTTCGGCCCTGCGCGAATGGTAGCGCCTGGCGACTCCGGGTGCAAGGGACCAAACGGGCTTGCGCCGCCCCGCCTTCTTCGCTACGATCCTGCGTGGTTCAGGGCCAGGCGGTTTCTACAGGAAGGAGTCCGCTATGAGCCACTTGTCGAGAAGCGCGCTCGCCGCGCTCGCATTGTTGCTCCCATCCATGTCGCAGCCCGCAGAGGAGAAGAAGACCGTGGAACAGCGGCACTCGCACGTGCGACACCTGAACGAACGCATGACCATGCCGAAGTACGAGAGCAAGGAGGCCTGGGAGAGGCGGGCCGCCCGGCTCCGCGAGCACATCCGCGTGAGCTGCGGACTCGTGCCCGAGCCGGAGAGGACGCCCCTGAAGGGCGAGGTGTTCGGGAAAGTGGAGCGCGACGGCTACTCGATTGAGAAGGCATACATCGAGAGCCGGCCGGGCTTCTATGTCTGCGGCAACCTCTATCGCCCGCTCGGCAAGAAAGGCCCCTTCCCCGCCATCGCCTGCCCCCACGGCCACTGGGGCGAGGGGCGCTTCGGCGAGACCAAGGACGGCTCGGTCCGCGGCCGCTGCATCACCCTGGCTCGCATCGGCTGCGTGGTCTTCTCTTACGATATGGTCGGCTACAACGACTCCAAGGCCCAGATCGGCCACTCCATCGCCAGCCCCCGCAACGAGCTCTGGGGCATCAGCATCATGGCACTCCAGACCTGGAACACCCTCCGCGTGCTCGACTGGCTCGAGGGCCTGCCCGACGTGGACCCGAAGCGGCTGGGCGTGACCGGCGCCTCGGGCGGCGGCACCCAGACCTTCATGGTGATGGGCATTGACCCGCGCGTGGCGGTGGCCGCGCCCGTGTGCATGATCAGCGGCACGATGCAGGGCGGCTGCGAGTGCGAGAACGCCCCCCTCCTCCGCATCGAGACCAACAACATCGAGATCGGCGCGCTCATGGCCCCCAGGCCCCTCACCCTCGTCTCCGCCAGCGGCGACTGGACGAAGGAGACG
This sequence comes from Planctomycetota bacterium, assembly GCA_016872875.1. Next base: position 4,858 of record VGYW01000308.1, on the reverse strand, counting down.
CCCAAGGTGGAGTATCCCTCCATCCGCGGCGTCTACGAGCTCTACGGCGCCGCCGACCGCGTGGAGAACAAGCACTTCACCGCGGGCCACAACTACAACCAGGACTCCCGCGAGGCCGTCTACACCTGGTTCCGCCGCTGGCTCCTCGGCGTCAAGGGCGAAGAGAAGTTCCCCGAGCCCCCCTTCACGATTGACAAGAAGGAGGAGCTCCTGGTGTGGGCCGGCCGCGAGCTGCCCAAGGACGCCAAGAAGCGCGACACGCTCGAGGCGTATATGATCGCCGAGGCCCGCCGCCAGCGCGACGAACTCCTGCCCAAGAAGCCCGAGGACCGCAAGCGCTTCGAGGAGACCCTCGGCCTCGCCTATCGCCACGCCATCCTCGCCGAGCTGCCCAAGGCCGACGACGTGGCAGGGGTGAAGCTGGCCGACAACATCCCTGACGACGCCCGCGTGCTCCCCCTCACCATCAGCCGCAAGGGCAGGGACGACGGCATCCACGCCTGGCTCCACCGCCCGCCCAAGCCCAGAGCCGGCGCGCCCGCCGTCGTCCTCGTCCATCCTGATGGCGCCAACGCTCTCCTGAACCCGCTGGGCGGCGAGCCGGTCCGCACGCTCGCCGCGCTCCTCGACGCAGGCCACCTCGTCCTTGCCATCGATGCCTACCTCACGGGCGAGGGGGCCAAGCTCCGAGCCGTCCGCGACGCCCAGAAGAAGGGCAAGGGCTTCTTCTCCGTCTACAACCGCACCGACCTCGTCGAGCGGGTGCAGGACATCCTGACCTCCCTCGCCTGGCTGAAAGGCCGCAAGGACGTGAAAGAGGTCGGGCTGGTCGGCGTCGGGCAGGCGGGCGCCTGGTGCCTCTTCGCCGCCCCATTCACCCCCGAGGGCACCCGCGTCGTCGCCGACCTCGCCCAGGTGTCGAGCGACGAACACGTCCGCTGGCAGGCCGACCTCTTCACCCCCTGCCTCCTCAAGGCTGGCGGCTTCGCCACCGCCGTCGCCCTCGCCGCCCCGCGCCCGCTCCTCCTCCACGACGTAGCGGCCGACCTCGACCCCGCCCCCTTCCGCTCCGCCTACGCCGCCGCCGACGCCCCCAAGTCCCTCCGCATCGAAAAGGACACCATCGGCGAGAAAGCGCTCGCCGCCTGGCTGGAGTGAGCACTCCCTAGGCCATACACACTGAGGGGACTCCGGCATGGACGTGACTTTCCTGGTTGGGGCCGGCGGGTCGGCTGCCGTCTGCATGCCATCCACCAGCAACATCACCTACGCAGTGCTGAACAGCGAGAACTTCCTTCGGCACACAGGTGGGAGCGTACTATTCGACAGGGACAGGACGATCAAAGAGGACGGCCCGGTGAACTGGCGGGCGGAATACCGAAGGCATGTTGAGCCCTGGCAACGTCTCCTTCGCAGCGTGCGCGACACGATGAAGGCCTTGGTCCCGAACAGTGAGCCGAGCTACGAGGAGTTGTACTACGTGGCGGAGGCGCTATGGCGTGATTTGCTTGCCGCCGAGAGAGATGCTCTTGCCGAGGCTTTCTGGCGTTTCCTTGAACCCAGCATACCGACGGACCTGAAGCCGACAGTTGACCACAAGAGACGCACCGGAGGTTGGTTGGCGCAGGATCCGCTGCTCAATCCGGAGGAATATGTGCGCGGCGCTGTCGCCGCTTATCTCAACTACCACCAACGCAAGGTAAGAGACACCTCTAATCTACGTCTGTTCGGGCATGCCGCGAACCATGCCCGCAAGGTCCACATCTTCACGCTGAACCATGATACACTCATCGAGTGTCACCTCGATTCCTAGGGCATCGGGTACTTTGCCGGTCTCGAGGCACCCAACGCGGGTATGAGGTGGCTTGAGCTCGATGCCTACTGGCGCGAGAGAGAAGAGAGAGTCGTCCTTGCCAAGCTGCACGGCTCTGTTGACTGGTACTTGTACCAGGACCGTTGCACGGGGAGGTTCCGGTATGGCGTGAGGGTCCCCTTGTCAGGTCCAGACGACCTGGAGGTCAGGTGGTGCCGACAGATGGATAACCCCCGCGTGCTCGTCGGGACAACCAGCAAAGCTCGGCACTATCTGTACAGTCCGTTCCCGCAGTTATTGGCCTTCTTTCAGTCCCATCTCGAACGCACCGACACGGTGGTTGCCTGCGGTCTCAGCTTGGGAGACGAGGGGATTAGAGCGTACCTGGCTCAATGGCTTAGTCGTGGCGCATCACGGCGGCTCCTGATCATCGACCCGAATGCCTCGGATGTGAAGCTAAGGCTGCTCAAGCATCTTGACTGGCAGAACCACGGCCGCGTGGATCTCATTGGACGTGGCATCCAGGATGTCTCCTGGCAGGAGGTCAAGGACTGGCTGCCCGCTTGAGTAACACGCGCCGGGTGCAATAACGGATTTGCGCGCCCTCGGGGCGCCCGCTCTTGAGGCGCCAGCGGCGGGAAGAATTCCACCCGCCCATTCCAGGGGGGATCGTCGTAGTTAGGATAGAGGGAGAAGAATCGAAGAAGGCCGGACCAGGTGCTGTGACTGGCCGGAGCGAGCACGGAGCGAGTGACGAGCGATTTTTGAAAAAAACTTACGTCGAGCCCATTCGCCCGAAGTATCGAGAGAGCAACCTGTTACACGCCAGACGGTCGCCATAGGCCCCGCTGGCACTGGCAAGTCGTCGGACGCGATGCGTATACAGGGGTGGAGGGGAAGAGGGAGAGTGAGTGGGGAAAGTGGAGGGGGAGAGGAGGCGGGACAAGGGGACCGTGGAAGCCCCCCGCCCCCCGGCGCGGTCGATGTGTGGCGCAGTGTTGAGCAACATTGAGCAACATTGGAGAACGGCGGGCCGGAAGGCCGCGAATCGCCGAACGGCGATTGAGCCACGTTGAGCCACATTGAGCCACATTGGGTGGGGTAGCGGCAAGCGTCCCGCTCGGCGGCCGCAACCGGGACGGTTGTGGCTACTCTGCGGGCGCTGTGCGCAAATGCGTCATTGCGCCCACACGCGCCGGCGGTTTTGCAGGGCGGGGGGAGGCGTGGTATAATCCACGGGGGGTTGGAGAGCCCTTCATGGGCACCGCTGCCACGTCCCAACAGGTTCGGATCGAGCCGACCGTTGACCCGGCCGCTGCGGCCTTCGCGGACAAGCACGGCCTGTGGCCCGATATCGAGCTTGCGGTCGAACTGCTCCACGATGTGTTCCCAGAGCTCGTGGCCGTACGGGTGAGCCACGTGATAGACCCCGAGTCAACCGATTGCGAATACCTGCGCGTCGAGAGCAGGGTGCCTGGGGGGATGGAGGACATGGAGGAGATTCTGGACCGCGAGGACGCCTTCTCCGCGGCTCTTCGCGCCAGGATGGATGCGGAGAGGCGGTGGTTCTTCGTCTTTACGGTGATCATCATCTGAGATGGACCCCTGGCAGTTCCTCCTCGTGGCCGAGATGTTGCGCGACTCCGAGTTGGAGGCTGGCCGCCGTTCGTCCATCAGCCGCTCCTACTATGCTGCCTACAATGAGATCATCTGCTGCCTGCGCGAGCGACACGTTACCGTGCCCGAGCGCGACTCGCACGAGAAGCTGTGCCGGTATCTCGCCGCCACAGGGCACGAGGTGTTGCGCGCTGTCGCCAACGACTTGAGAGGACTCCGCGACGACCGGCTCAGGGCGGACTACGAAATGGAAGCCGACCCCACCGCATTCTCGATGGTTCAGGTAGCGCGCGCGATGAACCAGGCGCGGAGGATACGCCAGCAGTTCGTCTCGGTCGGGGCTGTGAAGGCCGCGGAGCTGATTGCCGACTACCTGCGGCGAACTCACCAGATGCCTTGACCGTTTCCGTTCAGCTCTCGAGCGTGCTGATGTCGCCCTCGGGCAGGCCGAGCTCGCGCGCGCGGAGGAGGCGGCGCATGATCTTGCCGCTGCGAGTCTTGGGCAGGCTCTCCACGAAGTCGATCTCGTCGGGCCGGGCGATGGGGCCGAGCTCCTTGCCGACGTGGACGCGGAGTTCGTCGCGGAGCTTGTCGGTGCCCTGGTAGCCGCTCTTGAGGACGACGAAGACCTTGATGGCGTTGCCCTTGAGGTCGTGCGGCTTGCCGATGGCGGCGGACTCGGAGACGGCCGGGTGGCTTACCAGCGCGCTCTCGACCTCCGCCGTGCCGAGGCGGTAGCCGGACACCTTCAGCACGTCGTCTATCCGACCGATCACCCAGATGTAGCCGTCCTTGTCCTTCCGCGCCGAATCGCCCGCGGTGTAGACGTCGGGAATCTTCTCCCAGTAGTTCTGCCGATACCGGTCGGGGTCCTTGTAGAGCGTGCGGAGCATGGCGGGCCAGGGCCGCTTGATGACCAGGAAGCCGTCGTGGTCGGCCGGCACCGGCTTGCCGTGCTCGTCCACCACGTCGGCGACGACGCCTGGGAGCGCGCGTGTGGCCGAGCCCGGCTTGAGCCGCGTGGAGGGCACCGGCGAGACCATGATCATGCCCGTCTCGGTCTGCCACCAGGTGTCCATGACGGGGCAGCGCTTGCGGCCCACGTTGTTGTAGTACCAGCGCCAGGCCTCGGGGTTGATCGGCTCGCCCACGGTGCCGAGGAGGCGGAGGCTCGACAGGTCGCGACGCGCGACCCAGCTCTCCCCGAACCGCATCAGGCCGCGAATGGCCGTGGGCGTGGTGTAGAGAACAGTGACCCCGTAGCGCTCGACCAGGCCCCACCATCTGTCGGGCCGCGGCGCAGTGGGCGCGCCCTCGTACATCAGCACCGTGGCCCCGTTGATGAGCGGGCCGTAGACGATGTAGCTGTGGCCCGTCACCCAGCCGGGGTCCGCGGTGCACCAGAACGTGTCCTCGTCCTTCAGGTCG
>VGYW01000307.1 GCA_016872875.1 Planctomycetota bacterium | reverse complement strand
GGCACCCCAACAGGAAAATGGCCGCGCTGGCCTCCAAGAGACGTGCCGGTGGCCGAATGCGATAAATCCCAGGGGGTCTGGGGGACTGGTCCCCCAGAGGCGAGTTTGCCTTTGCGTTCCCGCGGCGCGGAGAGCGTCGCCCGGGGAGGCTCAAGAACTTGGGACGTTCCCAACGATTTTCAACGTCTTTCAACGATCTTCAACGATTTTCAACGTCTTTCAACGATCTTCAACGATTTTCAACGTCTTTGAACGACTGCCCCCCTATACCCAGTGAGGAGCCCGGCCCCCGTGAGTGCTAAGCCCGTTGTCACGCAGACCGACCTCCCCGGCTACAGGCTGCTCGGCCGCGGCAAGGTGCGCGACATCTACGACCTCGACGACAAGCTCCTCATCGTCGCCACCGACAGGCTCTCCGCCTTCGACGTCGTCAACCCCGTCGGCATCCCGGAGAAGGGGCGCGTCCTCACCGCGCTCTCCGCCTTCTGGTTCCGGCTCCTGGCCGACATCACGGACACCCACCTCATCACCGACCAGGTGGCCGAGATGGGCCACGGCCTGGAGCGCTTCGCGGACGTTCTCCAGGGCCGCTCGATGCTGGTCCACAGGACCGCGCCCATCCGCGTCGAGTGCGTGGTCCGTGGCTACCTTGCAGGCTCGGCCTGGAGCGAGTATCGCAAGGCGGGGCGGACCTGCGGCATCCAGCTCCCCGCCGGCCTCGTGGAGGCCTCGCAACTCGCCGAGCCGCTCTTCACCCCCGCCATCAAGGCCGAGACGGGCCACGACGAGAACATCAGCTTCGCCGAGGCCGCCCGCATCCTGGGCGATGGGCTGGCGGCGACGCTGCGCGACCGCAGCATCGCACTCTACAACCGGGCCGCAGCCTACGCACGCCAGCGCGGCATCATCATCGCCGACACCAAGTTCGAATGGGGCCAGCGCGACGGCAAACTCCTCCTCATTGACGAGGCGTTCACCCCCGACTCCTCCCGCTTCTGGCCCCTGGACGGCTACCAGCCAGGGCGGGGCCAGCCGTCGTTCGACAAGCAGCCGGTCCGCGACTGGCTCGAGGCCACGGGCTGGGACAAGACGCCCCCCGCCCCGCCCCTGCCGCCGGAGGTGGTTCGGCAGACCACCGAACGGTATCTGGAAGCCCTGCGGCGGCTCACGCAATGAGCGAGGATGGGTGGATGATTGGATGAATGGATGAGTGCAAGAGGGGAGCGTCGCGGCTCCCTCTTCGGCAATCATCCAATCATCCATCCATCCACCCATCCCCGCCTGCCCCCGGGGGAGCCCTTGGACAAACCGAAGCTCCGCCCCATCGAGGCCCTCCCCCTCCGCCGCCAGGGCCGGGTCGTCGTCCAGCTCCACGACCCCGCCCGCATCAGCGACAGAGTCCTCATCGTTCCCCAGGAGACCCTCTTCCTCCTTTCGCTCCTCGATGGCACGAACAGCGTGGTTGACATCCAGGCGGCCCTCCTGCGCCAGTTCGGCGAGCTCGTCTTCAGCGACAAGATACAGGAGGTCGTCCAACAGCTCGACGACGCGTTGTTCCTCGACAGCTCCCACTTCCGCGCCCATCTGGCGAAGGCCGCCGAGGAGTTCCGCCAAAGCCCCGTCCGCCTCCCGTCCAGCGCCGGCTCCGCCTACCCCGCCGACCCGCGCGAGCTATCCACCCAGCTCACCGGCCTCCTCACCGCGGAGGGCTCCTCGTCTCTGAAATCCGAAATCGGAAATCGCAAATCGCAGATCGCAAATCCCGTCGTCGCCCTTATCGCTCCCCACATAGACTTCGCCCGCGGCGGCCCCTCCTATGCCCATGCCTACAGGGTCCTTGCCCAGGATTCCGCCGCCGATCTGTTTGTGATTCTTGGCACCGCGCACCAGGCGCAAGACGCCCTCTTCATCCTCACGCGCAAGAGCTTCCAGACCCCCCTCGGCACGCTGCCGACCAACGCTGACCTTGTGGAGGCCCTGGCCAGGCGCTACGGCCGCGACCCCTTCGCCGAAGAGCTCGTTCACAGAAACGAGCACTCCATCGAGTTCCAGGCCGTCTGGCTCCAACACGTCCTGGGCGGCCGCCAGGCAGAGATGCTGCCGGTCCTCTGCGGCTCGATGGAGCGCGCCGTGGGCGACGAGCGCTCGCCGCGCGAGGTGCCCGAGATCGCCGACTTCTTCGACGCCCTCCGCGAGGCCGTGGCGGCCAGCGGCCGCCGCACGTGCGCCATCGCCGCTGCCGACCTCTCACACGTGGGCCGCCAGTTCGGCGACGACTACGAACTCACGCCCCAAGTGCTGGAGGACGTGGAGAGTGCCGACCGCGCGATGCTCGCACACGTCGTGGCCCTCGCCCCCGACGCCTTCTACGACTCCGTGCGCGGCGAGGGCAACGCCCGCCACATCTGCGGTGTGCCCCCCATCTACGCCCTCCTCGCCACAACGGACGCCACCTCCTGCACCCTCCTCGACTACCGCCAGGCCGCCGACTACCCCCTCCAGCGCGCCGTCACCTTCGCCAGCCTCGCACTGCACCGTGGACCCGCTACGGCTCGGGCGGGCGATTGAAGAAGGCGTGGATGGCCTCGGCCTGCCTGGGGGGGAGGCCCTCGACCTTCAGCAGTTCCTCGAGGGAGGCGGCGCGGATGGCGCGGACGCTGCCGAAGTGGGCGATGAGGGCCTTCTTGCGCGCCGGGCCGATGCCGGCGATGCGGTCGAGGACCGAGCCTTTGTACGGCTGGCGCCGCAGCTTGCGGTGGTAGGTGATTGCGAAGCGGTGGGCCTCGTCACGGATGCGGTCGAGGAGGTGGAGCTCGGGGGCGTCCTGGGCCAGGACGACTGGCTCGGGCCGCTCCGGGAGGTAGACGTGCTCGGCGGCGCCCTCGCGGCCCTTCGCCAGGCTGATGAGGTCAACGCCCGCCACGCCGAGCTCGTGCATGGCGGCCTGGGCGACGCCGAGCTGGCCCTTCCCGCCGTCAACGATGATCAGGTCGGGCAGGTCGTGCTCCTCCAGGCCGCGTCGGAGGCGGCGGGAGAGGACCTCGCGCATCATCGCGTAGTCGTCCGCGCCCGCCACGGTCTTGATCCTGTAGTGGCGGTAGCGGGCCTTGTTGGGCGTGCCGTTGTCGAAGGCCACCTGGGAGCCTACGGCCTCGGCGCCGCCGAGGTTCGAGATGTCGTAGCACTCGACGCGCTTCGGGAGACGGCTGAGGCCGAGTGCGGCCTGGAGGCGCTCCAGGGCGCGGGCGCGGTCGGCCTGGCTTGCGTGCGCGGCGCGGTAGCTGCTCTCGGCGTTGCGGGCGGCCATTTCGACGAGGCGGCGCTTCTCGCCACGCTGCGGGCAGAAGATCCCCACCTTCGCGCCCCGCCGCTCGGCGAGCCATTCGGCGAGGGGCGCGGCGTCGGGCAGCTCGACGGGCACGAGGACCTCCGCGGGGATGAAGCGGGTGCGGCCGTAGAAGAGCTTCAAGAACTCGCCGAAGGCGGCCTCGGGCGCGAGGCCCTTGGTGTCGAAGCCGTAGGCCGGCACGTCCTCCAGCTTGCCGCGGCGGACGAGGAGGGCCTGGACCTGCATCGCCTCGCCCTCCCTGTAGTAGCCGAAAACGTCGCGGTCAACGCTCTGGGGGCTGGCGACGAGCTGCCTCTCGATGGTGCGCTCGATGGCAGCGAGCTGGTCGCGGTAGCGGGCGGCCATTTCGAACTCGCTGCGCTCGGCGGCCTGGCGCATCTTCTCGCGGAGGCGTTCGGCCAGGTCGTGGCTGCGGCCGCGCAGGAACATCTCCACCTCGTCGAGGAGCTCGCCGTAGGCCGCGGCGTCCACGTAGCCCACGCAGGGGGCCAGGCAGCGGCCAAGCTCGTAGTAGATGCAGGGGCGGGTGCGGTTGCGGAACACCGCGTCGGGCGTCTTGCGGATCGGGAAGATCGCGTTCACGATGCGGAGCGTCTCGCGTGCGGCGGCGGCCGACGAGTAGGGGCCGAAATACCGCACCCCCTCCTCGGGCGTGTAGCGCCGGACGAGCTCCAGGCGCGGGAACGGCTGGCGGCGGTCCAGCCGCAGGCTCAGGAAGGTCTTGTCGTCCTTCAGGTTGATGTTGAATCGCGGCTTGAACTGCTTGATCAGGTTGTTTTCGAGTATGAGGGCCTCTTTCTCGGAGGCCACGATCACCCAGTCAATATCGGCGACCTTGGGCACCAGGTGTTCGACGAAGACCCGCTCGTCCCCCGCGGCCTGGAAGTATGAGCGGACGCGCGAGCGGAGGTTCACGGCCTTGCCGACGTAGATGACCTTGTTGTGGCGGTCCTTCATCAGGTACACGCCGCAGGCCTCGGGGAGAGCCGCGAGCTTCTCTTGGACCTTTTCGGGGATCATGGCCTGTCGCCAACAGGGCTTCCGAATCGTCGTCGTTGTCGTCGTCGTCCTCGTCGTCGAACTTCCAGGGGACTGAAACACAGGGCTCTCGACGACGACGACGAGGACGACGACGAGGACGAGAAAGGCGGCTTAAAGCCTTCTGAAGTACTCCAACCACCTCGGCAGCGCAGTCTCCAACGGCTCGACCTCGCATATTTCATATTCTAGCGCGTAGTCGCCACGGTAGCCAAGAGCCTCAAGCTGCCCGACGATCCAGGGATAGTCAATCGCGCCCTCGCCGACGTGGGTGGCCTGGAACTTGTCGCCCGCCCAGCGGCCGTCCTTGACGTGGATGTGGACGAGCCAGGGCTTGAAGGCGGCCAGGGCCGCCTTGTAGTCCACGCGGGCGTGGGAGAGGTTGCACGGCTCGTAGAGGACGCCGAAGTGCTTCGAGCCGACGGCCTCGCAGAGGCGGACCGCGGCCTCGACGTTTCCCGCCAGGCTGCCGCCGTGGTTCTCCATCCCGAGGAAGATGCCGCGTTGCGCGGCGTAGGCGGCGCTCTCCGCGAAGAGCGGCGCGATGCGCGGGATGATGGCGGGGTCCTCGCCCGTGCCCGGCCGCACGCGAATGGAGCGCGCGCCGAAGCGGACCGCCAGGTCAATCGTGGCCTTCATCTCGGCGAGCGCCTTCGCCCGCGCCTCCTCGGAATCCGAGGCGAAGTCGCCCCCGCAATAGGTGCCCAGGTTGGCGATGCGCACGCCCGCCGCCCGAGCCGCGGCCTCGAGCGCCGCGTGGTCGCACTTCGCGGGGTCGGCCGAGAAGTGCGGCGGGTTGCCCCAGAGGTCAACCTTTCTGAATCCCGCCTTGCCCATCACCGCAAGCGCCTCGGTGCCTGGCCTGGCACGGAGCGGATAGGTGCAGGTGGAGATGCGCGCAAGATCCATTGTGCGCTCCTCATTGGTTACTTTGATCGGTCTGATCCGTCCGATCCGTCGGATCCGACCGATCAACCTCATTTGCCCGCCCCAATGCAGTACAGGCTCTTGGCGGTTCGAATGAAGAGCTTGCCGCCGGCAATGGCGATGGAGGCCGTGCATGGCCCCTCGCCCATCTGGATGCGGGAGAGGACTTTGAACTGGTCGCCCGCGGCGAGGACCGCGACCTCGCCGTTCTGGCTGATGACGTAGACCTTGCCGTCGGCGGCGGTGGGCGAGGCGCGGAGGACGCTCTTCATCTCGAGGCTCCCCTCCCAGAGCTTCTTGCCCGACTTCGCGTCGAGGCAGGCCATGACCCGGGTGCCGTCGTTGGCCACGTAGAGGCGGCCCTGGTAGTAGAGCGGCGTGACGACGTCGGGCACGTTCTGGTCGAGCCGCCAGGCGAGGTCGCCTTCACCAAGCTCGCCTTTGCCCCCGCCCTTGATGGCGTAGACGGAGCGGTGCTTCGGCCTCACGGCGTAGACGAGGCCCTCGCCCGGCGTGGCGGAGTTGACGGTGCGCTGCCACACCTGCCTGTCGGCGGGCTGATACCACCAGCGCCAGAGCTCGCCGCCCGTCGCGGCGTCGTGGCCCGTCACGCACTCGCCGCCGGGGATGATGAGCTCGGAGCGCCCGCTACCCTCGTAGGGGATGGGAGAGAGGTAGGTCTCGACCGATTCGTCCTCGGCCGTGGTCTTGCGAACGTGCTTCCACAACTCCTTGCCGCTGGCGGGATCCAAGGCCAGGAGGAACGACTCGAGCGGCCCGGGCCGCTTGTCGTGCGTCCGCCCGTACTTCTGCGGGCTGGCGTTCTGCATCACGAGGACGTAGAGCTTGCCCCTGTAGAGGAGCGGGCTGGAGCTGTAGCCGTACTTGACCACGAACTCGCCGTGGTCCTTCTCGAGCTCGCGCGCCCAGAGCTGCTTGCCGTCGAAGTCGAAGGCCACGAGAGCGCCCGTGCCGTAGAAGAACCAGACGCTCTTGCCATCGGTGACGGGGGATGGGCAGGCCATGTTGTTTGTGCCGACGGGCGCCTTGCGGTCCTTGCCCACCGCCTTCTGCCAGAGCGTCTTGCCCGACGCGGCGTCGAGGCAGAGCGCGAGCAGGTCCTTCGTCTCCTTGTCCACGGAGCTTACGAAGACGCGCTCGGCCCACACGGCTGGCGTGGCCGCGGCCTGGCCGGGCATGGGCGCGGCCCACGCCACGTTGGCCTTCTCCGCCAAGTCCCAGCTCGCGGGCAGCCCGCTCTCGGTCGTCGAGCCGTTGAACAGCGGCCCGCGCCACTGGGGCCAGTTCTCCGCGAAGGCAAACGAGCAGACCGCGATGAGGCCAACGACAAGCTGCGAGGGCAGAGGGCTGTTGCGCATAGAGCACTCCTGTGGCCGGGGACACCCAGAGACTGCCGGGCAGTATGATGCCGGCTTGTGCCCTGTGTGTCAAGGCAGGGAGCTACTTCCTGAGGGGAATCTCGACCGGGAGGTCCTGCCGCAGGAAGAGGCACTGGCCGCCTTGGGTCTCGCAGACGTTGTAGAGGGCATAGACCCGGAGGCGCGGGGCCGCGGCGGCGTCGGGCGGGGCCTGGACCTCGAAGTCGAGGCGGCGCGCTTCGCCGGTCTCGGCCTGCTGGGGCTGGGGCGCGGCCAGCAGGCGCTCGGACGCCCGCCAGCCGGCAGGAACGTCCACCAAGAGACGCAGCGGCTCGCCTTCATTGTTCCAGTGCGCCTGCGCACGGCGCGATGGGCGGAGAACGATGTGAACGCGGACGGCTTGCCCTGGCGTCACGGTGGGCGGGACCACTGCCACGTCGGCCTCGATGAGCCGCTTCGCGTCTCGGTTCACCTTCCCCTCGGGGTCGGGCGGCGTCGGGGCCTGGGGCTGGGGCAACTCCTTGAGGGGATGGGCGATCTCGGAGCCATAGGGTGGCTCGCTGAGGGGGATGGGCGTCTCGCCTCGCGCGGCAACGGCCTTGGCCGCCTCGCTCACCCAGTCGTAGAAGGCGTAGGGCTTGTCGAGGCGCGGGCCGTATTGCTGGATGCGCCGACGCCAGATGTATTGGTTGGGGTTGGTCGCCAGGGCTCGGCTCCAGCCGTCCACGGCGGCCTGGAAGTCCCCGTGCTTTCGGCCGGCCGTCTCGGAGCGAAGGCGATGGCAGGCGCCGAGGCGGAAGAGGGCATCGCCATCGGCGGGGGCGCTGTCCACGGCCCGCTGGTAGCAGGCGATGGCTTCATCGAGGCCCTCCGGGCCGGCCCAGAGGGCAAGGGCATCGCCGAGCGCCCGCCAGCCGGTGGATGGGTTTGCCCTGGTCCGTTCGCGGAGCGCCGGGATGTCTCCCGGCCTCGGAGTGAGAGCCACCGCCTCGCCGCCTCCGTCGGAGAAGGTCCTGTCGAGGAAGTCGGCGTCGAATGTCTTAAGGTCGGGCCGCACGGCGCGGACGACCCCGTGCTCGTCAACTGCCACGAGGATGGGCACGCCCTGAAGGCGCAGGATGTTGATGGGGTCGTGGAGGATCGGCCAGTCGAGGCCCTGCCACTGGGCGAAGAGCCGCGCGCGCTCGGCGTGCTGCTCCTGCACGACGCCCAGGAGGGCGAGCCGCCCCGACTTCACCCACTCGCGCGTGGCCGCGTGCCAGACCGGCACGTGTCGGCGGCAGCCCACTCACCACGAGGCGAAGTGGAGCAGCAGCACTTTCCTCCCCCTGAAGTCTGAAAGCGATACGGGCCTGCGGTCATCGGCCCTCGGCAGCGTGAAGTCGGGATGCCTCTTCCCGACTTCAGGGGCGTACGAACCGGCTTCCACGTTCATTGCCGTTCCCCACGTTGAGATAGCCAGGAACAGGCTTGGCGTGAGGTCGCGCATCACAGCCCCATCGCCTTTCTCACCTCGGCCATGGTGGCCTGGGCAACGGGGAGGCAGCGCTCGGCGCCGCGGCGGAGGATGGCCCAGACTTGCTCGGGCTGGGCGAGGAGCGCCTGGGCGCGCTCGCGGATGGGGTCGAGCACCTTCGTCATGTTGTCGAAGAGGACCTTCTTGCACTCGATGCATCCGAGGCTGGCGGAGCGGCAGCCGGCGGCCACGCGCTCGATGTCGGCCGGCGGCGAGAAGTAGCCGTGGAGGGTGAAGATGTTGCACTTCGTCGGCTCGCCGGGGTCGGTGCGCCGCACGCGGGCCGGGTCGGTGACGGCGGTGCGGACCTTCTCCCAGATGCTCTTGGGGTCTTCGAGGAGGGCGACGGTGTTGCCGAGCGACTTGCTCATCTTCTTGGTGGGGTCGTCGAGGCCCATGACGCGCGCGGCGGCGGTGAGGCGCTCCTTCGGCTCGGGGAAGACCGGGCCGTAGCGGGCGTTGAAGCGGCGGGTTATCTCGCGGCTGAGCTCGAGGTGCTGCACCTGGTCCTCGCCCACGGGCACCACCTCGCCCTTGTAGAGGAGGATGTCGGCGGCCATGAGCACGGGATAGGTCAGGAGGCCGGCGTTCACGCTGCCCTCGAACTGGGCCGACTTGTCCTTGAACTGGGTCATGCGGAAGAGGTCGCCCACGGGGGTCACGGAGTTGAGGACCCAGGCGAGCTCGGTGTGCTGGGGCACGTGGCTCTGGACGAAGATGGTGCAGCGGTCGGGGTCAATGCCGCAGGCGATGTTGACGGCGGCGGCTTCGAGGATGCGGCCGGGCATCTCCGCAGGCTCGTAGGGCACCGTGATCGCGTGGTAGTCCACGATGCAATAGATGCACTCGAACTCCGGGATGAGGGCCACCCAGTTGCGTATGGCGCCGAGATAGTTGCCGATATGGATTCCGCCGCTTGGCTGGATGCCGCTGAAGAGCCGCTTGCTCAAGGCCATCTCCTCTGGGGCGGCCGCTGGCCGCGGAAGAAGGGGATGATGGATGGGTGGAAAAAAGCATGATAGCAGAGGGTGCCGCGTCCTGTCAAACTGGGCCAGTGCCTTGTTCATTTTTGCCACTTGACGGCCTCGGAATCTGAACCTGGGGACACGATACCTGATTGCGGGTCTTGGCTGGCGGAGAGCAGAGGCTATTGACAAGCGTGTTGGGACGCGATGGCATGGTTGCATGCCCAGATAGCTCGCCCGCGTGGTCGTGATGGGCCAGTGGTGCCGCCGCCACGGGGTCGCGGTGTGGGCGTACTGCCTGATGCCTAAGCCGGGTCTACCCAAACACCTTTCGGGGGTCGATCGTGCAATGACTTGGGAGCGTCCCGAATCCTTGTGGACCCCGTGGCGCACTCGTCGCGTCTGGGGGACCAGTCCCCCAGACCCCCTGGGATTTATCGCTTTAGGGGCGAGGGCAGCCCCTGGCATGACAGAGGGGACGACCGCTGTGGGCGAATCGTCCCCTGCTGCCCTGCCGCCGCCGAGGCGCTCGGGTCGGTCCCCACCGGAGCCCTATCCTCCTCAGCGGCAAGGCCATTTTAGCTGATGCTGCCCTCGCCCGCAAGGCGGAAAATCCTGGGGGTCTGGGGGCAAAGCCCCCAGCCCCTCCGTCGTGAGGCAGGTGCCGAGGCCCGCAACGGCGCGGTCGGACACAGGACTTGGCTGCCAGCCCCAGGAGGCCGTGAGATAACAAAAACCACCCGAGCACAAGAACTTGACAGCGTCCCAAGTCCTTGAGATCGTGGGTGTGCCTGCGGCCGGTGCGTCGGGGGCTTTGCCCCCCGAACCCCCAGGATTTTCCGCTTTCGGGCCGCCGGCACCCCAACAGGAAAATGGCCGCGCTGGCCTCCAGGAGACGTGCCGGTGGCCGAATGCGA
>VGYW01000306.1 GCA_016872875.1 Planctomycetota bacterium | reverse complement strand
AGGAGATGCCCATGGATCGCCGCCGGTTTCTTCGCACTACAGCCCTCGGCGGGGCCGGGCTGGTGGTCCTGCGCGACGCCGCCTCGGCGCAGGGCACCAAGGCCAACGACAAGCTCGCCATCGCCCACGTCGGCTGCGGCGGGCGAGGGGCCGAGCTCCTCGGCGGCTTCTCAAGCCAGGAGCGGTCCGTCGCGCTCTGCGACGTGAATGAGAGCAGGGCGCAGAAGACGTTCGCCAGGTTCCCCAACCTGACGAGGTTCCAGGATTATCGCGTGATGCTCGACAAGATGGGGAAGGAGATTGACGCGGTGGTGGTGGCAACGCCCGACCACTCGCACGCCCCTGCCTCAGCCCTCGCCATCCGCGCGGGCAAACACGTCTACACCGAGAAACCCCTCACCCGCACCGTCCACGAATCCCGCGTGCTGCGGCAACTTGCCAGGCAGTTCAAGGTCGCCTCCTCGATGGGCAACCAGGGGACGGCGAGCGGCCAGTTCCGCCGCGCCCTCGAGCTCATCCGCGACGGCACCCTCGGCACCATCAAAGAGGTCCACACCTGGAACGACCAGGGGAGCTCCGACCACCCCGAGCCGCCGAAGGACGAGGCCAAGGTGCCGCCCTACCTCAACTGGGACCTCTGGCTCGGCCCCGCTGCCTTCCGCCCATTCCATCCCAGGTGGCTCGCGTGGAGCCACTGGCGCGACTTCGGCACCGCCAACCTCGGCAACTGGGCCTCCCACACCCAGAACCTCGCATTCATGGCACTCAAAGTGGACACCCTCTGGTACGCCGATCCGGCCACGAAGCCCATCATCAAGGTCGAGGCCAAGGCCAACCGCATCAACCGCCTGTCGTTCCCCAGGTGGGAGCACGTCCAGTGGCACATCCCCAAGCGCGGCGGCCTCCCGCCCATCACCTTCCACTGGCACAACGGCTCCAGCCGCCCAGGCGTGAGGGACGACCTGAAGGCCATCCTGGGCCACGACGTGGCCTGGGGGCCGAAGGACTGGTCCGAGTGGGCCGGCCACCTCATCATCGGCGCCGAGGGCCGCATCCACGCCACGGGCCACAACGCCACCTTCAAGATGATTCCCGAGGAGAAGTTCAAGGGCGTCCAGCAGCAGACGCCCGAAAAGGCTGATCGCTCGGCGGGCCACGAGCGCGACTGGCTCATCGCCTGCCGCGGCGGCAAGCCCGCCTGGGCCAACTTCGACTACTCCGGCCCCCTCACCGAGTTCAACATGCTCGGCAACGTCGCCACGCAATTCGAGGGCGTCCTCGAATACGACCCGCTCGAAGGCAAGATCATCAACAACGAGGAAGCGAACAAGTGCATCACAATGGGCGAATACCGCGAGGGCTGGAAGCTGTGAGGGAAGCACACGGACGGACACGGACTGACACGGACGGGCGGATTGCTGTCCCACAGTCTTCTGTTCGTGTGTGTTCGTGTCTGTCCGTGTCGTTTCCTTGCGTGGCCGCCCTTGCGCTCATGGCCGCGGCAACGCTTGGCGCCACACAGCCCGATTACGCCGGCCCGGGCTTCACGCCCGTCGCGCGCGAAGCCGCGAACGCCAACGCCATCATCGGCATCAACCTGGCCGGCATGGCCGACTGGAACACCGAGCTTCCCTTCGTTGACGAGTTCCGCCTCGCCCGCCGCTGGATCAGCCAGCAGCAGGGCAAGCCCTGGGGCCAGGGGCCGCCGCTCGCCCTCGACCCCGGCGGCTGGGTCGCTCAGCTAGCCGACGGCTGCGCTGCCGAGACGCCGATGCTCACCTTCCCCGGCCACAAGCCGCCGGGCGAGTACGCGCTGCTCTACGACGGCGAGGGCGAGCTCCGCATCAACGGCGGAAAGGTCGTCGCCTCACAGCCAGGCCGCATCGTAGTGGCCGTCGAGCGCGACGGCCACGGCGTCTTCCTCGCCATCCGCAAGACCAATCCCCAGAACCCGGTCCGCAACATCCGCTTCCTCCTGCCCGGCGCCGAGGCCACCCACAAGGCCCAGCCCTTCCGCCAAGGCTTCCTCGACCTCTGGCGCGGGATGAACACCTACCGCTTCATGGACTGGATGCACACGAACGGCTCCGAGGTGGCCGAATGGGCCGACCGCCCGAAGATGACCGACGCGACGTGGACGACCCGCGGCGTGCCGCTCGAGGTGATGATTGACCTGTGCAACCGCCAGCTCATCAACCCCTGGTTCTGCATGCCCCACAAGGCCACCGACGACTACGTCCGCCACTTCGCCGCCCAGGTGCGCGACTCCCTCGACCCCACGCTCCACGTCTACGTCGAGTACTCGAACGAGGTTTGGAACAACATCTTCGCCCAGACAAAGTACGCCCAGGAGCGCGCCAAGGAGCTTGGCATCGGCCCCGCCGAGCGACCCTGGGAGGGCGGCGGAAAGTGGTTCGCCCAGCGCTCCGTCGAAATCTTCCGCATCTGGGAGGAGGTCTTCGGCGGACGCGACCGCCTCGTCCGCGTCCTCGCCTGGCAGAGCGGCAACGCCTGGTGGCTCAAGAACATCCTGTTCCCCTGGCAGGACTCCGTGAAGCACGTGGACGCGGTGTCGAACGCCCCCTACCTGCACATGTGCCCCTCGCCGCGGAGCAAGCCCAGCTCCGACGAGATGGCCGGTTGGACGGTTGACCAGGTGCTCGACCGCGCGGAGAGCCACTGCCTGCCCGAAATGGTCAAGGGCATCAAGGCCGTCAAGGAATTATGTGATCAGCACGGCCTCCGCCTCATCGCCTACGAGGGCGGACAGCACCTCGTCGGCGTCGGCGGCGGCCAGGACAACGACAAGCTCACCGCCCTCTTCCACGCCGCCAACCGCCACCCCCGAATGGGCGACATCTACCGCAAGTACCACGACGCCTGGCGCGACGCCTCCGGCGACCTCTTCTGCACCTTCTCCTCCATCGGCAAGTACTCCAAGTGGGGCTCCTGGGGCCTCGCCGAGACCTGGGACCAGACGCCCGACGACTGCCCCAAGCTCAAGGCCACCCTCGACTGGAATCGCGCGAATCCCCTGAAGAACGAGCCGCCCCGCATCGAGGGCCTGGCCGACGCCAAGGCCAAGGTTGGCGAGCCCCTCAAGCTCGCCGCCCGCATAGCCGACGACGGCAAGACCCGCATGGCCGTCATCGTCTCCTGGAGCAGCACCGCCCCCGACGCCGTGACCTTCTCGAACGCGCGCAGCCCTGAGACCGAAGTGAGCTTCACCCGACGGGGCGCCTACACGCTCCTCCTCCGCGCCTCTGATGGCTTCGCCCGCTCCGAGAAAGCCATCGCCGTGACCGTGGAGTAGTGCCCAACAACGGGGGGACGCGTGATCGGCCTGGCAGCCCACGAAGTGGGCGAGCCAGCCGTAGCCCAGGGCGACCGAAGGGAGCCCTGGGGAACGGGGCCAACCCGGGCATGAGCCCCTGAAAGGGGCGATTCATGGCCGCCTGAATCGCCCCCTTCGGGGGCTCTCACACGCGGGACAGCCTGCCCAGGGCTCCCTTCGGTCGCCCTGGGCTACGGCTGGGCCGCCCCCGTTCGGGGGCTACAAGGAGAGGATCCGACATGAGAGTTGCTGTTTGTCTAGCTGTCCTGGGCGCAACGCTGGGCGCATGCGTCACTGCCGAGGCCGGCGGCCTCGCCTACGACGAGCAGTTCGTGCCGCGGTTCAACGTGCCGCGGATGTCAAAGCCCCCGACGATTGACGGCACGATCGGCGCCGACGAGTGGCGCGAGGCGGTGAAGGTGATGGGCGTGGTCTGGACCTCCAGCCTCGCCTACCGCGACCGCCCAGTCTCCTTCTGGGTCGCCTGGGACCCGCAGCACCTCTATATCGCTGCCCGCAGCGACATCCTGCCCGGCCACCGCCTCTACCGCAGCAAACGCGAGAAGTACGCGGCAGGCGTCGTGTTCGACGATTCCTATGAGCTGGGCATCTTCCTCCACGACCGCAACAAGCTGCCCGGCCAGGTCTCCAGCTTCCTCAAGTTCGTCATCAACTCGCTCGGCAGCGGCGAGTTCATGAAGCTCTACCCCTCCATCGGCCAGAACCTCTTCAACTGGCGGCCCGACATGCGGATCGCCAACCGCATCCACGAGGAAGGCGGCAAGCAATGGTGGGACATGGAGCTCGCCGCCGACCTGAAGGACGTGGAGATGCCCGTCGAGCACAAGGCAGGCGACAAGATGGACATCCTTCTCGCCGCGCCGCTGAAGAACCCCGACTGGCAGTGGCTCGACGTCCCCTCCGCCTCCGGCCACCTGGAGCACTACGGCTTCCCCCGCACCGTCCTGACTGCCGACAAGCCCTACGTGCAGGTCGAGGAGCTGAGCGGCCTGCACGACGAGAAGCTCAATCTCAAGAGCGTCATCTACAACCCCTCCGACAAACCGCTGAGCGTCAAGGCCGCCGCGAGCGTTCTCCACGGCAAGATGGGCCGCGCACGAGAGCGCGGCCTGCCCGAGAACGCCAAGCCGGTCGTCCAGGAGGAGCAAGCGCTCACGATCCCCGCCAAAGGCTCCGTCCGCTTCGACGTGGCGAAGGCATTCCCCGGCCTCGCCTATCCCAAGCCCGACGGCAAGGAGCCGGGCGAACTCTCCTGGTACAGCTACAGCGTCACACTCGGCGACGAGCCAGTCTACACCTACAACCTCAGCTTCCAAGGCACGGACAAGAGCTACCTGGCCGCCCGCCCCCGCCAGATCGTCTTCGAGCACGAGGCCAACTGGAACCCGGTCCGCGGCCTGCTGTTCCTCAGCGCCGACACCCTCGACGCGCCGCTGCCCCCCGGCGCCAAACCCACCGGCGCCGAATATGAGATTACGTTCGTAGTTCCGCCTTCAGGCGGTTCCGCCAAGCCCGAAGACCGCGTAAACGCCGAACTACAAACCCGAACCGTCAAGAAGGGCCGGCTCGGCCACTTCGTCTACTACAAGTATGAAGACCTCGTCGAACTGCCGAGCGTCGAGCCGGGCGAGTACCAGGTGAAGCTCAGCCTTGTGGACGCCAGCGGCAAGCCTGTGCTGACACGCGACGGCATCAAGCTCGCCAAGAAGGACGAGGCGAAGGAGTTCGCCAAGTGGTGGGGCAACAAGCTCGGCGACACGGAGAAGGTGCTCGCGCCCTTCGAGCCGCTGCGCGCGAGCGGCACGGGCAGGGGCGCTGGCGGGTTTGCTATGGGGACCAAGGTTTTCTGCACCCGCCGCGTCTACCACCTCGATTCCCTTGGCCTGCCCCGCCAGATCGAGGCAAACGACGGCGACGTGCTCGCTGCCCCCGCCCGCATCGTGGTCAAGGTTGGCGGCAAGGAGCACGTCGTTCCCACCCGCCGCTCTGTGAAGGTCACCACCGAAAAGGCTTGGCGCATTGAATTCGAGGGCTCGCCCTCGAAGGCCGCCGGCATCGTCTTCACCGCCAAGGGCTCGGTCGAGCAGGATGGCCTGGTCGAGCTTCAACTCACCTATGCGCCCGAGGCCGGCCCCGTGGAGATCGAGGGGCTTCGCATCGAGTGGCCGCTCGACGACCGCGACGGGCTGCACATGTCCTGCGTTGGCCAGGGCAACAACTACTGCGCCCGCTCGATTGGCAAGGTCCCCTCGCGGCCAGTTGACGGCGATCTGTTCGGAGCTGCGTTCCCCGCTCCTCGCTGGATGGAGGTGTGGAACACCCTCAAAGGCATTGGCCTCACCGGCTCGGGCATGACCACGGGCAGCTTCACGGACAACCTGTGGCTGGGCACAGAGAGGCGCGGCCTGCTCTGGACCGCCGACTCCGACCTCGGCTGGGAGCCCGATGACAAGGTGCCCGCTCACTCACTTGTCCGCCCCGCGCGGCCGGGGACGATTGTGCTGAACAGTCAGGTCATCCTCCGCAACAACATCGTGGGCCGCAGCCACTTCGGCAAGAAGCCGCTCCGCCTCGCCGAGCCGCGGACGATTCGGTTCGGCTACAACGCCACGCCCTTCCGCCGCCTCATCCCGGGCTGGCGGCTCAACCAGGTCTCCGCCGCCAACGGCTTCTCGGGCGGCAAGTACAAGGTCAACTGGGACACGGGGCAGGACTTCTTCTCGATCCTCAGCCCGCCCTTCCCCGACGAGAAGCGGTGGCCTGAGTACTACGCCTACTGCAAGGCCGAGTGTGAGAAGATTTCGCAGCGCGGCCTCTACGACGGCTCCGCCCGCCTGGGCATGTGGACAAACAACCAGATCGCCCTCCGCGGCTACATGAACAAGAGCATCGAGCCAGGCGTCTACGAGTACTTCGCGGGCGACTGGGTGCCCGGCGGCGAAATCCTCTCGCCGACCTATCGCGACTACATGATGTGGCTCCAGAACCGCCTCATCCGCGAGGGCGGCTGCACGCATTTCTACTACGACATCAGCTTCACGGGGCACTTCGCCCGCGCCCTGGCCGCGGGCTTCGGCTACCGCCTGCCCGACGGCCGCATCCAGCCCGAGAGCGACGCCTCGAACCTCCGCGAGTGGTACAAGCGCGTCTGGGCGCTGATGCAGGAGACGGGGCAATACCCCGGCGGCGTCAGCGGCCACGCCACGAACTCCATTTGCCTCAAGGCGCTCCCCTTCGCCGACTCGATTCTGGATTCCGAGTACCCGATGCTCGACCCGATCAGCGTCTACCCCAGCGACCGGATGATCGCGGGGTCGTGCTCGCACAACTTCGGGGTGAACATCAGCCACCTGGGCTTCATGAACCCCACCTGGCCCTCGATGCACGACGCCGTGATGGGTGGCGGGGGCGGCGTGTTCAACCACCAGGCCTTCAAGCACTGGGGCATCAGCCGCGCCGACGTCGAGTTCATCCCCTACTGGCGGAACTGGCACGTCGGTAACCTGACGCCCGGCCTCATCGTGAGCATGTGGAAGCGCCCCGGCTCGGCCGTCCTGGCCGTGTGCAACTACGGCCCCGATGAGGCGGGCAAGGAGCAGACTCGGCCCTTCCGCGCAATGCTCGAACTCAAGGCCCTCGGCGTGCCCGCTGGCCTGAGCGGCGAGCGGCTGCGCATCCGCCAGCTCTACAACAACCCCGCCCAGTACCGCTACCTCGGCCACCTCAAGTGGTATGAGGAGTTGCCCGGCGACCCCGACGATGCGAAGAAGCACGAGCACGCCCGACAGAAGGTCGTCCCGCCCCTCGACCCCAAGCTCGACCCCGAGACGGGCATCCTCGACGGCTTCAGCGTCTTCTATCACGACGTCCGCTACCTCGTCCTCCACTGGGAGGAGAAGCCGATCAACGATGCGGCGTGGAAGGCTTGGTTTCCATCCACCACAGGCGGGACGCCTGTGCCACCGACGCCTGTGCCACCGCTGCGCCGAGCCGTGCTCGACTGGGGCATCAACAGGGCGAAGCCGCTGGCCGGCTTCGAGGCACAGGGCGCGCTCGCCTGGCAGCGGCCCCGAAGCGTCCTGTTCCACGTCACCAACGCAGGCGGCGACGAGAAGAGGCCGGCTATCGTAAAGCTCGACCTCGATCTCGCCCGCCTCGGCATCAAGGTCGAGAAGCTCTGGCGCGAGTTCACCGGCGTCGTGCCCCTCGACGGCGGCCCGGCCGACAACATCACCGACGAGCCGAAGGAGAACGACCACCGCCTGAACCGCGGCCACGTCCTCTTCAACGGCTGGACCGGCACCGTCTGGCTCGCCCTCAAGAAGGGCGAATCCCGCACCTTTGTCATCGACCGCTATTGAGCGGGGAAGGGACGAGGGACCACAAGGACCCAAGGGACCGTGGAAGGAGCGAGCTTCGTGAGGCGATTGCATCTGGGTGTAGGCGTGTTTGGTGCTGCCCTCTCCCTGGCTGCTGGCGGGGCTGAGCCCACGCCTGCCGGGTTCCAGTGGAAGCCGGTCAGCGACAAGTCGCTGGGCCTCTGGGACGGCGAGAAGCCCGTGCTCGTGTACAACCACGGGATGATCGGCAAGGAGGGCGTGGCGGAGCGCTACAACCGCGCCTGCTACGTCCACCCCCTCTATGGCCTCGATGGCGAGGCTCTCACCGAGGACTTCCCGCGCGACCACTACCACCATCGCGGCGTCTTCTGGGCCTGGCCGGGGATGAAGGCCGAGGGCAAGAGCGTTCAGTCGTGGATTCCATCGGGCATCTACTACAAGCACGAGAAATGGGTCCGCCAGGAGGCGACGAAGGACAAGGCGGTGCTCGAGGCCGAGAGCGGCTGGTATGTGGGCGAGAAGAAGGTGGTGAAAGAAGCTCTCGTTCTCACGGTCTACCCCGCCCCGAAGGACACGCGGGCGATTGACTTCGACCTGACCTGGACGGCCCTCGACCAGCCGGTGACGCTGTGGGGCGCGGCGGGGAAGAGCTACGGCGGCTTCAACGTCCGCTTCGCTCCCAACAAGGACGAGCCGAACGCCAATCGCCGCAAGGACACCGCCATCATAACGTCCGCCGGCCCGAGCAACGGGAAGGACGTTGAGGACAAGCCGCTGGCGTGGGCCGACATCACGGGCCACGTGGCGGGCGCGCCTGGGCGGAGCGGCGTGGCCATCTTCGTCGCCAAGGACCACCCCGACTATCCGCCGACGTGGCTCACGCGCCACTACGGCTGCCTGTGCGTCGGCTGGCCGGGCGTGAAGCCGAAGGACCTCGAGCCCGGCAAGCCGGTCCGCTGCCGTTACCGCGTGTGGCTCCATCGCGGCGACGCCGATCTTGCGACGCTCCAGAAGGCGTACGAGGAGTACGTGGGAGAGGGCCGTTGAGCCGACCCGAAATGTGGCACAGCCGCCCGCGGCTGTGTTCCGGGGAGCGCTCCTTGCACAGCCGGGGGCGGCTGTGCCACATGCG
This sequence comes from Planctomycetota bacterium, assembly GCA_016872875.1. The sequence goes on along the minus strand of VGYW01000306.1, from coordinate 1,330 downwards.
CGGAGCCTACTTCCTCGGGGTGAGGGTGTAGGTGAACTTGGTGGCCTGCTGGAGCTTGGTGCTGGCGGTCTGGCCCACGATCTTCATGGTCATCGAGGCGTCAACGTCGAGGTCGCCCGTCACCTCGGTGGCGAGTCCGACGGCGATGGGGAACTTGACGGTTTGGCGGATGAGCATGGTCATGTCGTCCACGGTGGTCTTGGGGGCCATGGGCAGGCCCATGCCGCTCATGTCCACATCGCGGTTGCGGATGCGCGCGCGGCCGTCGCAGACCAGGACGGCGACCTTGCCGTCGGGGCCGTCGGCCACGTCGGTGAGCCAGCAGGTGAACTCGAAGTCGATCTTGCCGAACATGGGCACCTTGTCGAAGTCGACGGTTCGCCTCCAGGAGTCGCCCGGCCCGACGGGTTCTGCGGGGAGGAGCTTGCCCCAGTGGCGGGTGAGGGCGTCGCGGAGGAGGGGTTTGAGCAACTGCTTCATCATGCCGACGAGTTGCGCGCCGCCTGGTGCGGCGCGCATCTTGCTCAGGAGGTGTTCGAGGCCTTCGAGGCGCAGGAACTTGCCGTCGGCGGAGTAGACCTGGACGCCCTTCCAGCCGACCATTGCGCCGAGGATTCCGGCGAGCAGTTGGCTGCCGGGGTCGCCGGTGCCGCTGGGGGTCTTCGACTCGTCGCTGTCGAAGGTCATCCGCATCGGGCCTTGGGTCTGGTCCATCTTCACGCGCGTGCAGGTGTAGGTGATGCGGCGGCGGCCACCGCCACGGCGACGGCGGCGAGCGGCACACGGCTGCGCGGCGAGCGGGCCGGCGGCGGAGGCAGCGGGCCGGGGCCGGGCGGCGCGGCGTCCCACGGGCCGCCGGCGGGCGCGGGCGGCTCGGGCTGGAGTCCGAGGCCCTCCGCGCGCGGCGGGGGCGCCTGGGGCACGGTCATGTTCGTGCCGCAGATCGGGCAGCGGGCAGTGAGGCCGGCGCCGGAGTCGGGCGCGCGCAGCTTGCGGCCACACGCGGGGTTCGGGCAGAGCACCTCGATCATCGGAGTCCCCTTCTGAGGCAATGCGCGGCGGGCTGAATCGGGTCGCCGCATCTTACTCGGAAGCCATCCACTCCGCAAGCGGGCATCCGCCATCCCAGGGCTGCGGAATCGGGAGAGGCGGTATGTGCGGTCAGGTGCAAGGGGTAGGGTTGGGGCCACAGGAGAGTGCTGTTTAGGCATGGGGCTGCTGTGGCAGGGGCGGGGGCGTTGGGAACAGGGATACGGGGTGGGCGCGAAGGAACCCGGAACAGCCTACAGGCGAGTGGGTTCAGGAAGAGTCGAAGCGGATCTGGGTGGAG
>VGYW01000305.1 GCA_016872875.1 Planctomycetota bacterium | reverse complement strand
GCCCCGCTTCGGGGGCTCTACGCTGGCGGGGCCTTTTCCCAGGGCTCCCTTCGGTCGCCCTGGGCTACGGCTCAAACGCCCCCATTCGGGGGCTAAACCCCAGCCCCCAGAAGATGTGGGCAAAGATCAGCTCTCGGGGGGCGCAAGTTGCTCGGGAGGCGACCCCGGTCGCTCATCTCACCTTGGGCCAGTCGATGTCGAGGCCGCCGATCTTGGCGGTCAGCACGATGGCCGACGTGGCGGCCTGCTCGCGGGTGCTCGCGCCGAAGAGGACGGTGCTGACCTCGCTGTCGGCGGTGTTGAGGCCGCCGATGACGATGCCCTGGCCGTCTCGGACAGTGACCGCGGTGGAGAGCTGGGTGAGGTCAATGACCTGGCCGCGGCGCGTGGAGAAGCGGGGCCAGAGCTGGATGGCGATCCGCCCATCGGAGAGGATGGTCGGCCGCACGACGAGCTGCCGCCCCACGAACTCCCTTTCGGCTATCAGCAGGTAGCCGCGCGGGCTCCACCAGCCGAGGCGGGTCACGTAGGTGTCGTTGCCCATCACGAGGGTGCCCTCGGTGCCGCTCCTGACGGTGATGAACATCTGCTGGCGGTTGGAGGAGCGGGTGCGGCTGGTGCCGAGGCCGAGGCGCCCCGTGAAGGAGCCGGTGCCGTAGCGCACCTGGAGGCCGTTGCGGGCCAGCAGCGGGTTGCCGCCGGCCACAGCCCAGTTCCCGTCACGCGCGCGGAAGGCCCCGCCAATGTCCGTGGCCGCGGCGGTGGCGGCGTCGAGCTTCTCGACGACGATGCCGACGTTTTCGGGCGACTTGGGGAGGAGGCTCTGAACCGTGGCATCGCCCCAGAGGGGCTCACCGCCGGGCGGGGTGGCGCCGAAGGGGAGCTTCTTCTCCGGCTGAGGCGCCGGCTGAGGCGCGGGGGCAACCAGGCGCTGGGCCTGCGGCGGCGCGCTCGCGCCGGAGCCCTGGTAGACGCTGGGGTCGAGGCCCAGCCACGCGCAGCCGGACACGAAGAGCAGGGCGACAAGGACGATTCCGAGTTTCGGATTTCGGATGTCGGATTGACGGAAGGAAGAGCGGATGAGCCAACGGGAGATGGCGGTCTTCATGGGTTCGTCTCCTCAGCCAGTGGGCCAGGGAACAGGCACACAACCAATCCACTTCCATGATAGCACAGGAATTGCGCGGGCGCACGATTTCTTGCGCAGGTCGACCCCGGCAGCACTGCGTGCTCTCTAGTACCCGCCGTACCCCCCGAGGGGCGGGGTGAAGTCGAAGATGCCGCGCTTGCGGAGCTCGAAGGCGAGGGCGAGGAGCTCGGCCATGTCGCGGGTCATGCGGCAGCCGATGGCGCCGCCATCGGCTGCCTTCTTGTAGCAGGGGCTGGTGCGCTGGAGGCGGTAGTCGAAGCCCCTGGGGTTAAGGAACTGGGGTGCGAGGCTGAAGCAGCGCTTGCCCGGGCGGGCGAAGTCCACGAACGGCTCTTTCCCGAACACGTCGCAGTAGTCAATCGTCGTGTCCCCCTTGTCTGCGTCCACCTGCTCCAGGATGGAGTTGGTGACGGCGTTTGGCCCGCCGCGCAGCTCGAGGCCGCCGGGAAGAGTGCAGTAGTCCATCTGCATGGGACAGGAGGTCTCCACGCGGTAGAAGAGGCAGTTCTCGAGCTTACAGGCGACGGTGCCCGGGTCGCGCCTCATGACCGGGCGTGGCCCGCCGTCGTCCGAGGAGGATGAGTAGTAAGAGGCGTAGATGTAGAGGTAGCGTCCGAGCGAGATGCAGTTCTTGGCCTGGAATGCGGCGTAGACTGAGCCGCCGCGCATGAAGAGGCAGTGGTCGGCTTCCACGGTGCCGCCGGAGCTCTCGATGAGCTCGCCGCCGCTGTAGCGGTAGCCGCTGTAGAAGATGCAGGAGCGGAGGCGGATGTTGCTCCTCACTTTGGCGCCGATGAAGCCGGTGGACACGGTGTCGGAGGTGCCGGCCATGAGGATGAGGCCGTCGAGGGTGAGCTCGGGGGCCTCCACGTCCATGATGCGGCGGTGGACCCGTTTGGCGCTGGGATCGAAGCCGATGAAGGGGGTGGAGCCCTTCTTGCCGCGGATGGTGATGGCCTTCTTGGAGGCCGGGACCACGATGCGGTCGGGGTAGAAGCCGCCCTCGGTGATGAGGATGGTGGCGTTCGGTTCCGCGGCGTCTATGGCGGCCTGAATGGACTTGTGCTGGCCGCGGCCCGACTTGCTGACGGTGATGGTCTTGCCGAGCTTCTCGGTGGCCTTGGCCATCTCGGCGACGCTGGGCACGCGCTCCGCGTCGGCGAACACCTTGCTGTCGCCATACTCCTCCGTGAGCTTCTCGATGGCCTCCTTGAGCGCGGCGAGGTCCTTCTGCTTGTAGAGTTCGACGGCCTGCTTGTAGAGCTTTTCGGCGCTGGCCTCAGCGGTGTTGGCCTTGATCTTCGCGCGGGCGGCGTCGAGGGTGCCCTTGTGGCTGCTCAGCCAGGGGGAGTCGGCGTGGCGGGTCTCCAGCGCCGTGAGCGCCTCCTCGGCCTCGGCGTATGCCTGCTTCTCGACGAGTGCGAGGACCCGCCCGAGCGAGAGGTCGGCCATCGTCAGGAGGTGGCGGTCGGCGTCGGCGCCCAGGGCGCGGGCCTCCTCGAACTCCTTCTCCGCCGTGGCCGCGTCGTCGTAGACAACGGCGAGGAGGCCAGAGGCGAGCAGGTCGTCGGCGCTCTTGCGGTCAACGACCTGTTGCGCAAGGAGGCGAGCGGACTTTGCGGAGAGCTTCTTCCAGGGGTGGCCCTCGGCGGCCCCCGCGCCGAGCGAGGCGGTGATCTGCCGCTCGTCGGCCGCCGTGAGGTCGGCGTTGATGCCGGGGATGCCGAGCGTGCTCTTGCGCAGGCTCGGCCTGGCCGTGTTGATCCGCTCGATCATCTTAGCCTTGAGCTTGGCCAAGAGGTCCACCTGCGCCCGCCGGGTGGTCAGGCGTTCATCGAGCCGCTTGTCCCCGAAGCTCAACTGGGCGAGGGCGAGGGTCGCCTTCGCGTAATCCCAGTCCCTGATGAGCGCCTCTACCGGCTGGAGCGCCGCGGCGTAGCGGCCTTCGAGCAGCCGGCTCTTCTCCTCTTCGGCCTTGCGGGCGGCCTCCTCCTTGGCGCGCTTCTCGGCTTCTTCCTTGGCCAGCCTCTCGGCCTCCTCCTTGCTGAGGGGAGTCTTCTCGGGCGGGCCGGCCTCCAGGCGTTCCAGCTCGGCCAACAGGTCCTGGGCCTTCTTCACCTGCGGGTCGGTGCCGAACCGCTCGATGACGGTGCGGACGGCGCCGCGGGCCTTGGGGAAGTTCTTGGCGTCGGCCAGTTGCTTCGCCTGCTGTTCGACCTTCCTGTAGGCGGCCTCGGCGTCGTCCTGGATGCGTTTGATGCGGGTCTGGCACTCCTTGCGGAGCGCCTCGTCGCTGGCGGTGTCGGCCAGGGCGCGGTACTCGGCTGCGGCTTCGCCGAACCGCTCGTCCTTGAGCGCGGCCTGAGCCTTCGCCTCCGCATCCTTGAGCATGTCGGCCCACGTGGGCGCCTTCGTGGTGCCCTTGGGCACAGGTGTGGTTGTCGTGGGCACTTTGGCGATCGACGGCACTATGGCGGGCGCTTTCGTTGTGGTCGCGGGCCGCTCGGGTGGCGGTGGGGGAGGGGGCGGGACCACGGCTTGGCCACCAGGGGGCCTGCCGCCGCCAGAGGTGAGGACCGCAATGAGGACGATGAGGAGCGCGGCAGCGGCCGCGCCCAGGGAAGCGAGGAGGAGCATCCTGCGGCTCCGCTGCCGCCGCTCCTCGGCGCGCTCGGCCAGGGCGGCCTGGAACGCCGCCCGCTCGGAGGTCCCCGTGTCCTCGCCTGGTGCCGCGAGGTCGCGCTCCGCGCGGTCGAGTGCAGCCAGGAGCTCGTCAGCGTTCTGGTAGCGCTCGGCCGGGTTCTTGCGGAGCAGGCGGTGAATGACGCGGCAGAGCGCCGGCGGCGCGCCCGGCACCTTGTCGGCGAGCGACGGCACGTTGGTCCGCGCGTGCTTCAGCAGCACCTCCGTGGCGCTGCGGCCTGCGAACGGCGGCTCGCCGGCCAGCACGTGGTAGAAGGTCGCACCCAGCGAATAGAGGTCGGAGCGCTGGTCGCCCGACTCGCCTGAGGCGACCTCGGGGGACATGTAGAGCACCGTGCCGGCGATCTGGCCCTCCACCGTTATCGCCAGGTCGCCCTCCATCCGCTTCGCCAGCCCGAAGTCGGCCACCTTCACCGTCCCGTCGCCCGTCACCAGGATGTTCATCGGCTTGATGTCGCGGTGGACGATGCCCGCGGCGTGCGCCTTGGCGAGCGCGGAACAGGTCTGCTTCATGAAGCCCAGGGCGCGGGCGGGGTCGAGGCGTCTCTCCCGCCGCACGAGCTGGCTCAGGCTCTCCCCCTCCACGAGCTCCATGGCGATGTAGTGGAGGTTCTCCTGCTGCCCGACCGTGTAGATTTCGATGATGTTGGGATGGTTGATGGCGGCGGCGGCGCGGGCCTCGCGCGTGAAGCGTGCCCCGAGCGCCGCGTTGGCCTCCGTGAGCTCGATGACCTTGAGGGCGACCATGCGGTCGAGCGAGACCTGGCGCGCCTTGTAGACGGCTCCCATCCCCCCGCGGCCCAGGAGGCTGACCACCTCGAAGTCGCCAATCTTCTGCCAGATGAGCGGGTCAGGCTTCGCCGCCCCTTGCGCCACGCGTGAGGCGTTCAGGCTCGCCTGGCAGTTCGGGCACACCACCTGTGGCCCCACCGCCGTATCGTATTCGAGCACGTGGCCGCACTGGGGGCACTTCGCCCGCAACTTGGCCATCGCCGGCCCTCCGTTCCCTCTCCGTGCTCTCCTCCCCCGTGCCCGGCAGTCTAGCCGCAACGCGACGGCAAATCAAGCCCCTTCCACAGGTCGTGGGGCTTGGCGGCCTTGGTGCGGAAGGGGAGCTTGGCCTTGCGGCCAGTGGCGGCGGAGTGGTAGGCGGCGAAGATGAGCTCGAGGACCGCCCGCCCGTCCTCGCCCGTCTCGAGCGGCTCGCGGCCGTCGGCCACGCAGTCGACGAAGTGGGCGAACTCCTGCGGGAAGCCGTAGTTCCAGGCCTCCTCGTAGATGGTGAAGGTCCAGCCCTTCGTTTCGCCGCCCTTCTCGACCGCGTAGTCGTAGCCGCCGGCGCTGTAAGTGAGGATGGCGTTGCCCTGGAGGAGATTGGCGTAGGCGACGCCCTTGGAGCCGTAGACCTCGGCCCTGTCGTCCATGCCGCCGAGCTTGGTCCAGCTCTCCTCGGCCATGCAGGTGGCGCCGCCCTCGAAGTTGATGATGAGAATGGCGTTGTCGTCGCCGCGAGTCCGCTCGGTGTGGACCTGTGTGGCCATCTGGGCGTAGACATCGAGGGCTCGCGGCTTGCCGAGCATCCAGCGGAAGAACTCGATTGCGTGGCAGCCCATGTCCATCGCCACCCCGCCGCCCGAGCGGTCAACGTCCCAGAAGTGCGGCGCGTGCGGGCCGTCGTGCTTCTCGCTCTGCTTCACCAGCGTGACCTTTCCGAGGGCGCCGTCGTCCACCAGCTTCTTCATCCTCACGTACTTGGGCGCGAAGCAGAGCTCTTCGGCGTACATGAGCTTGACGCCCGCCTTGCGGCAGGCCGCGATCATCCTGTCGGCCTCGGCCAGGTTGAGACACAGCGGCTTCTCGCACACCACGTGCTTGCCCGCGGCCGCGGCGTCGCACGTGATGCGGCAGTGGACGTCGTTGGGCGCACCGACCACCACCATGTCCACCTCGGGCATGTCCAGCATCGCCCGGTAGTCCGTGACCGCCTTGGGGATGCCGTGGGTCTTGGCGAACGCCTCGGCGTGGCCTGGGGTGGGCGAGGCCACCGCCGCCAGCCGCGCACGCGCCACGCGCCTGAGCGACTCCGCGTGGATGCTGGAAACGAACTGCGAGCCGACCAATCCGACGCCGACCGTGTCCATGGCGCTCTCCTTGATCAAGGGAGAGGATGGATGATTGGATGAATGGATGAATGCCAGAGAAGGCCGAGCAGCCGCTCCCCGCTCTCGCCTTGCTCTGCTCTTTCATTCATCCATTCATCCACCCATCCATTCATCCCCCTCATGCCTTCCACTGGGTGCACTCGATTGGGATGCCTTTCTTCAGGTTTCCGAAGCACATTTCGTCGCAGCGGATGCACTTGACGACCTCGCCGAGGCGGCCCTCCTTGACCTTGGTCGGCCAGTCGGGGTCGGCGATCAGGCCGCGGCCGACCGCGATGAGGTCGGCACGTCCCTCCCTGAGCACCTCCAGGGCGCGCTCGGGCTCGTCGAGCTGGTTCACGGCGATGACGGGCACGCCGAAACGCTTGAAGGGCGCCGCGCGATCGCCAGGGAACTCCACGCTCGACGGCGAGATGTCCAACACGTCCACCCCCGCCTTCACGAGCTCTTCGGCGAGGGCGAGGCTCTCCTCGATGCCGTAGCCCTGGCCGACGGGGGTGTGGCGGTAGAGGAGCAGGCCGCCGTCGTCGAAGCCCTGCCTCGTGGCCTCGACGACCGCGAGGGCCATGCGGCACCGGTTCGCCAGCTCGCCCCCGAAGGAGTCCTTCCGGCGGTTCTTCACGGGGCTGAAGAAGAGGTTGAGGAGGTAGCCGTGCGCGCCGTGGGGCTCAACCCCGTCGAAGCCTGCCTCGCGGCAGATGCGTCCCGCCGTGCGGTAGGCGGCCAGGATTTCGTCAATCTCGTGCGGCTTGAGCATCGCGGGCGAGACCGGGCGCCCGAACGTCACGGGGAAGAGCTGTATCGCCGCGAGCGCGCCCCCCGCGTGGATGGCGTCCGCCAGCGGCCTGAGGTTCTCCGCCGTCAGCTCAGGCCCGAAGCGGTTCACCGCCGTGGCCTCCACAATGACGAGGCCCACCCCGCCGCAGGCGTGGCGCCCGTACCACTCCACCCCCTCCGGCGTCGTCAAACCGCGGAGCACCACCATCGGCGGCATGACGACGCGGTTCCGCAGCGTCTTCCCCTTCACCGTCAGCGCCTCAAACAGCGGTCCCGTGTCAATCCCCATGCACGCTCTCCTCATCAAGCCCAGGACCCCAGCATCCCCGGCAGTGGCTCACAGTATACCTGCCACAGAGGCAGGATTGCAAGCGGGCCGCTGGCGGCCAGGTGTGGGCTTGGCTTGTAGCGGCAGGCGTTCCGCTCGCCGACGCGCGCCCCTGGTGTCCACCATTGTGTATCAACCCCTCCCCCTTTCCGTGTTGACACAGAATGGCGCAAGGGCCTCCGGCGGCTTCCGGGGCCGTTCCGTCCATTCTGTATCAACTCCCCCTCTCCCTGGGTTGATACACAATGGGGTCGCGGCTGCCCGGTCAGCCCGCCTCTGCGAGGCGGATTCCTGCCGCCCCACAAGCCCCCATCTATTGGGAACGTCCCAAGTTCTTGAGCCTCCCCGGGCGGCGCTCTCCGCGCCGCGGGAACGCAAAGGCAAACTCGCCTCTGGGGGACCAGTCCCCCAGACCCCCTGGGATTTATCGCATTCGGCCACCGGCACGTCTCCTGGAGGCCAGCGCGGCCATTTTCCTGTTGGGGTGCCGGCGGCCCGAAAGCGGAAAATCCTGGGGGTTCGGGGGCAAAGCCCCCGACGCACCGGCCGCAGGCACACCCACGATCTCAAGGACTTGGGACGCTGTCAACCTCTTTCGCATCCTCAAGTGACCGCGAGCCACTTCCACAGCGGGACGAACCGGATTCGGCCCCGCAGGCCGAACCACGACGCATCCTCTTCGCCCTCCGCCGTCTCCGTCAGCACAAACAGCTCTTTGCACCTCAGGGCCGCTGAGGCCTTCAGGAGCGCACGGACCTCGCGAGCCCTGGTCCGCTCGTCCTCCACATTGGCGCAAACCTGGATGAGCTGGGTCACGCGCAGGCCCTGCTTCACGACGAAGTCCACCTCCTCGTGCCGCGGCCCCTTCCAGAAGTAGAACTCCAGTCCCCCATCGAGCTCCTGTTTGCGGAGTGCGATGGCCACGAGGTTCTCGTAGAGCCTGCCAAGGCCGGAGCTGAAGCGGAACGAGGTCGTGGTGACGAGGCCATTGTCCGTGCAGTAGACCTTGCGGCTCGTGCGCGCCTGCTCTCGAAGCTTGAACGAGAAGCGGCGCACGGAGAAGAACAGAAACGCCTCCTCAAGATGCCGGAGGTACTTCTCGACCGTGTGGACGCTTCGCAGGCGCGTCACCTCGGCCAGTGTATTGTAGGAGTACTCCTGGGCGACGTTGGACATCAGGTGGCTCGCCAGGTCCTCCAGCCCCTGGGGGGAGCGTATCCTGTGCCGGACTACGATGTCCTTGTAGAGGGTCGCCCGCAGGAGCGTGGTGAGGTACTCGCGGTGGTTGATCCCCTTGAGCAAGGGTTCCGGATAACCGCCCAGCTCCGCATGCTGGCGCAACGCCTCGAGCTTCTCCGGCCCGGTCAGCTCCCGCTCCTGCGAGCGCAGGCATTCGGAGAACGAGAAAGGGAACAGCACGATCTGGATGTGCCGCCCGGTCAAGTGCGTGGCCAGTTCAGAGCTCAGCAGGTGCGCGTTGCTCCCAGTGATCGTCAGGCGGTAGCCCTGGCGTTGGAGGCGGTTGGCGAACAGCTCCCACCTCGGGAGGTTCTGAACCTCGTCGAGCAGCAGATGCTCCGGCTTGCCGTACACGGCATCGAGGGCCGCGGCCAGTTCGTCGTAGTCGCCCAGCGCCTCCAGCCGCTCGTCGTCGAAGTTCACGTAGCCGAACGGCCCGAGGCCGCTGGCCATGTGCATGGCGAAGAACGACTTGCCTGCCCTTCTGGGGCCGATGACCACCTTGATCAGGCCGTGCGCGAACTTGCCGGGATGGAACTCCCGCTCCACGTACCGCTCCTTCAGGCGTTGTTCGATCTCCCGCTTCTGAAGCAGGAGCACGTCGCGGAGCATGATTGTCCCCTGCGCACTCGTGTCAGTGTACTGCACAAAACTACCGACTTTCTGTGCAGTATAATCGCTGGCCCGCTGGAAGTCAACCGCCGAGGCCGTTTTCCATCAGCGATGGACGCCGATGCGGTTCTTCGACTTTGTGATGGCGAGCTTCGGAAGGGTCACGATGCCCCATTGGTCGGCTGTGGCCCTGCCGGAGGCGGCCTGGTTGTCGGCCACGGAGGTGTTGGTCCACTGGAACGTCTGGCCGGGCTTGGGGGCGAACTTCTGGCAGCGGCGAGGCGTGAGGTCAACCGTGCAGGCGTCCGCCGGGGCGCCAGGGCGGCCCTGCCGCGGGTCGCCCGCGTAGAGGTACACCGTCATCTCCCAGCGGTCCGGCTCATCCACGACGTCCTCGGTGTCCCACAGCAACCAGCCGTTGATATCAGCGATCACGTCGCTGTCGGCGCCCACGCCGCCGTTGTTCGACATGTCGCCATCGCCGGGCATCCCGTCGAGCGAACAGTTGCCGAAAGCCGGAAGCGATTGGTTCCTTCGCACCCTTGCGGGCATGATGGTGCCGGCCAGAGGCGCCCCTGACCAGACGCCGCCGTGCCGCGCGGTGAAGGCGCGCTTGGTGTCGTGCAGGGCGCGGTAGAGCTCCGGCCATGCCCACGGCCCGATGTCGCCCACGTGGCTCGAACCCGTCGGCCGCAGCACCACGTAGGGCAGCTCCACGGTCGGGTTCTCGCGGACCCACCTGCACACGTTCATCCAGTCCCACTGGTCAATCCCGAGCCAGTTCTTCGAGCCAAGCGGATAAGGCCCCCACGAGGGGCCGTGCTTCTGGGCCTCGCGGCCCTTGTTGAAGTTCCCGTAGGCGTCCGAGGTCACGGTGGCGAACACATCGCCGTGCCGCAGCCCCCAGAGGGCGAACTGGCCGACGAGGGTGACGTGCAGGGGGTCAACCGGGAACTCGCGTTTCGCCCAGTCGACCAGTGCGAGGGTTCGGCGCTGGCCCCAGGGATGGACAACCCCCTGGTCGTAGGAGCGCAGGGTCTCCAGGCACTCGTGGCGGCCCTGGAGGATCGAGTCGTCCTGGTCCCACGGCGGGCAGAGGGTGACGGCGCCGCCGCCACGCTCGCGTGAGACGAAGGCCGGCTGGCTGCCATAGAAGCCGAGGTTCACGCACAGCTCCCCCTTCGTTCCGGCCGCCAGCCCGCGGAAGTCCCGCGTGGCCACGGCC
>VGYW01000304.1 GCA_016872875.1 Planctomycetota bacterium | reverse complement strand
GCGCGGCCATTTTCCTGTTGGGGTGCCGGCGGCCCGAAAGCGGAAAATCCTGGGGGTTCGGGGGCAAAGCCCCCGACGCACCGGCCGCAGGCACACCCACGATCTCAAGGACTTGGGACGCTGTCAATAGTTTTACACTCGCTTAGGTCATGCAGTCGCAACCAGTTGGGGGTAGGGATGTTACGATGTGATGTAAGGTTTCTTTACAGGCCCGACGGTGTTCCGGAAAGCATCCTAACTCACTCGCCACGGCAGTGATCCAATGTACGCAGGTGCCCTCGCGCACCTAAGCCTAGGCAGGGCTTGGGGTTACAGATGTTACAATAAATTACAATTCCGGGAGTGCGAAAGTCGGGGGGGGAAACTCTTTGTAAAGGTAGGGGGAGAAGTGCGCTGGCGGCGCTCAGCCCTCCCGAACATATTGGAACGTTCGGGAGGGTGGTTGCTGATCCCCAAGTGATGAATTAGAAAGGAGATGTGGCATGAGGAAGCCAGGAGAGGCGTTTCATGGGGAGTCGGAGGAGGAGTATACGGCTTTCCTGAGAGGGGAGACCGGGCCGCGGGCTGTCCACTTCCCGATCAAGGTGGTGGAGACAAAGGACGTTGCCTGGCTGTGGCCGGGGAAGTTGCCAATCGGCAAGCTGAGCCTGGTGGTTGGCGACCCCGGGATGGGCAAGAGCCTGCTGATGCTCGACCTGGCGGCCCGGCTGAGCACGAAGCAGGAGTGGCCCGACAAGCAGGAGAACAGTTGGCCGGAATCGGCGACCCTGCTGATCACGGCTGAGGACGACATCGCGGATACGGTGCGCCCGAGGTTCGAGGCGGCGGGTGGCAATGCGGAGCTTTGCCACACCCTCAAGGGCCTCATGCACGACGGGGTGTTCTTGCGCTTCGTGATGCCGAGCGACCTCGGCCACTTGCGCCTGCTTCTCGCAAAGCTCCGAGAGGTCCGCCTCGTGGTCATTGACCCCTTGCTGGCGTTCATCAGGGGCGGGGGTTCGGGGGGCAACTCGGCCCTCAGGGTGGTGGCGGCGACGCTCCAGGACATTGCCCGCGAGATGAAGGTGGCGGTGGTGGGCGTGTCGCACCTCTCGAAGGCGCCTTCGGCGTCGCTCGTCCAGCGCGTCGCGGGCGGGGCGGCGCTGGTGGGGGCGGCGAGGGCCGTGTGGTGCCTGTGGCCGCACCCCGAGGAGCCGAAGCGGACGCTGTTCGTGCCGCTCAAGTGCAATCTGAGCGCTAGCGGCAACGCCTACGCATACAGGATCGTGGAGAGCGACGTGATGGGGAAGGTGCCGGTGGTGCTGTGGGAGGCGGAGCCGGCCGAGCTGGCGCTGGCGCCCACGGGCGCGGGGGGTCCGGCCGCGAGCCCGGCGGTGTTGGAGTGCGCGGCGTGGGTCCGCCGGTTCCTCGGCGACGGGCCGCGGCCGGCGGCGGAGATGGTCAAGGCGGCCAAGGCCGACGGCTTTTCGGCCTCGGTCGTGAAGAAGGCCAGGCGGCTGCTCGGCGTGGCCGCAGACCACTACGGCGTCGGCGATGCCTGGACCGTGAGGCTGCCGGAATAGAGGAGGGCGGCCCCCAGTTGTGGGGAAGCCACTTGGGCGTGGCCCGTTTCGGACACTGGCGGGCCGTGGCGGCGACGTGGCGCACACATCACCGTGTGCAGCAGGCGGCCCCCGTAACTGGGGGCCATACTGGTGAGAAAGGAGAGAGCCCATGCCACACCCGTTGAGCAAGCTGGGCCAGAAGCCGGCGGCGGCCGAGGAGGCCGGGAACGCCACAGAGATGTGCCTCGGGGTCCGCGAGCCGTGCCTGAGGGAGAGGTGCCGCGCCTGGCTCGCCCATGGCAAGGAGTGTTCTCACGCCGTGGCCGCGCGCGACGACAGAAGCATCGTCCACAGGGAGGGAGCATGCCCCACGTGCAAGCGCCCGTTTGGGGGCCAGACGCCGGTGCGCCTCTTCATCCACTGTGACCGCCCCGATAGGGGGGCCGAGGCGGCGGGGGAAAGCGAGGTGGGGCAGCCGGCCTCGGGGCAGCCCGCGGCCGCAAGCGAAGGGGGCTGTCGGAATGACCAATGACCAATTCAGAATCCGCCAGAGGCCCGCCTTCTTCCTGCTGACGCGGTCATTGGCCATTGGGCCTCCGGCGCCGAGGGGCCGTTGCCCTCCCGAACGCGCGGAAACGTTCGGGAGGGCGCGCGCCACGTTCGTAGTGCGGCCCTCAGGCCGTGCCGATACGGGCTAGAGCCCGCACTACGAAGGCAGATGCGAGGTGAAGCCCGCACTGCGAACATGGGGCACGCCCCTGGTAAAGCAAGTGACTCGACTGGCCTGCAATAGAGCGACCTCTCGAGCCTCTCGAGCCTCTCGTGAGGACGCGGCGAGGCCGAAGAGCTCGCTCTCGATGAGCTCGCCGGGGATAGCAGCGCAGTTGACTGGGACGAAAGGCTGACTTGCCCTCGGCCCGTTGTAGTGGATGGCCCGCGCGACGAGCTCCTTGCCGGTGCCGCTCTCGCCGCAGATGAGGACGGTGCTGTGGATGTGGCTGGCGGCCTCGATCTTCTCGTAGACGGCCCGCATGGCCGGGCTGCCGCCGACGATGTTCTCGAAGCGGTAGCGCTCGCGGAGCTCGGAGCGGAGGCGCGAGACCTCCGAGCGCAGCCCCTTGAGCCGGATGAGCTTGTCCACCGTCATCAGCAGCTCGTCGGTGTCGAACGGCTTGGTGATGTAGTCGGCCGCGCCGTGCTTCATGGCCTCCACGGCGCTCTTGATGCTCCCATAGCCCGTCATCACGACGACCTCGATGCCGGGACGCAGCTTCTTGACCTCCCTGAGGAGCGCCAGGCCGTCCATGTCGGGCATCTTCAGGTCGGTCAGCACGATGGCCCTTCGGGTCCGTCACGTACGCATAGGCCACGTCCTCGTCGCTCCGCCTCAGGTCGGCCACCAACTCCTTCAGCGCCACGACGTCGTCCGTCAGCACCAAGTGTTCGCTCCGCGCCGCGAGGCTCAGGGCCATGTTCCGCCCCTTCGCCACGCACTCGGCCCGCAGCGTCGCGGCCAGGCGGCTGCGCACGAAGGCCGCAACGATCAAGTCAAGGAACGCCACCAGGGCGATACAGCAGAGCATGGTCTTCGTTCGCAGCGTCCACGAGTTTGCCCAAGACCCTCTTGCCCTTGGGGTCCTCGTGCATCGTGAGGAAGGCGGCGCGCAGGCTCTCCTTCAGGGCGCCGTCAATGCTGGGCGAGACCACCACCGGCGGGATGCCGCACGGCGCCGACCGCTGGATGATCCGTGTCCGCGCCGTATGCTCCGGGGCCGTCGCGTTCGCATGCTCCCAGATCAGGCTGTCCACCGCCGCCCCGTCCACGAACCGCTCCGCCACCGACACGATCGAGTTGTCGTGGCTGTAGGTGAAGATGAACTTGGCGAAGAACGACTCCGGGCTCTCGCCCATCTTGGCCAAGATGTACGACGGGACCAGCATGCCAGAGTTGGACAGGGGATCGGAGAAGGCGAAGACCTTGCCGCGCAGGTCCTCAAGCCTCTGAATCGGGCTGTTCTTGTGAACGATGAAGTATGAATGATGCTCGGTCTTGCCGGAGCACACCGGCGCGCAGAGGAGTTCCAGCCCAAAATCGCGGTGGCCCTCGGCGTTGCACCGCCCCCAGCTCCCATCGGGGTCGTCGCCCCAGGAGTACCAGGTGGCCGTGCGTGCCCGGCAGGCGTACTCCCACTCGGCTTCGGTGGGGAGGCGATAGCTCGCCCCCGCAGGCTTGGCCCTGTCCGCCCCGTTCAGCCAGCGGGCGAAGGCGCAAGCGTCGTTCCAACTCATGCACACCACCGGGTGCTCATCGGTTTGCTTGAAATACGGGTTCCGCCAGCTTGCGTCTTCAACAACCTTCATCTCTTCCTGATCCCCTGGATGGATGAATGCCCCCTTGAATCCCGTGCCCTTCTCGGCATCAGTCTTGTAGCCCGTGGCCTCCACGAAGCGGCGGAACTGGCCCACCGTGACCTCGTGCTTGCCCATCCAGAAGGGCCGGGAGAGCGTCACCTTGTGGGCAGGCGCCTCGCCCGCGGTCAACTCCTCTCTCAGATTGGGCCACTTCTGCCGCACGCGCCGGAGGTCCTCGGGCGTGCTGCCCATCGTGAAGCTGCCTGCTGGGACGAGGACGAACGCCATCTTCACCCCGCTGCCGAGGTCAATGGCCTCTTCCTTGGGGGCCTGCTCGCCGCCCAAGGAGGCCCCCGCGAGCGCGGCCACCACCGCCGCAAGCAGACTCCGCCCATAGCCCGCCCGCCAGAGCCGCAGGGCCGTCATGTCTGAATGCTCCTTCACGTTCAGTTGCCTTGCCGCAGGAACCAGCCCTTGGCGCAGGGGTTGGCCTTGAAGAAGGCGATGAGGAGGCCTGCGGCCTTCTCGCGGCCGAGCGCGCTGGTGCGCGAGCCGTCGGCCCCGAAGTCCTCACGCTTCCACACCAGGCCGTCGCGCCGGCGCGGCGTCGCGCCGTCGGCCCAAAGGTAAGGCCCCCAGAGGAGGAGCGGGGCCTTCACCGGCCCCTTCGCAGCGTCCCAGTTCAGCTTCGCCTCACCGCCTTTCATCTGGTCCCGGATCAGGCCGCGGACGGCGAAGGCGCTCTCGTAGGCGTAGGGCTCGGTGTTGAGGGGCAGGCGCGCGTAGCCGCCGAAGGCGCGGCTGGAGAGGAACGCCAGCCGCAGGTTGGGGTAGAACTCGCGGGCGGTGTTGAGCGACGCGAGGATGAGGCCCTTGAGCGTGTCGGCGTGCTCGGGGAAATCGCCGTACTTGTCCGGCGAGAGGAGGGCGTGCTTCATCCAGACGGCCTGGACCTGCTTGGCGGTGACGCCATCTTCGCGCAGGCGCTGCTCGGCCCACGGCCAGACCTCTCCCTCCGCGGAGCTCCAGCCGGTGGCGTCGAAACCCGGGTTGCCGCCGTTCACGATCACTACCGCGGACGCCTTCGCACGGTCGCGGTCGGCCGCCCGCTTGAAGCTCCCGAACTCGTGGTTGACGTTCGTCATGCCGATGGCGAGGAGGTCGATCTTGCCGTCGAAGGCGGGGTTGCCCTCGGGGTCGAGGGGGCGGATCTTGGCGCTCTCGGCGAGCGCGGCCCTCAGGTGGTCGTCGGGCGGGATGTTGCGCCCGCCGCCGTAGAGGCCCCCATCCTGTTCCTTGTACCTGTCCTCTGCCGTCATCTGGTCGAGCGGCACGCGGCCTGTGGAGGTGTTGATTCGGCGGGCTGGGCCGGCGGGCCGGCCCTCCTTGGCCTTCGCCGCCCACCCCCGCTCGAGGTAGTCCTTCTCCTCCGCCGTGAGCCGCTCGCCGCGGACCGGCCTCATTTTGAGGTCAAGCACCCGCTCCCAATCGAACTCCTCCCTCCCCTTCTCTTGGGCCAGGGCCCGCGGGGCGCTCGCGAAGGCGAGCCATGCGGCCGCGAGAATGGCCCATCCTGACGCTCGGTGCAGCAGCTTCACAGGCGTGCCTCCTTTCATTGGGGTATCACGCGGCGCACCCGGCCGCCCGGAAGGCCCCGCGAAGGGTCGTCCACGGGCCGGGAGCTGTCGCCGGAGTCGTCCTCCTTCATCACCCTGAGGTCGCCGCTCGAAGGGTCGCGCCCCTCGTAGCTGCCGTTGGACACCCAGGCATATCCGCTCTCCGGATAGGCGAGGCCGCCCCGCACGACAACGTGCGAAGCACCGGAATCTGGGGCATCCGGATAGTCCCTGCTGCTGTCCGGGTAGCTTTTCCGCTTCTTGGGGCTCCTCAGAGAGGCCGACGATTCCTCCATCATCTCCAAGCCCTTCTTCATGTTCGCCAACTGCTCGTCGGTGCATCCCGCGAGGCTTGCGGCGCCCAGGGGCAGCGCGACCCTGGCCACGACCGCCCACACCCACTTCTGCCCGCGCATCACACGCCTCCTTTGCCCCAGCCCGGCCCCCGCCTCCGCCAATCCACACGCTCTCACTTGGCCGGCGGCGCAGCCGGCTCCTTCGCGGCCTCTTCGAACTTCGCCTTCGTCCATTGGTTCCGCCGGTCGCCGGCCTCCGGGCGCCGGCAGGCGTTGGCCGCGGCCGGCCAGTCAGCCTTGGCCACGGCCGGGGCCAGGGTCTTCCACACGGCGCTCTCGGTGAAGTCCGGCCGCAGGCTGAACGCCACGTCCACCAATGCCTCCTGGGCGGCCTCGGGCATGGCCAGGAATGCCTCCTTGCCCAGCGCCGCGCCCAGCTCCTGAACAGTGTCCAGGGCGTCCAGGATGAAAAGCTCGTTCACCTTCTCGTCCGGGAGCACGAACTTGAGCTTCCTCTCAAACCACTGTGGCGGGTAGTGGGGGCCGAACTTGCCCTCCTGGCGGAAGCGCTCGAGGGTGTCCCAGGCCGTCTGGAGCTCGTCGGGCGTCGCCGGTTCGCCTGGGTTCCTGTGGACCCAGCCCATCTTCTTGAAAGAATCGGAGTCGGGGATGGTTCGGCCGACGCCTGTGGTAGGCTTCCCCTTAGGACTTAGCCAGACGCCCTCCGAACGGCCTTGGTTGTTGGCCAGGTCCCGGGGGAAGCCGCCCAGGGCCTCGTGCCAGGCCTTCGGCCGGGCGGAACCGCCCCAGAACTGGCCAATGACCTCGTCGCGGCGGCTCTTCATGAGGTCGCCCACGGCTTTCCGGGCCTGCCCGGGCTGCTTGGCGGGCCGCCGCGGCTTGGGCGCGGCGTGGCGGAAGGCCGGCGGCTGGCGCGGCGCGCTCGGCGCACGAGGAGCCGGGGTGAAAACCTCCGCGTCCTTCCCCACCCAGCCGAAGTAGTCGTCGGGCAGCTCCACCACCTCGCTGATGTGCGCGTTGGTCCAGCCGCTCGCGACCATCCTCACAGTCAGTTCCCCCACACGGCAGGTTCCGATGGGCGCCGGACCGAGTTTCCCGCCCGGGGGGACCTTCCCCAGGTCCACCTTGGCTCCGCCCGAGGCGGCTACCCCAATGACCGGGAACGCGCGGATTTGCTGGAGGCCATTCACGCTGTCAATCTCAGGGCTGGCGGGTGCGGCTGTTACCCGGTGAACCCATCCGCTCAGGTCCTTCTCGGTCCTTACCCTCTCTAGGGCTGGGGGGCCGAGTGGGTCGTAGTAGCTCTGCGGCAACTCGATGACTTCCGGGGGCGCGCCGGGGCGATAGACGAACGTGACGAGTTCCCCGCGGTAGCAGCTCCCCTTGGGCACCCACTCGATCTTCCCTCCCTCGGGTGGCGGCAGCTCGCCCAGGAGCACCTCCCCCTTCCGGGTGATCTTCACCATTGACACCCGGCATAGCGTGATCATCTCCTGGCCCTGCTCCTCGTCGGTCCCGAGGCCCGTCGCGGGCGCGCAGGAGGTCGAGAAGCTCCTCTCGCTGCTGCGCCCGAACCGCGGCCGGGACATTGCGCTTGGCCAGGACCAAGTCCACGATGTCCTCATACCCCGACTGCTCCGTGGCATCTTGTTGAGCCCAGCCGGCCAGGCCGAGCGCCCAGACCACACCCGCCGCGAGCTTCCAATCCAGCGGCTTCTATTCGTCCTTCACCACCTTCAGGTCGCGGCTCGACGGGTCGCGCCCCTCGTAGCCGCCGTTGGACTTCCAGGCGTAGCCGCTCTCGGGGAACGCGCGGCCGCCACGCATCACAACGTGCGGCGGCAGGCTGCTGCGGCCAGAGTCGTCCGGCCTTTCCTCGGAGCTCTTGTCGGAGCGGTCAGGCTCATCGGGCCGCTCCTTGGGGCTCTTGGACGGCTTGTTAGGCTTATACGGATCCCGAATTGACTTGCAAAACTTCCTTTCGCTCTCCCGTACCCCATCATACCTTTCGCAAATCGCGTCTCCCTGCATATCGATATTGCCCGTGATGAAGTCAGAGAGCGAGCAGGCCGTGAGGCTTGCGGCGCCCAGGACAACCCCGACCGCTCCCAGGACTGCTTGCACCCAGATCTGCCAGCGCATCCCGAGTCTCCTTTTCCACAATCCGGCCCTGCCTCCGCAACCCAAAGCGACAAGCGGCCTCCGGCCTTTCGACAACTCCGCGATCTCCATGTGCCAAAGGGCCAAGCGCCTTGCACGGGGCCTACGCCGCGGGTGGCGGTGTGGTCGGCGGCGCCGGCGGGGCCTTGGGCATGGGCTGTTGCGAAGCCACGCAAGCGTGGGGGATGAGCATTTCGAGGTAGCGGGCGACCGCGCTCTTCGCAGCAGAGGCGCCCTCACGCTGCGCGTCCGAGCGCTCGAGTATCTCGGCGCCTTTGAGCTCGGCTGGGGGCAGCGCCTCCAGCTTCGGGGGCAGTATGCCCTTCTGCCAGCAATCGCGGACGTCAACCTGGACGAACCTCCCGTTCTTCTGGACCTCAGTCCATTGCTCCTCCCCCATTTTGCATGCCCGATTGAAGTCTACGGTCTGCCACTCAGGGAGGCCGGGGAGACCGCCGGCCGCACCCTGGGTCTCAACGGCGAAGGGTTGCTTGCTCTTCGGCAGCCTGGCCATCGTGAAGCAGTGCTCATCCTTTATCAGCAGCAAGGGTTCGATGCCGACCGAGCCGAGCAGTGAGGCGTAGAGGACGGCGAGTTCAACGCAAGTGCCGCGGCGGGTCCATACCGTGTCGCGGGGGTACTGGATGCTCTGGACATCCTTGACGTGAAACGACATTCTGGGGTCCTTCACGGCCCGCGCGCCCTGGTAGGAGATGCGAATGGCGCGCATCATCTCGTAGAGGGCGGCCATGACCTTCTTGCAGTCTTCATCGTTGTCGATCCTCCTGAGCCCGACCGCTTGGAGCTTGGCGGCAGCGGCGATGCGCGCGACGGGGGGTCAGCCGGCGACACCCAGGCCGCCAGAAGCGGCGCGCAGCTATAGATGTCCTGGAATGCGCTCGTGTCGTGCTCATATTCGAGCCTATATCGGAACCGGAGGTCAGTGATCCGCCCGTTCGTCTGGCTGCAGAACACCGTCTTGGCCAGCCAGAAACGCAGGGCGCACTCTTTCCTGCACGCCTGATAGGCCCCGGTGATCACGCGCTCCTTGACCACCATGCTGAGAGTGGTTTCGCCAACGGGCTTCGGCCTGCTCAGGATGGCGTATCCGACCAGGCCCAGGCCCCCAACCAGCAGGAGCACTCCGACATCGCCCATTTTCGCTTTCACTGCACGCCTCCTCTCACCCGGCCCTGTGCTTCACTGCCCTGTCCGGCGCCTTGGTCATGTCGCGTTTGCGCTATGAATCATGGGCATTGCCTGCTCCGGCGCCGCGCGAGGGCGGCGAGGGCGCCGAGAAGAACCACGATACCGCAGGGCTCCGGCACCGCCGCCGGGCCAGCGCTCTCCACGCGAAGGGTGCCGGTGGTGTAGAGCTGGGACGTGTCCCAGTAGAGCCCGGGGTCGTCGAGTGTGGGGAGGTCGAGGGTTGCGAAGCTGCCGCTGAGCGCGCCGCCCCAGTCGAGGATGTCGAAGCTCTCGCCGCCGCCGGGCATGAAGCCGCCGCCCAGCACGACCCGCAGGCCGCCGTCGAGGGTCAGGTCGCCCGTCACGCTGAGCGCGTCGTACTCGGTCCCGCGCGCCACGCCGAACGTCTCGATCTCGAGCCAGGCCTGGGTGCCCTGAACGTAGTCGCCGAGCACGTCGAGGAGGGCGGGCGAGGTGCCGGGGTGAAGGGTGCCGCCAGTGTTGCCGAGGCTGGCGAGCGACCGGCGCAGGTAGAGGTGCCCTGAAGTGAAGTCGAACGTTCCGCCCGCGGCGATGTCGAGGGTGTCAGCCCGCAGCGTGCCCCGTAGGGTCCGAATATTCGTGCGTGCTTTGTAAGGTTGCGTGTGCGCTGGCGTTGTGGTATCGTCCGCGCCTCTGGTGGTCGAAGGGCATTCTCAAGGAGATCACATGGCACAGGACGGCTCCCGGCGGTTCAACTGGGCAGGACTCCCGCTGATCGCAACGGTCGCGCGACTGCTATGCCGGGAGTTGACGCTCCAGAACGAGTACCTGCGGGTGGAGAATCGCATCCTGAAGTCGAAGATCAAGGGCCGGGCCGGCCGCGGACGCCTGGCGAGATGGAGGCCCTGGTGTGCCGCCTGGCGCGCGAGAACACCTGGGGCTACAAGCGCATCTGGGGGAGCTGGAGAAGCTGGGGATCACGCTCTCGCAGAGCTGCATCTCGGACATCCTGCGGCGCGGGGGTCAGAGGGTCCAGGGGGC
>VGYW01000303.1 GCA_016872875.1 Planctomycetota bacterium | reverse complement strand
TTTCACGCCCATTGAATCGCCCCGCTTCGGGGGCTCTACGCTGGCGGGGCCTTTTCCCAGGGCTCCCTTCGGTCGCCCTGGGCTACGGCTCAAACGCCCCCATTCGGGGGCTAAACCCCAGCCCCCAGAAGATGTGGGCAAAGATCAGGGCGAAGCCCTGGGCTGCTATAGTACGCCCCTATCGGGGCTCCGGAGTAGTTCACCGGAATTGGGGGCCATACTCACGATAGAGGCGCCCTTGCAGCCGTCAGGCGAGCGTGCTATCATGAATAAGACAGAGAACGGGGGACTCCGGAGCGAGTTGGATGGTGATCGGCAAAGGGTATGAGACGGGCCAGCTCTCGGAAGCCGAGGTGCGCGAGCTGGCGGCCAAGGGGCTTGGGGAGATCGAGCTGGCGGGCAAGCGGGTGCTCGTCATCATCCCCGACAGCACGCGGTCGTGCCCGCTGCCGATGTTCTTCCGGCTGTTGTGCGAGATGATCCGCCCGAAGGCGAGGAGGCTGGACTTCCTGATCGCGCTCGGCACGCATCAGGCGATGTCTGAGGACAAGATCAATACCCTCCTCGGCCTCACGCCGGACGAACGGGCCGGGAAGTATGCCGACGTGAGGGTGTTCAACCACGAGTGGGACCGCCCCGACGCGCTCCGCAGGATCGGCACCATCTCAGCCGACGAGATCGAGGCGATCTCGGACGGCCTGATGCGCGAGGACGTCCCGGTCGCGCTCAACAAGCTCATCTTCGATTACGACCAGCTCATCATCTGCGGCCCAACGTTCCCCCATGAGGTGGTCGGCTTCTCGGGCGGCAACAAGTACCTCTTCCCCGGCATCGCGGGCGCTGAGATCATCAACTTCTTCCACTGGCTCGGCGCCGTCATCACCAACCCCGTGATCAACGGCACGAAGTGGACGCCCGTGCGCAAGGTGGTTGACCGCGCGGCGGCGATGGTGCCCATCCCGAAGCTCTGCTTCAGCCTCGTGGTGCTATTCCAGGACCTCAAGGGCCTCTTCATCGGCACGCCCGAGGAGGCGTACTCGGCGGCGGCCGACCTCTCGGCCAAGATCCACGTCGTCTACAAGCCCAAGCCGTTCCACCGCGTGCTCTCGATCGCACCCAGAATGTACGACGACATCTGGACCGCCGGCAAGTGCATGTACAAGCTGGAGCCCGTCGTGGCCGACGGCGGCGAGCTGATCATCCTGGCCCCGCACGTGGACGAGATTTCGTACACGCACGGGCGCGTGCTCGACCGCATCGGCTACCACTGCCGCGACTACTTCCTCAAGCAGATGGAGCGGTTCCTGGACGTGCCGCGCGGCGTCATGGCACACTCCACCCACGTCAAGGGCATCGGCACGTTCGAGGGCGGCATCGAGACGCCCCGCGTCAACGTCGTCCTCGCCTCCGCCATCCCCGAGGCCCGCTGCCGCAAGGTGAACCTCGACTACCGCGACCCGGCGACGATCAACCCCGACGACTGGCGTGACCGCGAGGACGAAGGGGTGCTCCTCGTGCCCAAGGCCGGCGAGATGCTCTATCGCCTCGCCGACGGCAGCGTGCCGAAGATTGGGTGAGGGGTCCCCGGCTAGGGGAAAGGGACCACAGGGACCACAGCGACCACAGGGACAGAGGCCACAACCGGTCCCTGTCGTCCCTGTTGTCCTTGTGGTCCCTGTGGTCCCTTCGCAGCCCTACCGCCCCCCGCCTTGACTCGCCTGGCCAGCGCTGTACAATACATTCGGCGGGGGGGAGTAGTCGGAGGTGCGCCCATGAGCAGAACCAAGGTCATCTTGAAGGTGCGGAACCTGGGCGACGTGTTCAAGGCCGCGGAAGGGCTCATTCCCCCCTCAGCGGTGCGCGCCATCGAGACCGAGGCCATTGTGGACACTGGCGCGACTTATGTGTGTCTCTCCAGGTCGGATATCGAGAAGCTCGGGCTTCTCTTTCACCGAAACACCAACATCAGGACGGCTAACGGGCCGGCCACGCGTCGGCTCTTCAGGGGCGCGGAGATCGAGCTGAATGGCAGAGATGCCGAGATGGAGGTCATGGAGAACGGCGAGGGGACTCCCGCCCTGGTGGGATACCTCCTCCTCGAGGCGCTCGATTTCGTGGTGGACCCGAGGTCGGAACAGGTGATAGGGAACCCAGAGCACGATGGGAAGAGGGTGGCCGATGCTCTTGCAGTTGGCCTCTGAGCAGGAGAAGCCATGGCCGGAACCAACAACGTTGTCGTGGCCCAATCGGGCGGGCCGTCGCCGGTGATCAATAACTCGCTGCGAGGCGTGGTGGACGCGTGTCGGGCCTTTCCCGACACGTTCGGCACTGTCTACGCCGCCTGGCACGGCATCGAGGGGGTGCTGACCGAGGAGCTGCTGAACCTGAGCGCAGAGCCTGAGGAGGAGATCGCCCTCCTGCGCACCACCCCCGCCGCGGGGGCCATCGGCACCTGCCGCTACAAGCTCAAGGACAAGCAGGCCGAGGACTTCGAGCGCATCATCGCCGTCTTCAAGGCGCACGGCATCCGCTACTTCTTCTACAACGGCGGCAACGACTCGATGGACACGGCGCACAAGGTGAGCCAGCTCGCCGCACAGCGCGGGCTCGACCTCGTGGCCGTCGGCGTGCCAAAGACCATTGACAACGACGTGGGCGACAGCGAGTTCAAGCTCATTGACCACACGCCCGGCTACGGCTCGGTCGCGCGCTACTGGGCCTGCACGGTGCAGAACGCCATCGAGGAGAACCGCGGCTCATCGCCCTCCGACCCCGTGCTCGTGCTCCAGGCGATGGGACGGAAGATCGGCTTCATCCCGGCGGCGGCGCGGCTGGCCGACCCGACTCGTGAGGCATCGCTCCTCATCTTCATGCCCGAGGCCGGCGTCAAGCTGCCCGAGCTGGCCGACAGGGTGAACGACGCCCTCAAGGCGCGCGGCTGCGCCGTCGTCGTCGTGAGCGAGGGGCTGGACGTGGGCGACATCGGGGCGACGAAGGACTCCTTCGGCCACACCCAGTTCTCCGCCAGCGAGACCACCGCCGCGCAGATCGTCGTCAGCTACCTCAACAAGGCCGGCCTTGCCGCCCGCGGCGCCGCCCGCGGCCAGGTGCCCGGCTGCGACCAGCGCGACACCGCCGTCTATGCCTCCACCGTGGACCTCGACGAGGCCTACCGCGTGGGCCAGAAAGCCGTCCTCATCGCCCGCGAGCACGGCACGGGCTGGATGTCCACCATCCTGCGGCAACAGGGCTTGATCTATTCGGTCGCTTACGATAAGGTAGAGCTTCAGAAGGTCGCCAACTCCGAACGCGCGTTCCCCAAGGCCTGGCTCGCGCCGAGCCGGGTGGACGTGACGGACGAGTTCGTGGCCTACGCGCGGCCGCTCATCGGCGACGACTGGGCCAGCGTGCCCCTCGTGGGCGGCATCCAGCGCTTCGCACGCCTCCGGCGAATCTTCGCCGACAGGAGATGTCCTGCATACATTCCCCAGGCGTACCGCTAAGGAGAACGGGATGCCGGACGACATCAGGAAGCGGATGGAGGCCCTGCTGAGCGCACATAAGGCCAGGACGGCCGTCCAGGAAGAGCCAGCGGTAAAGGTGGACCCCGAGATGGCTGAGTTCCGCAACCAGTTCCGAAAGCTCTGCCTCGACATCGTAGTTCCCGCCCTCAACGACGCCGCGAGCCTGCTCAAGAAGCACGGCCACGACTGCGACGTGGAGGCCCCCGAGGCCACGGAGACCGCGAGCGGCGAGAAGATGAACCTCTACGCCCGCATCCGCATCTTCCCGTCCGGCTGGGGGCGCACCTTCTTCCAGAAGGGCGAGCCGCCCTACGTCTGGATCGTCCCCGAAGAAGCCCGCCGCTGCGTCCGCATCCTCACCCGCAGCGCCCTGCCCGACCACGACCGCCCCCCCACCGCCAACGAATACGCCGTCCAGCACGTCACCAAGGACATCGTCGAGCAGGAAATCTTCAACGTCCTCCAGGTCATCCTCGGCGGCGACTAGCAGCCCAGACGTAGCGTTGAGCACTGCGCCCCCCATCGCGGTCAGCCGCAGCCAAGGAATGCAGACGACAGAGGACAGACGGCAGACGACAGCGAAGAACCGTCCTCGTCCTCCCCTCTTCTTCCGGATTTCCTGCGGAAAGACAGGATTCCGCTGCCTTGACGCACAGACGGGGGGGACGAAGCCGCAGTCCCGAAGGGACGACAGTGGGTAGCCGGCGGCTTCAGCCGCCGGATCGGGGCGCACCCATAGCCCAGTCCCGAAGGGACGGCAGAATCCCTCTTGGGCAGGAACAGCCCTGGCGCCGCGCGACCGAGCGCGAGGGGGAGGATGCCGGAAGCGAGGAGACAGCGACATGAGGATCACCCGACTCGAGACGCTCTTCGTCAAGCCCCGCTGGCTGTTTCTGAAGATGCACACGGACGAGGGGCTCGTGGGGTGGGGCGAGCCGATCGTGGAGGGGTGGTCGCGGACCGTCGCCGCCTGCGTGCAGGAGATGGGCCGCTACCTCATCGGCCAGGACCCACGCCGCATCGAGCACCATTGGCAAGCTCTGTACCGCGGGGCGTTCTACCGCGGCGGGCCGGTGCTCGTGAGCGCCCTCAGCGGCATCGAGCAGGCGATGTGGGACATCCTGGGCAAGTCCCTCGGCGTGCCCGTCCACCAGCTCCTCGGCGGCGCCGTCCGAGACAAGATCCGCGTCTACGCCCACGTGGGCGGCGAGAGCGCCGATGCCTACGCCGCCTCGGGCAAGAAGGCGGTCGAGCGCGGCTTCACGGCGGTGAAGACGTGTCCCTTCGGGGCCGTGCGCTTCGTCGAAGGCCCCGCATTCGTCGAGGGCGTCGTCGCCCGCGTGGCGGCGCTCCGCGAGGCGGTGGGGAAGAGCGTGGACATCGGCCTCGACTTCCACGGCCGCGTCGGCCCGGCGATGGCCATTCAACTGGCCAAGGCCCTCGAGCCGCTTTCGCCCATGTTCATCGAGGAGCCGTGCCTGCCGGAGAACGTTGATGCGATGGTGACGGTGGCCCGCTCGACGCGCGTGCCGATAGCGACGGGGGAGCGGCTGTTCACGAAGTGGGGCTTCCGCGAGGTGCTGGAGAAGCAGGCGGCGGCGATCCTTCAGCCCGACCTCTCCCACGCGGGCGGCATCCTGGAGGTCCGCAAGATCGCCGCAATGGCCGAGGCATATTACGCGGCGATCGCCCCGCACTGCCCCCTCGGCCCCATTTCGCTCGCCGCGGGCCTACAGGTGGACGCCTGCACGCCCAACTTCCTCTGCCAGGAGCAGGTGAGCCTGGGCGAGGGCTACCTCAAGCAGCCATTCGTGGTCAAGGACGGCTATGTGGACGTCCCCACCGGCCCCGGCCTGGGCATAGAGGTTGACGAGGCGGCGGTGGCCGAGCGGCTCTACGACGGCTCGTGGGAGACCCCCCGCCTCTGGCACGAGGACGGCTCGCTGGCGGATTGGTAGCGGCGGCCAGAGGAGGCAAAGTCGAATGCCGAATGCCGAACGCCGAGCGTCGGATATCGAACTCACAAGAACAGACTCCGCCCTTGCCTTCCTTCGTCATTCGACATTCGACGTTCGACATTCGACATTGAAACCGCCGCGTGTGCCCAAGGCGCGCGACGCAACGGTCGAACTCCCGTTGTCACGCTCACCAGTGGCCTATCCTTACGGCCCCTCCTCGTCAATCCGCCCCGACCACAGGTAGCGCTCGGTCTCGGCGACGATGACCTTGTTGAGCAGCAGCAGCGCGACAAGGTTGGGGATGGCCATCAGCGCGTTCGCGGCGTCGGCGAAGGCCCAGACCAGCTTCGCCTCCACCACCGCCCCCGCCATCACCGCCGCCACCCACGCCAGGCGGTAGGGCCAGATGGCCCCCTTGCCGAACAGGTACTCGACAGCGCGCTCGCCATAGTACTCCCACCCGATGATCGTGGTGAAGACGAAGAGGAGCAGCCCCACGCTCAGCACGGCCGGGCCAATCTGCGGGATCGACTCGAAGGTCGCCTTCGCGAGCTGGTTCTCCGGCTTCACCGGGTTCAGAGGCAGTGTCCAGCACCCGGTGTTCACGATGACCAGCCCGGTGATCGCGCACACCACCACGGTGTCCCAGAACGTGCCCGAGGACGACACGAGAGCCTGCCGCACCGGATTGCGGGTGCGTGCGGCGGCGGCGACGATGGGCGCCGAGCCGAGGCCCGATTCGTTCGAGAACAGCCCGCGCGACACGCCCGCCCGCACGATCTTCGCCAGCGCGGCGCCCGCGAACCCGCCCACCGCCGCCTGCGCCGTGAACGCCGACCTCACGATGAGGGCGATGGTCTGCGGAACCGTCGCGTAGTTCATCGCCAGGATCACCACGCAGCCGGCGACGTAGAAGACGGCCATGAACGGCACCAGCCCCTCGCACACCACCGCGATCCAGCGGATGCCGCCCAGGATCACCAGGCCCACGACCAGCGTGAGAGCCACCCCCGTCACACGCGGGTCCACGTCGAACGCCTCCTTGACCTGTGTCGCCACGGAGTTCGACTGCACCATGTTCCCGATGCCGAAGGCGGCGACAGCGGTGAAGACGGCGAAGAGGACGCCGAGCCACTTGAGCCCCAGGCCGCGCTCGAGGGCGTACATCGGCCCGCCGAGCATCGTCCCGTCGCTCGTCTTGGCGCGGTACTTCACGCTGAGGACCGCTTCGGCGTACTTCGTGGCGATGCCGAACACGCCGGTGAGCCAGCACCAGAAGACGGCCCCCGGCCCGCCGACTGCGACCGCGCCCGCCACGCCCACGATGTTGCCCGTGCCGATCGTCGCGGCGAGCGCGGTGGTGAGCGCCCCGAACTGGCTAACGTCCCCGCTGCCCCCCTTGTCGCGGGCGAACGACAGTCGGATGCCCAGCCCCGTGTGGCGCTGGATGAACCGCAGGCGGACAGTGAAGAACAGGTGCGTGCCCATCAGGAGCACCACCATGGGCCAGCCCCACAGATAGCCGTTCAGCCAATTGAGGGACTTGTGAAGTTGCGCGAGAAGCTCTTCCATGGCTCGCATCCTGTTGGCTCTTTGCCGGCCACAGCCACCACCGCTGGTATTCTGCCATTTCCCGCCCCGCACTTCAAGCCCAAATCGCATCATCTTCTTCCCCCCTCTCTCTGAGCTGGTCTTTGCCCGCATCCTCGCGGTGGACTGCTCGAAGGCTCGGTTCCAGGTGCTCCTGGGGACCCGCCCCGGCGGGGCTCAGAACAAGGCGAAGACCGAAGCTCGGAGCGTGTCAGCAGTCGTCGTCCGCGTCGTCGAACGTGGAGGGAGCGAAGCTGAGAGACTCGACGACGAGGACGACGACGAGCACGAGAAGAGGGTCGGTGGCAAAGAAGGCATTGACGAAATCGCGGCAAAGACTATGATACTGTGGCGGGAGGCTAACGAGGAGAGCAACGCAATGAAGACGCTCCCCAGTCTCGTGTTGGGTCTTGCCGCCGTGGTGCCATTGGCCTGCGAGGAGGGCTCGCCCCGAAGCAAGGGGGGCAAGGCGGCGCCCGCCGTCCTGCCAGGCGAGGCCATCGAGCAGACGAAGCAGGGCGACGCCGCGAAGCTCAAGGCGATGGTCGAGGAGATCCCGGGCCTCACCGCGGCGCGCGACGACGAGGGCGAGACCCTCCTCTACCACGCCGCGGCCGCGGGCAAGGCGGACGTCGTGGAGCTCCTGCTTGCGAAGGGCGCCGACCCCAAGGCCGCGAACGACAGGGGGATCACCCCACTCTACGCCGCGGCACAGGCCGGCCACCCCGCCGCCCTCAAGGCACTCCTCGCCAGAAAGGCCGACCCCAACGCCAGGACGAAGGACGGCGACACCCCGCTCCACGCCGCCATCAACCACGTGCCGGGCACGGCCATTCACCCCGGCTGCGTCGAGGCCGTCAAGCTCCTCATCGCGGCGGGGGCCGACGTCAACGCGAAGGCGAAGCAGGACGACACGCCACTCCACCTCGCCGCCAAGCACGGGCACAGGGACATCGCGGAGCTCCTCCTCGCCGCCAAGGCCGACCCGAACGCGAAGGCCGACCCGGTCGCTTATGGGGAGACCCCGCTCCACCGCGCATGCGTGTACGACCATCAGGACGTTGTGGAGCTGCTCCTCAGCAAGGGCGCCGACATCAATGCGAAGGACCTCCAGGACCGCACACCGCTCGCCCGCGCCCGCCACAGGAAATGCCACGCGGTCGTGGAGTTCCTGAGGGGGAAGGGAGCGGCGGAGTAGAGGAACGTGATCGGTGCTACGGGTTAGGCGTTGGGGGTTGGGGGGCGGCCGAAGGGGTCGAGGGGCTTGGCCCGACCCAGCGCAGACGAACTACCCCGTCAACCGCCTTGAGCTCCGGGTCGCCCGTGACCAGTTCGGCGTCCTCACGCTGGGCGAGCGCGGCGGCGAACGCGTCGGCTAACGACATCTTGTGCGCTGCCTTGAACTCCGCCGCTGCCTCAGCAAGGGCCACGTCAGCGCCGACCATGATGATAGGCATTGTCTGCGCAAAGGCTTGAGCCTTGGCTACGCCCTCGTGCCCTTCCTCGCGCTTGCTGCGGTATAGCACCTCTGCCCAGTTCACGACTGTGATGAGCGCAATCTCTCCGGCGTTGGCGACCTCGTTGAGGATGGCTTCGACTTCGCCCGCCGCAGCCTCGTTGAAGAGGTACGCCAGCACCGCGTGGCTATCGAGAACGAAGTCTGGCAAACCACGCCTCCTCTTTGCGAAGCTCCTCCGCATGGTCTTCGAGGAGTTGCTCGGTCACCGGCTTCTCGCCGGGGCGGACCTTGAGGATGCCCCGGAAGGAGTGGATGAGCTCGCGCGTAACTGGCTGCAACACGATGCGGCCACCTTCCTCAAGGAAGTTCACTCTCGTGCCCTTCTTGATGTCGTACTTCCGGCGCAACTCCGCGGGGATTACGACCTGACCTTTGGCCATGACGTGCGTCGAGTTCATATGCCACCTCTCTTTCCACAAACATTATACCAGAGCTGGTCTGTAATGCAAACGGCAGAAGTCAGACTATAGGCGGGCCGCCTGACTTCGCTCCAGTGCCTGGCGTGGAGAGCAAAGCGCCTTACAGGCCCCACGGGGCGCGGAGCGGGCGCCTGAGGAGGCGGTTCGCCTCCGCGTCGTTGGGGAAGCACTCGCGGGCGGGGTCCCAGCGCAGCTTGCGGCCGAGGTCAATCGCGATGAGGCCGAGCTGGCACAGCGAGTTGGTGCGATGGCCCACCTCCGCCGGCTCCATCGTCTCCGCGTGGCGCTTGATGGCCCAGATGAAGTCCTCCTTGTCCCCGCGGGCCGGCAGGTGGATTTCGTTCGGGCCGATGGCCTCGGCCAGGAGCGACTTCGGCTCGGCGTCAAGCCCCTTCCCACCATACTCGGCGCAAACCCAGCCGTCCGTGCCCTCGAAGCGGACGTAGGGGTGGCCCGTCTCGTAGAACATCTCCACCCCGTCGGCGAACCTGTAGCGCACCTTGAAGTCGAGCAGCACGTTCCAGAGGCCATCGGCGGGATAGGTGCCCGTGCCCTCGACCTCCACAGGGCCGGTGCGATCGGTGCCGTGGCCCCACTGGGCGATGTCGCAGAGGTGTGTGCCCCAGTTGGAGATCATCCCCTCGCAGTAGTCGCGGACGCGCATCCAGCCTGGGCGGTCGTAGCTCTTGGGCTTGTGAACGCGGTTCAGCGTGTAGGGTGCGGCGGGCGCCGGGCCGAGCCACAGGTCGTAATCAAGCTCCTCCGGCACCGGCATGGCCGGCTGGGGCGGACAGGCCACGTCGCCCCGCGGCACCCCCGTGCGGATGACGCGGAGCCTTCCGATGCGGCCATTGAGCACCAGCTCGCAGGCGCGGCGGAAGACGGCGATCGAGCGGAACTCGCTGTCGGTGCGGAACACGCGCTCGTGGCGCTTCACCTCTTCGCAGAGCGCCCGGCCTTCGGCGATGCTGAGGGTGGTGGGCTTCTCGCAGGAGACGTGTTTGCCCGCCCGCACGGCCGCGATGGCCTGGGGCACGTGCCAGTGGTCGGGGGTGGAGATCATCACGGCATCAACGTCGGCCCGCCCGAGCACCTCGCGGAAGTCGCGGTGCGCCGTGCAGACCTTGGCTCTGCCGGGGCGCGTATCGCCGGTGCCATGGCTCCCGGCTGGTCCGGCCGGTGCATTGCGGAGTTCATGAACTCCGCC
>VGYW01000302.1 GCA_016872875.1 Planctomycetota bacterium | reverse complement strand
CGCGTCATGACCACGGCACTCCTCTTTCGTCGGAGCGACCTCCGTCTCCTCCTCTCGAAAAAGGCCGCTTGAAATCTTTCCGAAAAACACGATTCTGGATGTTTGTAGCACAGATGGGGAAAGAAGGGAGATCGGGTGCAGAGCTATCGTAGTTGTTCTGTCTTGTTGTGTCTGTGTGAATCTGTGCAATCTGTGGACCGAAGGAACCTTGAGTATGGCGACCGCCTTTAAGTTCGGGGACGATGTGAACACGGATGCGATCATCCCGGCTCCGTATCTGGTGACGACGGACCCGAAGGAGCTGGGCTCGCACTGCATGGAGGGGAGCGATCAGCCCGACTTCGCCAGGAAGGTGAAGCCTGGCGACGTGGTGGTGGCCGGGGGTAACTTCGGCTGCGGGTCGTCCCGCGAGCACGCGCCCGTGGCGCTCACGGGCGCTGGCGTGGCGTGCGTCGTCGCCAAGAGCTTCGCCCGCATCTTCTTCCGCAACGCCATCAACATCGGCCTGCCACTCCTGGAGTGCCCCGAGGCAGCCGACGCGATTGCGGCCGGCGACGCGGTGCAGGTTGACCTCTCGAGCGGCACCATTCGCGATCTCACGACCGGCCACACGTTCCGCGCCGAGCCGATGCCCGACTTCATGCGCGCCATCTTCGACGCCGGCGGCCTGGTTGAGTTTGCCAAGCGACGGCTCCGAAACGTGTGAGTGATGGCATCGTGGCGGCCAAAGGCTGTAGCCAAGGAGGATGATTGGATGAATGGATGATTGGCTGACATCCATCCATCCACCCATCCACTCATCCATTCATCCGCTGCGACCAGCGCGCTAGGCGCGCACAAGCGATGAAGGAAAGGTGCAATGCCCATCTACGAATACAGGTGCGGTGACTGCGGCCACGAATTCGAGCGCCGGCAGAAGATGAGTGACGCGCCGGTGCGGAAGTGCCCCGAGTGCGGCAAGCCCGCGCGGCGGGTCATCGGAGCCGTCGCAGGCTTCGTGCGCGGCACTTCCACCCCGTGCGCGACGAGCCAGAGCCCCTGCAAGCAACTGGGCCGGTGCGACAAGCGGTCGTGCGAGGTGCTCGAACGCTGACCCGCTTTGGAGGCCACGTGTTATGTGGCGTGCAAGCGTTTGTTGCGCCCTCTGGGCGTGTTGTGCGGCCGCGGCACAGGTGCCGCGCGAGCAGGTGGAGGCTGATTGGGCGCTTCAGGACGAGTGCCGCATGGCGCTCTTGCTGAAGCCCCAGCTCTTGCCGTTCCTTGAAGGAAAGGCGGGCGGGAAGCCGGAGCCGCGGCTGACCATTCCCAAGGCCGCCGCGCCGAAAATTGACGGCGATCTCAGCGATGCGGCCTGGGCCGCCGCCGCCCGCGTGCCCGCGGCCGCCGCGGGCCAGAGCTTCCTCCTGTGCCAGGACGGGCAACGCCTCTACGTCGCGGCGTCGCTCCCAGCGCCTGGCGTTCAGGCCCAGGCCGACGACCCGACGGCCGCCGACGCCGCGGGCGCAGTGGACGGCGTGAAGGACGGCAAGTATGCTTTCCACACGGGCCACGAGGCGAACCCTTGGTGGCAGGTGGACCTCGGCTCGCCCATCGCCATCGCCCGCATCGTTATCTGGAACCGCCTCGACTATCAGCCCGGCCTGCACAATGCCGACAACCTGCTCATCCTCACGTCCGACGACGGGCAGAAGTGGGCGCAGCGCTACGACAACAAGGGGAAGTTCTTCGGCGGCGTGGGGAGCAAGGAGCCGCCACTCGAGGCGAAGCTGGAAGGCGTCAAGGCCCGATTCGTTCGCCTTCAGATACCCAGCAACGGCCCTATCTTCTTCCACCTCGACGAGGTGGAGGTCTACGGCCCTGAGGATGCGAAGAAGAACCTCGCCCTCAAGCGTCCCGCGACGCAGAGCAGCCTGAGCATCTGGTCGCGCGGGACCAAGCGTCCGGGCGCCGATGGCCTCTTCACCGTGGGCAAGGCGCGCGTGCGGCTCGCCGGCGATGCGGTGACGCTCGACGGCGTGGCCGTGCCGGCGGAGCAGGGGGGTTTGGCGCGGAAGGATGGGCGGGTGACTCTGGAGCTGGCCATCCCGCTCGGAAACGTCGGCGGCACGTTCGCCCATGCGGGCGGCCAGGTGCGGCTCGGTATCGGCGGCGACTGGCAGCTCGTGTGGCACGAACTGCCGAGCCTCGGCTTCGGCAAGAACCGCCTCCACCTCGAAATCCGCTCCGCCGGGCCGCTCGGCCCGCCAGTGGAACTTAAGGCCGAGGCGCTGGTGCTCACCCGCGACAAGCTGGAGAGGCAGTCGTTCCTCACGCGCAAGCTCGACGGCCCCTGGGCTGGCCACGCGGAGTTCGAGGTCGCCCACGAAGGCCCCGCCGCCGTTGTCATCACGGCGAGCCAGGCCGGCATCCGCCTTTGCGAGGGCAAGGCATTCTTCATCCATCCCGTTGCCGAAGTGCTTCGCCGAATGCAGCAAGCGCCGAGCGACATGCGAAAGCGCGCCGAGGCCCTCGTCGCCCAGGAGAAGGACAAGGGCTGCGACC
The DNA here is from genome assembly GCA_016872875.1 of Planctomycetota bacterium. The sequence goes on along the minus strand of VGYW01000302.1, from coordinate 7,688 downwards.
CCGCTGCACGCCGGGCGCTCTATCTTGAGGCCCGCTGGCTGGCACGCGAAGCGGCCTTCAAGAACCCGCTCCTGGCCTTCGACAAGCTCTTCTTCATCAAACGCTTCTGCCAGGAGAGCTACCCCGACGTTTGCCTGAACCACATGCCCTGGGTCTCGCGCCCCGGCGGCGACCTCTGCGTCCTGGACATGAAGACGGGCGAGGTCCGCAACATCATCAACGGCCAGCTTGGGCCGGGCCACGTCCACGGCGCCGACCTCTGGTACGACGCCGACCGCGTGGTCTTCGGCTACGCGAAGGCCAAGAGCGACAAGCCGCCGAACGGCTGGCTCAACCGCGCCGCAAGCTTCGAGCTCCGCCGCTCCGAGGAGCCGACCCATATCTTCGAGATCGGCATTGACGGCAAGGGGCTGAGGCAGCTCACGAAGGGTGAATGGAGCGACCTCGACCCCACCTATCTGCCCAGCGGCGACATCGCCTTCACCTCCGAGCGCTGCGGCTACTCGCTCCAGTGCAACGAGCTCGACAAGGACGAGACCTCGTGCAACCTCTACGTGATGCGGCCCGACGGCTCGGGCATCCGCCGCCTCACCGTGACGAAGGACGGCGACTACCTGCCGCACGTCCTCGGCGACGGCACCATCGGCTACACCCGCTGGGAGTACCACGAGCGCGGCTGGGCACACATTCAGTCGCTCTGGTACGTCCGCCCCGACGGCACGGGGGCCGACGCGCTCTTCAAGCAGCACTTCAACGAGCCGTGGGGCGTGGAAGAGGTCCGCTCGATCCCCGGCTCGCTCAAGCTGGTCGGCGTCGCCACCGGCCACCACACGCTCCCCGCCGGCCCCGTGGTCATCCTCGACCCCAAGGCGGGGATCAACAACCCCGACGCAATCCACATCGTCACGCCCGGGATTCTATCGCCCGAGGGCGGAATGTCGGGCGCGCCCGTGGCTGAGGGCGGCGTGGTGGGGCAGGGGGGCTTCTACATGCAGCCCTGGCCCCTCTCCGAGAAGCACTTCCTCGCCTCCTACGCCTGGTGCAACGGCCGCACGGCCGGCGGGGCGAGCGAGGTGGACCCCACGGGCTACGCGCTCTACCTGATCGACGTGTACGGCACCAAAGAGCTGATCTACCGCGACCCGGCCATTTCCTGCTTCGCCCCCGTCCCGCTCGTGCCGCGACAGAAGCCTCCCATCCTTGCCGACACGACCGATCTGACCAAGCCCTATGCCGTGTGTGCGGTGAACGACGTGGCATTGGGCGTGGACGGCGTGGACCCGAAGGCCATCCGCTACATCCGCATCGCCGAGCCGCTCGGCTGGCCCTACTGCAACACTTTCGGCGGCCAGCGCTACGAGCCCGACGTGAAGGGCGTGATGATCAACTGGAACCCCTGCCGCATCATTGGCACCGTGCCCGTCGAGGCCGACGGCTCGGCCTACTTCAAGGTGCCCGTGGACACCGCGGTCTACTACCAGCTCCTCGACGAGAACCACATGGAGCTTCGGCGGATGCGCTCCTTCATCAGTTTCCAGCCGGGCGAGCAGCGGAGCTGCACCGGCTGCCACCACACCTGGGAGAAAGCGCCCCCGCCCACGGCCACGCCGCTGGCCATGCGCCGCGACCCTGTGGTGCCCACGCCGCCACCCTGGGGCGCCGACAAGCCGCTCAGCTTCCTCCGCGACGTCCAGCCCGTCTTCGACCGCCACTGCGTCGCCTGCCACGCCGGGCTGAAGCCCGCGGGCGGACTCGACTTCTCGGGCGGCCTCACGCCGCGCCACAACCGCGCCTACGACACCATCCTCGCGGCACGGCTCATCTCCCGCTCGAACGTCGGCGACGACGCCAAAGTGACCCCGCCCCTCGCCTTCGGCTCGCACAAGAGCAAACTCGTCGCCATCCTCAAGAAGGCCCCCCACACCGAGCGTGCCAAGCTCACACAAGACGACTGGCTGCGCCTGGTCACGTGGATAGACGCCAACGGCCCCTACCACGACGGCTTCATCAACAAGCGTCAGCCTCAGCCGCCCTACGACCTCGCCGCCGACCGCGAACTTGCGGGAAAGCTCGCCGCCGTCCACGCCAAGCGCTGCGCCGCCTGCCACAACCCCGCCGAGGTCTCGCGCCTCGACTGGATTTCGCTCCGCGACCCCAAGGCCAGCCTCTTCCTCTCCGCCCCGTTGGCCAAGGAGGCCGGCGGCCTCGCCAAGTGCAAACAGCCCACCTACAAGGACTCCACCGACCCGGATTACCAGGCCCTCCTCAGTGTACTCAACGCCGCGGTCCAGAAGGCGTGGTCATTCCCCCGCCGCGACCTGAAGGCTATGGGAACCGGCGACCGCCTCGGCTCGCTCCCAGCCGTGCGGCCTGCCTCGGCGCAGTGATGCGGCAGGACCGTGGACACGGGATAGTTGGCAACCCCAGGAGGTTGAGATGCGTGGACACAAGCTCAGGGTGTTGTCCGCCTGTCTTCTTGCCATGGGGATGCGCGCGGCGGCTGTGTCACCGGCAAGCAAGCAGGCAAGAATGGATCTGCCAGCGGACTGCACGCTCCGTATGGCAGTCGAGGTTGAGAAGGGCGCTGACCCGGTGGTTGCCCACGTCTACTTCCTCGGCAGACACGTGTTCGAGTTCGAGGGGGACGCCGATGGCGAGCTCGTGGCCGTGTATGACCTCGACAAGGAGATGTGGCATGAGGTGCGGAAGGGCGAAGCGGTTGACATGGCGGAGGTGCGGGAGTGGCTGAAACAGAGCGAGGAGCGCACGGCAAAGTCGGCTGCGAATCCTCGCGTTTCGGCTGACGTGAAGCGGCTCACAAAAGCGATGGTGCAGCCGGACTTCGAGGTCAGCGCCTCTGGGAACTCCCTGACGCTGAAGAACGAATTCGTCACCTATCAGGTCACTGGGGTGCCCATCGCCACGGAGGGGAAGATCGCCCTGTTCGCGTGGGATAGGCTGAATGCCTACAGGAAGGCCATGGTAGAGCGCAAGCTCCCGCCGCACTCACAACTGGCAGTGACTGGCGAGTTGGAGAAGCGGCGGCTCTTCCCCGCACAGATGGTGCTGGCGCTCTCTCTTCCGTCCGGCTCTGCCTCGTTCACGATGCGGCTGGAGGTTCTCCCTCTGTCTGCTGAGGAGAGGGCCAAGATCAAAGCCGCGGCGGACAAGAAGGGCATCAAGCTCGGCGAGGCGTCCAAGGCTGGCGGGTCCTGAGGGTGACAAGCGATGAATGGGCGAGAGGCCGCGCTTGCAGCGCTTCGGCAGGAGAGGGCGCCGAGGCCGTGCATCAACTACTGCTGGATGACGAACTCGGCGTATATGAGCCGCGTGGCGGGGCGTGACTACTGGGCCGACCCTGAGGGCGTGCTGGCCGAATACGTGCGGCGGTCAGGGATCAATCTCGTCCCGCAGTGGTACTACCCCAGCAAGGAGCATTGGCGGCTTGAGCACGGCGAGATCATGCACGACCCCAAGGCCCACGAGGCCAGGGGCTTTCGCTCACCCGAAGATGTCGTGAGGGCGGCTGAGGCCCTGCCAGACGATGCGAAGGTGGAGCGAGACTTCAACGTCGAGAAGGCCGCCGAGGCTTATGCCTCGAACATCAGGAAGCACATGGACCTCTTCGGGCCTGATGTGCTGGTGATTGACGCCTACGGCCAGGCGGACTTCATGGGGGTTTACAACACCTGGGGCTATGAGAACTACCTGACCGCCGTCGCCCTCTACCCCGAGGCGGTGCGCCGCTACTACCACCACACGGCGCTGCACGGACGGCTCCAGAACCAGGCCATCGTGCTCGCCTGCGAGCGCCACGGCATCGCGCCGTTCGTCTACGGCGGACAGGACATCTGCACGTCCAGAGGGCCAATCGTCTCGCCCCAGACGCTCCGCGAGCTCTACTTCCCCGAGCTTCGCTGGTGCCTCGAGCCCCTTGTGGCGGGCGGCGTAGGCATCGTCTGGCACTGCGATGGCGACATCCGGCCGATCCTCGACGACATCCTCGACCTCGGCGTCATCGGCCTCCAGGGCTTCGAGGAAGAGCACGGAGTCGACTATGCCGAGATGGTGAAGCTACGGAATCGGCAGGGCAAGCCCATCGTCGTCTGGGGATGCGTCTCTGTCACGACGACGTTACCCTACGGGACCACCGGCGACGTTCGCAGGGCGGTCGAGCGCTCATTCGTCCTGGCCGGGCCGGCACGCGGCCACGTCCTCTCCTCCACAAGCTCCGTCATGCCCGAGGCCCCGCTTGAGAACATCGCCGCCTTCTTCCAGCACGGCCAGGACTTCGGCCGCGAGTTCCTTCAATAGGAGAAGCCCATGAGACTCGTCAGTAATCTGGTGTGGTTGGCCGTCCTTGCGGCAGTTGCGACCGCCGCCGAAGAGGAGGGGTTCACATCGCTCTTCGACGGCAAGACGCTGAATGGCTGGACCATCAACTGCCTGCCAAAAGACAAGGAGTTCGGGGCGAAGGCCTGGACCGTTGACCAGGGCGCCCTCCTGGCCGACACGACGGGCCACAAGGAGCACTTCTACATCCTGCTCGCGACGAACAAGGAGTACGGGGACTTCGTGCTGCGCTTCCGCCTCCAGGTTCCCCGCGGCGTGAGGGGGAACAGCGGAGTCCAGATCCGCAGCCGCTACAACGCCAAGACCGGCTGGATGGAAGGCCCCCAGGTTGACATCAATCCGCCCAACCCGCAGCTCACAGGCAAGCTCTGGAACGAAGGCCCCGGCCCACACCGCTGGCTCTCGAACGAGCCAGTGAAAGACCTCAAGTTCTTCTATGCCGACGAGGGCGACGGCTGGAACGACATGGAGATCACCGCGAAGGGAATGCGCATCAAGGTCCTGCTCAACGGCGTGACAATGGTTGACTACGACGGCACCGGCGTCCTCGACAGCGACCTCCACAAGAAGCACAACGTTGGCACCCGCGGCGTCATCGGCCTCCAGATTCACTCGCACGACGAGCTCAAGCTCCGCTTCAAGGACCTCCGCATCAAGGAGCTGTGATTGCGCATATGGTTCGGCGTTGCAAGTCCGTCGGTCGCGCGCTATGATGCAGTTGTCTAGTGAGGAGTAGACCCATGGGCCGCATATTCGGCATGATCCAGGTGAGCGGCAAACAGTGCAGAACCCTGTTTGACTCCGGAGCGAAGAACACCTATGTCGCGGCCCATGCCACCCACGGGCTCACGAAGACAACGCTGCCCACGCCGCGACCGACGGCTCTTGGCGGCATGGTTCGCCAGATCACTGAGGGATGTTACCTGGTTGGGAAGCTCGAAGGTAAGCCTATCGAGGTGGATGCGTACGTGCTCGATGACATCGGCTGCGACGAGGATGGCCGCCCGATTGACATCGTCTTCGGCGCGCTCGCCCTCCAGAAGTGGTGTATCCGCTTGGTGCCTGACGAGGAGCGCCTCGACCTCAGCCATTACCCGGCCGAATTCCTCGAGTTCGCCAAGGTGTCGGGCCATGAGCTGCCCCCGCTTATGAACCCTATTTGTCCTTGACCGGCTCGAGATCGTCAGTGACCCTCTTGGGCCTGAGCTCATCGTAGTTGCCAAAGCGGTACGCTTTCTTGAGCTCGCCCTCGACCTTTATGTCCTCCAGATGGTAGGGCCACTTCCACCCTTTGGGGGCGGCCAGATAGACGCCGTAGTCACCAGGGAGGAGCCGCACGGATGCACAGCCATCCTCGCGGAACCGCGCACCGGCGTAAGGAATAGGCTCAAAGCCAGGCCTGAACTTGAGGAGGGGATCGCGCCGGACCAGCATCAGCCCGGCCCGGTCCTTCGGCCCGAAGCGCTCGTCGCCGATCTGGACATCTATCTCGAAGATGACGCCCTGCGAGAGGTCAATAGAGACCTCTGTCTGCCCCTTTGGGACATGGAGCACGACGGGGGCGAGCCCTGTGGCCTCGATACGCAATACCCGCGGGCGACCATCGTCGCAGGGAATCGTAGCGGCAGTCTCCCCCTGCAAGCGCGTAATACTGGCTTGGGTTGGGCGATTGCCGTCTACGTAGTAAAGCCACGCCGCGCCCGCGATCGGCTGCTTCTCGGGCGGCTTGAGCACAACTCGGAGGCCCGTAAGGGGCGAGAACTTGACGTCCAACGACTGCTGTAGCGGCGTGTCGGCCACCTCTATGGTTGTCTCCGTGCGCTTGTAGCCCTTCGCGTCGCCGCGTAGATTCCACTTGCCTGGCTCGATCTTTGCCGGCACATAGCCGGCTGGCGCCGGGTGGCGGAAGCTGTAACCCTCCACCTCGCTGCCGGGAGCGGCGAGGCGGAGCCCGAATTCCGGCAGAGGCCGGTCCGTCGCTGCATCCAGGCATCGGAATCGCACCTCTACCTTCCGTGCCAGAACCAGTTCGAAGACTTGTTCGCCGCTTGCGCCCTCGGGAATCTTGAAGCGGCTGGGCCCCTTGATATAGAAGCTCTCGGCGACTTTGCCGCCGGCCAAGGCGACCTTGTATTCGTGGCCCTCGACGAAGTACGTGAAGCTCTCCTCAATCCCTCGGAATACCGAGATTGCCCTTTTCCCCTTGTAGATTGTCCACGTCCCGCCTGTCTTCGAGCCTTTGATCTCAACGAATGCCTCCTCGTGATACGGGGCCCTTTGACCTTTCTCCTCCACAACCAGATCAAGGTGCCATGTGGCTACGCTGTCGCGATCGAGCAACCATTCAAAAACGCGCTCCTTGTATTGCTCGGGGGCGAACTGGTCGGTTACCTGTTCCGGGCCGGGGGCCATGCCGAGGTGGGTGACAAGGCGGTATGTCCGCGTGGGGAAGAGCAGCAACGAGAACCGGCCCTCCTCGTCAGTCTGGGCACTTTGGCCGAGACGGCAATAGTGGCCGGCGGTGACATCGAGCAGGAACAGCCCGCGTTTCCCTGGGCCGCGCATCGCGCCTTTCGGAACCCGCACGAGGCCGCTGATCCGGATGGGTTTCATGGGCTGAAGTGTCATTGTGACATCGGCCTTGTCGGTGAGCTCGAACTCGATGGGTTTCGGAAGCACCCACGTGTGCTCGGCCTGGTACTTCAGACCCGGCAGGAAATCCAGGGTGTACTTTCCCGCCTTGAGCCCACTCAGAACCAGCTTGGGGGCAACGGCATAGGGGTGGCTCAGCTCACAAACGCGATAGACCCAGCCCTGCTTGTGCTCGGGGCCGTACTCAAAGGTCCAGCCCGGCCCGCCCGCCTCCTTGACTGGCGGCCTCCCTTCCGGTGGGTGGGGGAGCCGCAAGGCAACCCTGCCGAACGGGTCGAAGCCGATATCTGCACTTCCACCAGACTTCAGCGAGATGGTCAGTTCGCACGTGCCCTGCGGCGCCGCGGCGTCTCCGGCCATCGCCAGCTCAAGGGCGAGAGCGAGCAAGCTAACGCACAGGGGTCTCATCGCACAGCCTCCTATAACATGCTGCCAAGCGTCCTGCGCAGTCCCTCAGAGGAACTTCGTGAGCCCTGGGATCGGCACGGGATACGTGTCGTTCGGGCCGGGCTTCACGGGCGGTTCCATGTCGAGGCGGCAGGCATCGGCCTTGGGGCCGAGGGCGAAGTGGGACTTGAGGGCGCCTTCCCAAGTGACCTCTTGCCCGGTGTAGCAGGAGAGCTGGCCCATGATGGCTGCGAGGGTGGCGTGGAGCATGATGTCGCCCTCGTTGAGGGGGTTGC
>VGYW01000301.1 GCA_016872875.1 Planctomycetota bacterium | reverse complement strand
TGGATGGGTGGATGAATGGAGGGAAGTAGAGGGAAAGTGAAAGGGAAAGTGAAAGGGAAGGGGAAAGGCCGAAAGGCACTCTTTCACTCTCCCTCTCCCTCTCCCTTTCCCTTTCCCTTTCGCTTTGCCTTTCCCTTTCCCTTTCCCTTTCCCTTTCCCTTTCCCTTTCCCTTTCCCTTTCCCTCCTGCCCGTCCTGCGGGCTGCCATCGAACCGGTAGCCGCAGGGGACGTCGGGCGCCAGGGTGTCGCGCTCCGCAATATCGCGCTCGTCCACGGGGAAGATGCGGCAGTTCCGGGGCCGGAAGCCGTGGATGCGGCACTCGGTGAGCCCGCCCAGGTCGCGGAACAGGGGGCACCGGACGCTTAGATGGCAGCAGACGCCGCAGCGGCGGCACTCTCCGCGCCGCCTCTTGAGGTTGCGGGCCATGTAGCCTGGCCGGAAGAAGCCCAGCCCGAGGCGCCGCACCTTGCCCCAGAGGTGCCTCACACGCTGCCATCCGCCGCTTCTCACCACTTTCACAGGCATTGGCTCTCCCCGCTTGCTTCGAGACGTTCCTCCATCTCCCACTCCTCATACTTCCGCCGCCGGCGGCGCAGATAGACCCAGAAAGAGACGACCGCCAGGACGCTCATGATGCTGAAGAGCGAGACGGCGTTGAGGAGCCAGCTCAGCCAGGGGAGGCCCGGGCGGATGGAGGCGAGCCACTGGCGCTCGAAGGCCGCGAGGTCGAGGCCCACGGCCTCCCGAAAGGCCGCCTCGAACTCAACTCCGCGCCCCGCGGCCGCCAGGATGGCCGGCACCACGCTCTCGCCGCGCGACTTCGCGAGGAAACGCACCGCGCTCTCGCTCTGCTCGTAGGCGATGCCGCGGTCCCTGGGGTCGAGGGGGAAGCGGTCCGCAAGCTCCGCCAGGGGGAACAGCGTCCCAGCCGCAACCGCGCGGTCGTAGTCGCTTGTGTCGTAGAACGGGATCTTCCCCGAGGTCCAGACCGCCACGCCCTCGTCGAACCAGAGGGGCACGCGGCGGTATCCGCGGCGGACGACTTCGCCGACGATGGTGTGGCTGGCCTCGTGGCGCAGGGTGATGGCCACGTTCTCGAACGGTTGCTTGTCAATCTGCTCGCAGTTGAGGTAGATCACCTTGTCGGCCGGGAAGGCCACGCCGAGGGTGTGGCGATGGTCCATGCCCGGCGTGGCGCGGCGGAATGCCTCGGCGGAGCCGCAGAGCACGGCGGCGGCTTGCCCCCGCAGGGCGAGGCCCAGGCGCCGCTCGAGGTCCTGCTGGATGCGCGGCAACAAGTCGCCCACGACGCGCGCCGTCTCCTCGCGCCCGCGGTCGCCGTGGACCACCCACTGTTGGGACTCCGCTGCCGCGGCACAGGCCGCGAGCGCCACGATTCTCAGGAGCACGGCCTTTTCTCGGGGTTGCCAGGGGATGCGGCTTAGTGCCCGGCGCGCGGGGGTGAGCCTTCATGGTGGGGAGGGGGCACCTGTTCGGCTCGGGGTTCCCCCGCGCGCCAAGGCACCATTTAAGATAGCGCAACGCCGCGCTCAATGCAAGCCAACTTGACAAGCGAGCCGCGACTCCCAATCATGGCATTCCGTCGCCACCAAAGGGGATGGTCGGGTGGGTGGTTGGATGGCTGGTTCTGGGAGAGCATGAATGGATGAATGGATGAATGGAATGCCCAGTCTCTCGGACATCCATCCACGCATCCAATCATCCATTCATCCCCCGTCTGGAAAGGGGAAAACTCCATGCAGATCCGGAAGTTCACCGAGGGCCTTCCCTTCAACATGGGCAAGGGCGACACCCGCAACGTCTACGGCCCGCACAACGGCGCGAAGCACCTGACCTTCAACTACGCGCGGTTTCCCGCGGGCGTAGCCTTCACCCAACACGTCCACGAGCGCTCCGAGGACCTCATCTTCGTCCTCGAGGGCGGCGGGGTGGTCCGCCTGGACGACAAGGAGTTCCCCATCGGGCCGGGCGACGCCATCCTGGTCTCGGAGGGCGAGTTCCACGGCACCGTGGCCGGCCCGAACGGCCTCGTCTGCGTCTCCGTCCAGGCCCCGCCCGACCCCAAGCTCTATGACGGCAGCAAGGCCTAAATACCTCGCCACGATTCTCCGGCGACCGCTGCGAACGACGGTCAGGGGCTGTAGGCGGGACGTCTCTGTCCCGCGAATCGAACCCACGCGGGGCAGAGACGCCCCGCCTACAATGAGGCAATTGCCCGAGAATCGTGGCGAGTCATCTAGAACCCCACCACGCGAGGCATTCTCCATGAACATGACCCTGTGGCTGGCAGTCCTGGATTCATCGCTCTCTGTCGGGGCCGCCACGAAGGAGCAAGCTGGCATGATCCATATCCCAGCTTCAGAAGTCACGGTCGGCACCACGCCTGAGCAGCGTACCAAGCTGGCCGCGCAGTTCGACTGCCACGCCGCCTGGCTCAACGACGACCTGCCGGCACGCCGCGTGAAGCTCGCCGCCTTCTGGCTCGACCGCTATCCCGTCACCAACGCCCAATACCTGGCCTTCGCGCGCGCCGCAAAGCACCCGCAGCCCGGCTGGTGGGGCAAGGCATTCCCGGCAGAATACGCCAACCACCCCGTCGTGGGCGTGAGCGGCAAGGACGCCCTCGCCTATGCGAAGTGGGCGGGGAAGCGGCTCCCCACTGCCGAGGAGTGGGAGGCGGCCGTCGGCGGCAGCCCCTTCGCCTGGGGCGACGAATGGCCCGGCCCCATCAAGCTCCCGCGCCTGGGGCGGGTCCTATGGGAGCTGCCCGCCACCCGCCCCGTCGGCTCGGGCGAATGCTGCCGCGCCGCTTCCGGCGTCGAGGACTTCGCGGGCCAGGCACTCGAATGGGTCACCGACGTGCGGCCACACCACGGCGTCCAGTTTCAGCTGATGAAGGGCGCGAGCTGGTTCCACGAGGACCCCGTGAACTTCCGCACCGCCTCGGGTTGGTGGGCCCACGAGGGCTGGCGGAGCAGCTTCACCGGCTTCCGCTGCGCCCTCGACGGCGACAAGGCCCCGCCCGCGGTTCAGGCCGCCGCGCCTGAGAACCCACCATCGGCCGCAGCAATACGCGAGCGGCTTCTCGCTGCCCGCTCCGGCCCGGTCGTGTTGCACCCCGCGGGCGGCGCAGCGCGGCACCTCGGCATCAGCGTGCCTGCCCTCGGCCACGAGGGCCTCGCCCTCTCCGCCCCCGAGACCATCGTCTGGAACGGCCAGGGCGCGCTCACCTGGCGCGACGCCCCCGACATGGCCTGGGCCAAGGAGAAGCCCGCCTACGAGATGCGGTTCAAGGAGTTCCGCCTCAACGCCGACTTCGCCGCCGGCGACGACTACGCCGAGCAGCTCTTCACCGCAACGAACCTCACCGACAAGCCGGCCACCTTCCGCACGAGTTCCTGCTTCAACCTCCAGAGCCATCCGATGTTCTACGACCTCGAGCAGCGGCGAACCTATGCGCTGTCCTCCGACGGCAAGTGGGTGCCGATGCGCACCCTCACGCGCGGCGGCCAGTGCGTCCGCTGGATCACCGGCGGCCCGATGAGCGAGCTGGGCGGAGAGCTCCGCTGGGCCGTCCTCGCCATCGTCTCGCGCGACGGCCAATTCGTCATCGCCAGCGCCCGCGCCGGCGCCGAAAAGCAGTTCTCCATCTGCACCAATACCCTCTTCACCTGCCTCCACACCGACTCGACGGTGGATGTGCCCGCCGGCGGCAAGGCCACCACCCGCCAGCGGCTCTACTTCCTCAAGGGCGGGCTCGACGCCGTTCTGAAGCGCTTCCGCGCCGACTTCCGTCTGGATTGAATGGTAGGGCGTGCATACCTGCACGCGGAACGAGAACGAGGATGGTGTGCAAGTATGCACACCCTACCCCTCGACGACGTTCTCAAGCGCTTCCGCGCCGATTTCGCCACGCCTTGAACCAGCGCCCGCTCACGCCAGCTTTTCTGCAAATCGCGCTTGACAAGGGGGGGGTATACTATACTTATTCGCGCGCGGTACGCTTGCTGGCTGCGGGTGGCTGGAGGGCTGGCAAGTGCGCTGACTTGGGGCTGACAGCCGGGTTCGACAGCAAGGGAGCAGTGTGCGTCTGCATAGCCGTATCCTTCTGACTTCGGGCGTGGATGGCTTGATCCCTTAGCCGGCATAGCTCGGGAGACACGCGCGATGACACACACCTGTCCAGGGTGCGGGGGTTCCTACGAAGTCGCCGACAATCTCGTTGGCCGAAGAGTGCGATGCTCGCAATGCGGCACCGTGAGCGTGGCAGGGGCCACCAGCGGGGCAAGACCCACACCCAGAGTGCCCGTCCCACCACCGGCTCCGCCGCCGCCGGTTGGCCCGGTTGTACCGGCTCCGGCATTGCCCCAAGGCCGGACCCGCGGCGTCCCGCTCCGAACACCCCGGCGCATTTGGATTAGCGTAGCGATTGGGGTGGGGGTTGCAGCGACCTGCGCTCTCGTTGGGCTGCTCGCCTTCTTTACCGGCGGTTGGGGCTCTGCCTACCCGACGCCCAAGGCGGCGTTTGAAGGTATGTTGCGCGCCGCAAGGTCGGACGATAAGCGCGCATTCCTGACCTGCTTAGACAAGTACACGCGCGCCTGCCTAGCCGACCCGCAGAAGCAGGTGTCGGAGGAACAATGGAGTGCAATCATGGGTCGAGTCAAGCAGACGTTCCGGGATCCGATCTTCGGCGAGCCAAGGATAGACGGCGAAATGGCAACCATGGAAGTGAGAAACCGCGGGGAGGAGACAACACTGGAGAGGTTTAGGTTTGTGAAGGAAGGCTCGGGTTGGAAGGTGTCCATACCTGAACTTGTGGCGGCACGCCAACAGTATCAGCTCCTCGAGAACAGGAACAACCTCAACCAGCTCTCCAGGGGCGTAGCGGAGTACCTGAATAGCGTCGGGGGCAACCGCTTCTACCCGGCCGGCCTTGGCGAGCTTTTCGATAAGAGAATCGTCCCGGACAGGGCGGTATTCGTCTCCCCGTTGGACGAGAACCCTCCCAAGTTGCCCAACGGTCTCAAGTGCAGCTACGTGAGCTGCTTCGACAAGTACCCTGACCGCGTGTTCCGCGATGACTTGCCGCCGGACGCCATGATCGCGTGGGACCGCATCGCCTTCGTGCGCAGACTTCGAACCGTGTTGTTCTGCGACTCCCGCGTGGAGTTAGTAGAAGAGGAGCGTTTCCAGCAGTTGTTGGAGCAGCTTGACGCGCTGGCCATGCGTTGCCCGAAGCGGAAGGGTGGCGGCGATAAGTGAGGGCCGGGTTCAGGCGACGCCCTCCTCGCCGTTTGGCCCTAGCCGCTGACGACTGGTGCAATCTGGCACCCTGACATGGCGCAGGTTCACTTTGGTCAACACGAAGAGGAGAGAGGCAATGGGGTATCGCTACGAGTACGAAGAGACGGATACCGATGTGGCCGGCATGGTCAGCGTTCTGGATGCGCTATTGCCGGGGCCGTCCACCGGCACGATTGCGTACAAATGCACGATCTACGATGACGAGACCGGCGAAGAGCTCGCGACCGGCTACGGATGGTCGAAAACCCAAGCAAGGGATGACGCTGAAGGCAATCTGTAGCTGAACCTGCCGTCATCAGCAAGACCGCGCTCGCCGCCGGCATGAAGCCCATGCTCATCAACGCGATGGAGCGGGCCGCCAGGGGCAAGACGTCCATCGAGGAAGTCTGCCGCGTCGCTCCGCACGGGCCGAACGGCTGATGCCGCCCGCTACTTCGCGGCCTCGGCGACGAGTGCCCCGTCTACGCGAATGACATCGGCGGCGAGGGCGACGCGGCGCTCTGCGCCCCCAACGCTCAGGACAACGCCTCGGGCGCCATCCTTCTCGACCCAAGCCACAGGGGGCAGTTCGCCCTCCTCGGATGCACGGTGGGGACGAAGGACGGTGAAGAAGGTCGCCGCCGGTGCCTTTCCCTTCGTCGAGGCCGTGAGGTGCCACTGGTTGGGCTTCTTGTCCTCGGGGGGCGGGGTGAACTGGTCGGTCTGCGCGAAGGCGAGGTCCTGGGGCTGAAGCCAGTTGACGAGGAGGCGTGCGTCGCCCCGGCGGATGAGGACCTCGCGCTTCGCTTCGTCTACCTTCATCTCCTCCAGGGCGTGGAGCCACCACTCGAAGGTGACGGGCTTGGGGGCCTCGAGTTCGTCTACGATGACGAATGCGCCGTCGCCTGCGGCCCTCACCCTACCCTCTCCCCGAGGGAGAGGGGAAGATGGGCGGAGGTGGATGACGTGGCGGAGGCACTTGGTGAGGCGACCGCCGTAGGCCGGCGTGGCGTCGCCGAGGGCGTAGTCAAACTTGTCGTTCGTCACGAAGCGGGCGATCTTGCCATTGGCGTCCCAGGAGCGCTTTGTCTGGCCGATGCCGCCGTCAATGGTGATGCAGTTCTTGGCCTTGGTCTCGCGGGTCCAGCTCTCGTGGTGGGGCGAGCCGTACCAGGGGTAGTAGCCGCTTGGGATGGCGAGCGCTTCGCCGAATGCCTCAATGCAGAAGGCATTCTGGTCGGCGTGGCCGTGGCTGATCGAGCCGAAGGGACTTGAGCGCATGGCGAGCCAGGCGTCGTTCTTCGGGTCGGCGAGGGACGTGTGCATGGCGACGAGGCCGGCGCCGGGGAAGCAGCGGGCCTGCGGCAGGTCAGCGGGCGGCTTGGCCTCTATGCTGGGGTCGAAGAGCGCGAAGCCCATCGCGCCGCTGCCAGGCCCGGACTTCTGGGCTTCGGCGTACCAGCGGATGTAGGGGTCGCGGAGCAGGGTCGAGAAGGCGTACATGAGCGGGCCGGCGCCGGCGGGGCCGTGCTGGCCGTCGCCGAAGGGGGACATTCGGGCCGCCGGCGGGTTGGTGTAGAGCTTGTAGTAAGGGGTGTTGTGGAAGAAGGGCTTTCGCGTGATGTTCTCGCCCGTGGCCTTCAGGAGCGGGGTGGCGAAGTGGAGCGCGAAGCTCATGTAGGCGCTCCAGTAGCCCGGCCCCTCCTGCCAGCCGCCGTCATCGCCCGCCCAGGCAGGGAACACCGACCAGTAGATTTTCAGGACGTATTCGAGCCAGCCGCGGGCCTCGGGCCACTCGTGGATGAAGCAGAGGGCGGCCTCGCCGAGGAAGCCCACGTCGCGGGCGGGGTGGCTGGAGTAGGGGCGGCTCTCGAAGGGCATGCCCGTGAGGCGCTTGACGAACTGCTCGCAGCGGACCTTCATCACAGGCTCAATCTTCGCCCGCTCTTCGGGAGTGAAGAGGCCGTAGGCCCAGTCGTAGGCTCGCGTGCCGCGCTGCATCACCCACATGGCCGGCTCGTCGTTGTGCGTGAGGCTGGTCGAGCCGTTGGGGTCCCAGGCGAAGAAGTGGAGGAGTCGGCGCTTGGCCTCTTCGCCGAACTTGCGTTCGCCGCTGAGCGCGTAGGCCAGCCCGCAGGTCTCCATCTTGTCCATCGGCGGCCTCGTGGCGCGGAAGATGCCGGCGTATTCGTTGCCGCGTTCGGTGCCGGTCTTGCGGAGGAAGTCGGGCTCGGGCACGAGCGGCTCGCCTAGGCATTTTTCGGCGTCGCGGAGGAGGCGCGCGAACTCGTCCTTCATCGGCCCCTCGCGCAACTGCCGCGCCTTCGCCAGCTCCGCCCCAGGGAAGAAGAGGCGGGGATGCGACTTCGGGATTCTCGCAACAAGAGCATCCATTCTGGGAAAGGGCCATTCGGCGGCTTTCTCTGCCACGGAGAAGCGTCGGGTCTTGCCCCAGGCCATCGTCCCATCGGACAGCCGCACGCCCACCCGCCAGTGCCACGCGCCCGGAGCGAGCGGCTCCGTTGGGGTGTGGACGCTGATCGGGGCATCGAAGCCCAGGGTTGACGGGCCGGCGAACTCAGGGGAACGCGAGAGACCCAGGACATAGCTGGCGGGCCGCTTCTTGAGGGGGACCCACACGAAGGCCGGCGGGTTGAGGGCGGCCACGCTACCATCGGCCGGGGCGAAGGGCTTCTCGCCCGTCGCGGGGGCGCGGTCGAGCTCCTGGCTCACCGCCTCCGGCGAGGCGGCCGCGCCGCCGAGCGCGTCCGAAGCGACGACTGCGAGCATGAAAAGCACCGCAAGGCACTCAAGGTTCATCGTAACCCCCTTGGCTGCGGGCGCGGAGGAACTCGATGTGCTGTTGGACGGCCTGCCGGATGTTTGCCTTCGTCTCCTCGATCGTCTTGCCACTGCTGAAGCAGCCGTGGAGCTGCGGGCTATAGGCGAAGTAGCCTTCGTCTTCAGGCTCCTTCTCGATGACAATCTGAAACGAGTAGAGCTTCATCAGCGGCGCTCCTTTCGCCCGGGATTATACCACACCTGACAGCGAGGCAGCCATCCTGGATCCGTTCACTAGTATGGCCCCCAATCCTGGTGATTCTCCTCGGTTCGGAAGCTCCGAATGGAGCGTACTATAACAGCCCAGGGCGAAGCCCTGGGAGAGTTGGGCGAGCCAATTCAGCCCTGTAGGGGCGTACAATCCGTCGCCTGGAGGATGCGCGGCGGGGCCCGCATAGTGCGCCCCTTCAGGGCTGGCCCACAAACCGCATCCGTCCCCCAGGGCTTCGCCCTGGGCTGTTATAGCACGCCCCTATCGGGGCTCCGGAGTGGTTCGCTAGGACTGGGGGCCATACTCTCCGCTCACGGGCCATCTCCTTTGCCGAGCCAGCCCTTGCGGCGGAAGAGCCAGAGCATGAAGAGGGTGATGCCGACGATGACGAGCCAGAAGGCGAGGTAGCCCCAATGCCACTCGACCTCCGGGAGGTGGCGGAAGTTCATGCCGTAGACGCCCGCGAGAAAGGTGAGGGGCATGAAGATCGTGGCGATGACCGTGAGGACCTTCATCACCTGGTTCAGGCGGTTGCTGATGCTGGAGAGGTAGACGTCCACAAGGCTTGAGGCGATTTCGCGGTAAGTCTGGATCACGTCGAGGATGTGGACGACGTGGTCGTAGCAGTCGCGGAGGTAGAGGCGGGTGGGGGGCTTGACGAAGGGGCTGTCGCCGCGAAGGAGGGCGTCCACGGCGTCCCGCAGCGGCCAGGCGCAGCGGCGGAGGTAGACCAGTTGCCGCTTGAGGTCGTGTATCTCCGCGATGGCGCCCCGCTCGGGACTCCCCACCACGCGGTCCTCGAGGTCCTCCACCCGCTCGCCCAGGCGCTCGAGGTAGGGGAAATAGTGGTCGAGGATGGCGTCGAGGATGGCGTGCATCAGGTAGTCGGCGCCAAGGCGGCGCAGGTTGCCCGTGCCCTTCCGCAGCCGCTCGCGGATGGGGTCGAGGCAGTCCCCGACGTCCTCCTGAAACGTCACCACGAAGTTGCGGCCCACGAACATGCTCGCCTGCTCGCTCATCAGCTCCTTCTCGTAGTGGAGGATGCCGAGGACGACGTAGAGGTGGTTGTCGTAGACGTCCACCTTCGGGCGCTGGGGGAGGTTCAGCACGTCTTCGAGGGCGAGGGGATGAAGCTCGAAGACCTCGCCCAGGCCGGCGATCAACTCCACGTCCCCAAGCCCGTCCACGTTCACCCATGTGACGCCTGGCTTCTGCCTGAAGGGAGCCACGTCCTCAGCCCGCGCAACGTCCACCTCCTCCACCGCGTTCTCAGTGTAGTGGATGACGTGCATGCCCTTTGGGACGACGGCGTCCTCGAGCGGGGTGAGGGTTCCTGGCGGGACGCCTGGCGGGTGATAGCGCTTCTTCCTCAAGGAACATCCCCCTGCTCTTCCCAATCGTCGTCGTTGTCGTCGTCGTCCTCGTCGTCGAATCCTCTGATGAGGGAGAGCGCCAATCGGCTCGACGACGACGACGAGGGCGAGAGAGTGGCCAAAAAGGACCCGAGACTCGGGCCAGGGTTCCGGTCACACCGCGACCGTTTGCCCCGGCTGCGGGATCAGGACGTTCGGGATGCCGATCTCACGCATCGCGGCGGCAAGGGCCTCGGAGTTGGGCAGCTCGCCGTGGACGACGAAGGCGCGCTGAGGGGTGGACCGCATGGCCCTGAAGTAGGCCAGCAGCTCCTCGCGGTCCGCGTGGGCGCTCAAGGCGTTTATCTTGGCCACGCGGGCGCGCACGCGGTGCTCCTCGCCGAAGATGCGCACGGTGGCGTGCCCCTCGATCAGGTAGCGGCCCAGCGTGCTCTCGGCCTGGAAGCCCACGAAGAGCACCACGTTGTTCGGGTCGCCGATGTTGTTGCGGAGGTGGTGGAGGATGCGGCCTGCCTCGCACATCCCGGAGGCCGAGATGATGACCATCGGGCCGGGGCG
>VGYW01000300.1 GCA_016872875.1 Planctomycetota bacterium | reverse complement strand
GGGCAACACCACGTAGTCTCCGCTTGGACCATTGAGGATTGGAGTTTGGGGCTTGTTTGGCGCTTGGTGCTTGTGGTTTGGTGGTTCCCGCATTTCTCACCAGCCGCTGGTGAGAAATGCGGGCTAGGTTCCGCGCCTCGGGAGCCTGACCATGCCGTCATCCTGGCGCGCGATTCCCATCGAGTCAAGAGAACTGCCGCCCTTTGCTCTGGTGGCGACGGCTCAGAGCCAGCCGGTCAGGCGGGCGAGGAGGCGGGAGTAGTGGATGAAGTTGGGCCAGGAGATGTCGGGCGGGACGCCGTGGTCGCAGCCGGGGATGAAGCCGCCGTCGCGGACGACTGGGGCGATGCGGTCGAGCTCGGCGGCGATGGCGTCGCCGCCCTTGGCAATCGCTCGCTTATCCACCCCGCCCGTGTAGGCCATCTTGCGGCCGAAGGCGCGGCGGAACGACACGATGTCGTTCCCCGCGGCTACCTCGATGGGGTCGCAGACGTTGATGCCCGATTCGCTCCAGATGGGGATCAGCTCATCCACCTTGCCGTCGGAGTCCATATCAATGATCTCGCAGCCGCTCGCGTGGATTTCGTCGGCCCAGCGCCGGTAGGCGGGCTGGAGGAAGCGCCGGGCCATGCGCGGCGAGATCATCGAGTGCTCCTTGTAGGCCATGTCCTCTGAGATGCCCACGGAGTCGAGCTGCACCCGCTCCAGGATGGGGCGCATCGTGGCGGAGACGAAGTCGGTCCAGAATCCCGCCATCTCGGCCACGAAGTCGGGCTCCTCGATCATCTTGAGGCAGAGTCCCTCGAAGCCGCACCACTCGCGGAGCTGCCAGAATGGGCCGTTGAAGTGGATGCCGACGACCGTATCGCGCTCGCGGTTCCGCTCGCAGCGGGCCTCGAAGTCGGCGGGGAACCGGCCGGGCGAGGCGGGGTCGAAGCGCCGCCTCATCTCCGCCCAGTCCGCGCGGGTCTCGACCGGGAACTTGTGCCACTTTCGCGTGACAAAATCCTTCGCCGAGCGGATGTAGGTGTAGTCGTAGCGGTCGGAGATTTCCGTGATCGCCCCCATCCAGTCCTGGACCACGTAGTGGCCGTCGCGGTGCTCGAGCACCTTCTCCTCGAAGGTGGGGATCATCTGGAAGGACACGCCGAGCCAGGCGCCGGGCCTCTTGGGCGGATCTGGCCGGAAGCCGAGGATGTCGAAAAGCGCCTCCATGTAGCGCTCGGGGTTCTCGAGGCCCTGTTGCTTCCACGCGGCGCGGGTGGACTCCCTCGGCCCGCCGGGCGAGAAGGGAATCCTGTCGGCCTTCCCGAACAGCAGCGTCTCACAGTATAGCTGACGCTGGGTCATCGGCTCACCCTCTGGTTACCGCGTCCCGGAGTTCCGCGGCAGAGAACCCCCAAACCCAGGCCTGGATCCTCTTGAGCTCCCGGAGGCGCCACTGGAGGTCCACGCAGGGAGAATCGTGGACGCGCTGATCGGGGTGGAAGGCGTAGATCTTCTGGGACACTTGGCACGTGGTGGGGGCGGGTTCCTGGCTGAAGTAGCCGACGATCACAAACGCGCGGTGCGCATTCTCAGGCGCTCTTCTCAGCTTGCGCAGATCGGCAACCCACCGAGCGCGCTGTTCCTTGGGCTTGTTCACCCATCCCGGCGCAGACCAGGCATTCTTGATCTCGATCCACAAGTCGGCGCCATCAGCGAAGCGTACCCTCAGGTCGCATTCGCCGCGACCTTGGGGGTAGGTCGCTTCAGCGTGAACGGTGCATCCTTTCCCTTTGAGGAAGGCAAACATGGCGCACTGAGGCTGGCTCTCCTTGGGGAGCACGTCCCACAACGCAACCTCGGGAAGCGCAACCAGGTCCTCGACGGCAGAGTCCACTGCTCCTTTCAGAGCACTCAGTACGTGTGGCTCCATCCGGCTGCTCCTTCACATCGCCCCTGCACAGTCTCGCCTTCCCTCAGCAAGAGGCCATGGATGCGGTCCGGCCGGCCAGGGAGGAGGGTTCCGCGGAACCGCTCACGGTCGGTCACAATCATCCTCCTGAGAGAAAGGCCTCTGAAGTAGCGGAGTTCGCGGCCTATGGCGATCCGATCGGCACTCGGCGGGCATAGCGCCTCGCGACCCGGCTCCCACGAGCCGGCGCGCTGCGCAGGGGCATCGCGAGCCTTGTCACGAACGACCGTATTCGCGGGTCCCGCCAGGTTGTGAAGACGGCTTCGGCCCCTGCCCCATACAGGATAGCAATGAAGTCACGCGTCTTCACGGTGGGGACCGCCGCCGCATGAGAGCCTGCTGCGCGGGCCGAGGTAAGGCCGACCGCTGAGTCCTCGAACACGAGTTGGCCGCCGGGCGAAGTACAAAGGCGGCGAGCCGTCTCAAGGTATACGTCGGGCGCAGGTTTCGGGGCCGCAACGTCTTCTCTGGCGACAAGCAGCCCGTCATCAAACATGCTCGCGAGGCCGCTCGTCTCCAGCAGATGGAGCGCCATCCGTCGTGGCGTCACCGTCCCTATAGCTACCTTCATTCCTATGCTTCTCGCCCATCTAAGGAACTCGCCGAACCAGCGCCTCGGTTCGATGTTCTGCTGCCGCTCAAGGAGTTCCTCAAAGTAGGCGCACTTTGCGGCCAGGATATCCCGGGGCGACGCCCTGGTTCCTGTGAGGGCGGCTATCTCCACCGCGACGGCCTCGTCGGGGCCACCAACAAAATGGGGCAGCCGCCTGATGGCGTCGTCCCGGCTCAGAGCTACGCCCAGTTCGGCCGCAGCTTTGAGATGGGCAGAATGGTGCAGCGACTCGATGTCTATAATCGTGCCCTCGAGGTCGAACGCGATGCCGCGAACGGGCTCTACTTGTCGAGTTCTCTCCATTGTTCCCTCGCTCTACCCTCGTTCGCGAACCATTGCCGGAAGCCCATACCCCACACAAGGAGGGCGTAAGCCACACCTGCAATGAGACACACGGAGGCAAGGGTGCTGCGGAAAGCCAGAGACCAGGCCAGGGAGATGACAAGGGGGAACGCCGATGACAAAATGCCCAGCAGAAGGAACACTATCGCCTGTGGCTTCGTGTAGCCGAGGTATCCAAAGCGCTCCCGGTACACTGCCCAGTCTTTTTCCCAATTCGACGCACCGGTCTCTTGAAGGTAAGCCGTGATTGTGCGCATCATGCGCGCCAAGTGGTGGGCAAGGACGAACAGAGCGAAGAGCACGGTCGTCAGGAGAAGAGCACCGAGGTAGGTCGCCGTAGGCACCGTGTTACCGGGCTTTGGGGCATCTCTTGGGATGAGCCACGCGATGGCGCCGCCGAACAACGTGACGGCGAGCGTAGTCAGGACCAACCGCTGGTTGACGATCTGGTTGACCTCTGCGTGCAACTTCCTCTTATCGTCGTCATTAGGCTTGAGCAGCGCCATGCTGATGCTCGCAAGAGGGCAAACCGCTCACAAACAGCAAGCTAGGCTGTGCGTGGAACGCCAGCAGTATTGTATCCTCGCATCCGCCCGGCCGCAAGCCACAGAGTCAAGGGCATTCACCGGTTCGGGGGCGGCGCGGCGGCCTTGAAGGCGGCGGACACGTCGTGCGGCGGCAGGACGCGGCTGTAGACCTTGAGGCCGCGTATCTGGCCAGTGACCTGGTACTGCGGGCCTGGGCCGCCGCTATACTGGCCGACGTGGAGGGGGCCGCGCCAGCGGGCGAGGATGGCCGCGCCCGCCTTCTCGGCGATGAGGCGGCCGTCCTGGTAGAGGCGGGCGGTCTGCCCGTCGTAGGTGCCGACGACGTGGAGCCACTTGCCCGGCTCGGGCCGGCCGCCGTCGCAGTCAATACCGCCCACGTGCCAGCGCCAGACCCCGCCGATGCGCTGGAGGAACCAGCCGGCCTGGTTCCAGTGGCCGCAACTGACGGGGATGGGCATCTGGCCGGCGGGCGTCATGTTGACCCAGAGCTCGACGGAGAGGCGCTGGCCGAGGTCGAACTCGGGGCGGTGGTCGAAGGTGGCGTGGCCGCCCTTGGAGAGGTCGAGTGCGCCATCGGCGACCTTGGCTCCGGCGTGGAGCGAGCCCTTGGCCTTGCCGCCGCCGAAGAGCGCGGCGTCGGCGTTGTCGGCGAAGGCGGCGACGAAGACCGGCTCCTTCACCTCGGCGAGCGGTGCGGCGGATGCGGGTGCCGAGGCCTCGCTCTCGGCGCCGCGGGCGTTGACGGCTCTGACCACGTAGGTGTGTTGCACGCTGTCGGGGGCCGTGGTGTCGCTGTAGCGCAGCTCGAGGGTTGGCTCGGTCGTTAGCCGTTGGAAGTCAGCGGCGCCCGCCTTGGCGCGGTAGACGTTGTATCGTGCGCGGCCGGCCTCTTGCCAGGCGAGGTCAACGCGGCCTGGGGCGGGCGTGGCCTTGAGGCCGGCCGGGGCGGCAGGAGGGGGCGGGGCGGGGACAGTGACCGTGGCGCGGAGCGGCTTGCTCTGGCGCTCGGCGCTGTTGAGGAAAAGGGCGTAGTGCTGCGGGCCTGGCTCGGCGCCGGGGTCGTCGTGCTGGAAGAGCGCGGTCTCGACGAGCAGGGTCTTGTTGTCCGCCTCGAAGTCGGGGGTCTTGCCGCGGTGGAGCTCGGCGGTGAGGCCGATGGTGCGGGCCGAGCGCTCCCAGGAGAGGTGGACGATGCAATCGGCGTCCACGCTGGCTTTCAGCTCGGGCAACGGGTCGGGGATGGGGGTCTGGATGAACTGGCGGTGCGCGCCTGGGAGGAGCTTGGCCCCCGGCATGTCGGCTCGCGGGGCGGCGAGAGCGGCGCGGCGGCCGTTCTGGATGATGGCCAGCATCGCCTGGTAGTGTGGGTCGGCGGTCGAGGCGAAGGAGATGATAGGCTTGCCGTCGTCCTCAGGCACGGGGGCGGGCGTGGGGGCCTTGAATGCCTCGACGGGCGTGACGCCGTGGGCGTAGCCGCCACGCAGGACGAAGACGCGCTTGCGCGTGGGGTGGACCTGCCAGTTTCGGCACATTGCCGTGCCATAGCCCTCTTTGCCGGCGGCCAGCGGGGCGCGGAGGATGCGGCTGAGCTCGGGGCGCTCGAGGTTGAACCAGTCGTCGTCGAAGTAGGTGTGGCACTTGTTGCACCCCGCGGCGCTCATCGCAGCGGAGAGCGACTTCTTGATGCCGTCCCAGGCCTTCACCGAGCAGCCGTGGGTCGTGTAGTCCCACGTGCCGTGGAAGAGGCCGTTGGTGTCAATCCAGGCGAAGATCAGGTCGCGCTCGGTGCGGGAGAGGTCGGGGATTCGGTTCTGCTCCTTGTGGCGTCCGACGAGTTCCTTGGCGAGCGGAGCGGCGCCGGAGCCGTGGAACCTCGGCGGGCGGATGGGCACCGAGAAGAGCGCCGTGCCGTTCATGCAGTCAATGCCCGCGATCAGGTGGGCCATCACCTGCGTCTCGCGGCGGCTGATGAGGTTCTCGTAGCTGATGCTGAAGTACTCTGTCCAGCCGCCCGTGAGGTCGAGGCGTCCCGCGAAGCCCTTCTCGCCGCCGTGGCAACTGACGCAGTGTTTGTTGAAGATGGGCTGGACCTGGCTCGGGTAGTCAATGTAGCCGCTGCCCCACGATTCGGGGGCGAGCTTGCTCGGCTCGCGCTTGAGGGCCTGGATTTCGTTGGAGATGGTGGGGGTGGAGAACTTGTGCTCGTGGCAGCCGATGCAGGTTCGTGTGACGCCAGGGGCGGCCTGGACGAACGTGCGCATGGACTGGACCATGCGCCCCTCGCCGTCGAGGGCATGGATGTAGAGTGCGCGGCCGGAGGGGGCCTCGAAGTAGGCCGAGCCGTCGGCCTCGACGGGCACGACGCCGAGGTAGTTCTTCGCGCTCCACGCGAGCACGCCGCTCATGAGGAACACCTGGTTCATCGCGCCACCGGGGGTTGGGCTGACGCGGGAGGTCTCCTCGATGACGCGGAGGGCCTTCACCTCGCCGCGCTCGACCCCCTGGCCGACGAGGCCCTGGTAGACGTCGAGGAGGAGGAAGCGCCCCGTGGTCTTCTCGCGCTCCTTGCTGCTGGCGAGGATGGGGGGCACGGGCCGCGGCTTGACCAGCATGGGCGCGTAGCAGCAGATGTCGGGGTCGGAGTAGACCACCTCGCGGCTGCCCGCGCGGTCAATCATCATCAGTGCGTTGCGCTTGGCGCCGGGCGGCCGCCCGCTGTAGATGAGCACGTCCGGCGACAGCGGCCACGGCTCGCACGACAGCCCGCGGTCGTTGGTAGGGTTCTTCGGCGTCTCGAAGTTGTAGATGGCGTCGGGACTGTTCTTGCTCACGTGGGTGTCAATGATGGCCACGGTGCCCGTGGGCGTGGCGTTGTGGGGGGCGAAGGTCGAGGCGATGAGATGCGGCGCCCCCGGCACGGGGCGGGCGTCGAGCGTGGCCTCGGGGTGCACCATGTTGTTCGCAAAGAGCGCCGTCTCGTTTGTCCCGTCGGGGAAGATTGTCCAAAGACTTTGCTGGGTGAGGGCGTTCTTGTCCACGTATTCCCAGCGTCCCTGGAGGATGCGGCCGTCGGGCATCACGCAGGGGTCGAACTCGTTGACGTTGTTGACCGAGATGGGCTGAATGTCCGAGCCGTCGGCGTTCATCACGTGGAGGATGTTGACGCCGGAGTTGAAGCAGGGGACCAGGCCGGCGGGGCGGGTGGAGGTGAAGAGGATGCGGCCGTCGGGCAGGTAGCAGGGCGCGATATCGTGCATCCCGCCGCCGAACGAGCCCTTGTAGCTTGGAAGGCACGGCCGCGGGTCGGTCAGGCGCCGCAGGCCCGTGCCGTCAACCCCGATCTCGTAGATGCTCGTCGAGCCGTTCGGCTCGCCCTTGAAGCAAAACAGCAGCTTCTTCGCGTCCCAGGAGAGCTCGGGGTGGGTGTAGACGCCGACGCCGAGGGTGCCGGGCGTCGTGGGGTCAATCACTGGGCGAATCTTCCACTCGGCGGCGGGTGCCGAGGGGTTCTCGCACACATAGATGCCGCCGCCGCCCGGCGGCCACTTGTAGAAGGTGTCGTAGATGTGGATGCCCGTGTAGGAGTGGCGTTTCACGAAGAGCAGCGGCGCGTCGAGGAGCGCGCGGAGCGACTTCTTCGGCGGCGGGAGCCCATCGCCGGCGATGGGCGCCCCCGCGCGGCTCATGCCCACGGATAGAGCCAATCCCAGACACATTCCGCGTGCAAGTGTGCACGCCCTACCGCTTGCTGACACAGTTGCTCTCCTGGCA
Organism: Planctomycetota bacterium; assembly: GCA_016872875.1. Next base: position 3,080 of record VGYW01000300.1, on the reverse strand, counting down.
ATGGTTCGGCCCACGTCCGGCCGGTGATGGTCATCTCTTGTATTGTAGCTTCCCAGCCGCGTTCCGGCAAGGGCCGTGTGCCGCGCGGGTCAGAACTCGACCCCCAGCGGCAGGCGGCCACGGTAGAAGGGGGCGTAGCGATAGTAGGTCTCAAGGCACAGGACGGCCATCGCGGTCACGTAGACGCGCCCGCCCGCCTGGCCGAAGGCGTGCTTGGCGGGGTCCCAACTGCCGCGGACGGGGCGCCCCGCAGCGTCCGCCCCATCCTGCACCTGGGCCTTCACCACCACGTCGCGGAAGAGCGCGTTCCACGTCGTCCAGTAGCGCCCGCCCATCTGGAACATCGCAAGGCACGAGTGGTGGGTGAAGTAGAGGTCATGGCCCAACAGGTGCATGCCGATATCCGCGTTCTCCGCGTCCTTTCCCTTCGCAGCGTGCTTGAGGAGCCAGTCGGCGGCGGCGCGGATTTCCGGCCCGGCCGCCTCGTCCCCGAAGAGCTGGCGGCAGAACATCCCGATGGCCGTCATCGAGGGCGTCGGCGTCTTCTGATCCCCGGGCCGCCCCACCGTGTAGCTGCTTGCGCCGTCGCCGCAGTAGGTGTTCTTGAGGAAGACGCGCGTCCGCTCGATCGCGCTCTGGGGGATGAGGAGGCCGCGGTTGCGGCCTATGGCGGCCTGGGGCAGCCCGTGGTCGGCCGAGAGGCCCTGGGCGAGCGCGAGGAGCTGCCAGCCAGTGACCGACAGGTCGCCCTGCTCCTTCGGCGCAGCGCCCTGGTAGCGGAATCCGCCGTGCTCCGGCTGCACCTTGCACAAGTAGTCGAGCGCGAGCTGCGCGGCGCGGCCAACCTCGGCGTCGCCCGACACCCCGCTCGCCTCGCAGAGCGCGAGGGCGGCCATCCCCTCCTCGTAGAAGACCTTCCAGGCGAAGCCGCCGTTGGGGAACTGCTGCGACTTCAGCCAGGCTAGCCCCCTTGCCACGGTGGCCTGGTGCTCGCCGATGCCTGGGCCATGGCCCGCGCCCGCGAGTGCGGAAAGGGCCAGCCCTGTGATGCCAACGTCGTAGCCCTCGCTGCCGCCCCAGGCCTTCGTGCTCCAGCGCCCGTCCGGCTCTTGAACCTTCGCGAGCCAGGCGAGGCCGGCGTCCACCGCCGCCTCGGCTTGCGCCGTCGTGCCGCCTGCGCCGCCGATGCACCCCGCGCGCCCCTCCTTCGTCCGCTTCGGATACAACTCCGGGAGCTGGCCCTGCCCCGCCGCCGCGAGGAGCTCTCCCGCCAGGAAACATGTGGAGAGCATGAACGCTGTGTAACCCATTCTCGGGCCTCCTGATTCGCTCCCAGACCAGTGGGGCAGCACGGGGTCGTGCGCCGCGGGTGGCACCCTCAACGGCTTCCGTTGAGGGTGCAGGCCGGGGCCGCTCCCGAAGACACCCTCAAGCGAGGACGCTTGAGGGTGCCACCCATCGGCACGCTAGCTCCGCTCATTTCCGGGCCTTCTTCGGCTTGTAGCGGGCGAGGGCGGGGAAATTGGCCGCGACCTTCTCCACGGCGTCGGCTACCTGGTCCATCAGGGCTGAGGACTCGACCGCGGGGATGGGGAAGAGCATCATGTGCGCGCGAAGCCACTCGTTGTTGGGCAAGGAGCCGGGCGGCACGGGGCGGAACTCGACGCCGTTGGCGTGCTTCGGGACGAACAGTTGCGAGAAGAGCTTCATGTCCTGGAAGAGCGGGATGCGGGACCAGTCGGTGTAGCCCTCGCCGCCCACTGGCGCGCCCTCGGCGCGGACGGCCTCGACGAAGCGGCTGCGCGTGATGCCCTTCCGCTCCAGGGTGAAGAAGGCCGGCGTGCTGTACCAGCCTCGCTTCGACCGCGGCGCGAGCCTGGGCCACCTGATGAACGGACAGCTCTTCCTCAGCCGCCGGTGGAGGCGGTCGAAGTTCGCCTGCCGCGCGGCGTTCAGCGTGTCGAGCCTCTTGAGCTGCGCGGAGGCGATGGCGGCGCAGACCGGCATGATGCGATAGGTCCACATGCCGCCGCCCTGGGCGAAGGGCTTGGTCTCCTTGAGGGTGAGCGCCCAGCCGATGCGGCCGGGGTGGTGGCCTGGCACGAGCGCCCGCTGGGCGAGGCGGCGGCTGTTCGTCACCAGCACGCCCCCCTCCCCCGCCACGATGGCCTTGCTCCCCTGGAGGCTGAAGCAGCCGATGTCGCCAATCGTGCCCACCAGCCGGCCCTTGTAGAGCGCCCCGTGCGCGTGCGAGCAGTCCTCGATCACGGCCAGGCCGAGCTCCCGCGCGGCCTTCAGGATTGGGTCCATGTCGGCCGGCAGGCCCCAGATGTGCGTGACCACCACGGCCTTCGTGTGGGGGCCGGCCTTGCGGCGGATTTCCGCGGGGTCAATGTGGAACCCCCCGCGCCTCACGTCGCACAGCACCGGCGTGCCGCCCGCGTGGAGCACCGCGGTGATCGCCGAAATCCAGTTGTGGTTCGCACTCAGCACCTCCGTCCCCGGCCGCACCCCCACGGCGAAGAGCGCCGCGTGGATGGCCGAGGTGCCCGACGAGAAGCCGATGGCGTACTTCATCCCGAAGCGCTTGGCGTAGGCATCCTCCATCTCCCCCACGGGGCCCCCGCGGCCGGTGTCGGAGAGCTGCCGCGCCATCACCGCCTTGACCGCGGCGCACACCTCCTCCTCGCCGATGACCGGGTATGGGGGCCAGGGCAGCGTGACCGCCTTCGGCCCCCCCAGGAGCGCCAGCTTCTCGCGCATCCAACCTTCTCCTTCCGCAGCAGAGCGCGTGAAACACGGTTTCAGCCCAACTGCAATGTAACCGCCGCGGCCCGCAAACGCAAGTCTTACCGGTCACCAGGGGGACGTGCCATGCCCGGCCCCAATGTGGGCTCCTGTCTCTCGGCAGTGTGACCGTCAGAGCGCCTTACTGGTACGAATGTGGGGAGGGCCCCTAGCCGCCGATCCGACGTTGACGGACCGAGAGAGCGCCTTGCTTGCCCGCGGGTTTGCCCCCAGGGAATGTGCGGCGTTGGTCGAGCCCGGGGCGTCGGGGTCGGCCAGTCGGGGGCCCTGCC
>VGYW01000299.1 GCA_016872875.1 Planctomycetota bacterium | reverse complement strand
AGGTAGGCATTGTCGCCCTTGATCGGTGCGAGTCGCTCTTGGCCGGGGCTAAGGGTCTGCCATGAGCCAGTCATGCCTTCCATGGGCTTGGCGAGGAGCCGAGTCTTCTGGAGGCGCGAGAGGGCGACCTTGTGGGGCGTGTCCGTGGGAATCCGCCCGACGCGGGGCTTGCGGCGCCAGACAGTGTATGGGACGGGGTAGCGGGTGGGCTCGCCCTTGCGGGCGACGAGGATGGCGGTCTTGTTGGCGGCACCCTCGAAGGGCTGGACATGGACGAGGTCGTGGGCTTTGAGGATGCGGAAGGGTGTGCGGTCGCCCAGTCTGAAGCGGCGGAACCCCTCGCCGGCCCCCTTCGACTTGAAGACCTCCTGGGTGATGAGGAAGGCGAGCTTCCCCTTGTCGGCCACGTAGAAGTCCATCGCGGCATAGGTGAACAGCATGGAAAAGTCCTTCTCTCCGCCGCCGAGCCGAGCCGCCATGCCCCCAAGAGAGAACAGCCCGTAGTCCTTCCACATTCCAAGCGTCGCGTTGCGGTAGTCCTGGGATAGATACCCCCAGCGAATCCAGGGCGGGTTGCCTACCACATAGTCGAACTTCCCCGCGACCATCGGGGCAAACGCGTTCTTTAGAAAGCGAGCCCAGATGCCGTTCTCCCCGCGCTCCTCCAGCTCCGACAGTTCCTCATAGAAGCTGCGCACGACGCTCTCCTTGCCCGGCAGCACAAGCCCCTTGCGCTTGAGGCGCTTGAGGGCTTCGGCAGGAGAGTACTTCGCCCTGGTCATCTCCTCCACCAGCGGGGCGGCCCTGCGCATCAGGAAGCCGTTGTTCTTCACCCAAAGCGTGGGGACGTGAAACACCTTCACGGTCGTCGGTACAGGCACGTAGTCTTCGGCGGAAAGGGCGCCTGCGCGCTGGGGCCAAAGGATGGAATCAGCGAGGTAGACAGGAATTTCCGGGTTCTCGACCTCATGCAGCAGATCGCCGAGCGCGAAGAGGTAGTTTGTTCGGGCCGCTATCACGGCGAGGGGATTGAGGTCGAAGCCCCAGACGTTGGCGAGGATGCGCTTGGCCGTCTCGCGGGGCGGCTCGCCCTGTTCCGCGCCGAACTCCCTGGCCCGCTGGATGGCGAGCGAAAGGAAGGTGCCGGAACCGCAGGCGGGGTCCAGAAAGCGCTTGTGCGTGCTCCCATCGTAGCCGGCCTCATCAAGTGTCAGCTCCGCCAGCCAGTCGGGCGTGTAGTACTCACCCAGATCATGCCGCACCTCTTGGGGAACCAGGTATTGGTAGAGCTTCTTGAGGAGGTCCCGCTGCACCTCTGGCGTGATGGAGGACGTGGCCGGTTCAAATCCACCCAGGGCGCCCGCAAGCTCCCTGATCCTGTACCTCAGTGGCGGAGAGAGAGCATCGAGGTACCAGCGGAAGAAGTCGCCTTCCAGGAAGTTGGTGATCCCGCGCTTGGCATAGACGCCTCCGCTCTCAACGGCTGCCAGCTTCGCGTCCAGTTCAGGGTCATCGCTGTTCGCCAGATCGTGGCAGAATGAGGACATGAAGGAGGTCTTGGAGATCGAGATGAGTTCCGCGGCGAGCAGCTTCATGAGAAGGGCGAAGTAGGTGTGGACACAGAACAGCAGGCTCTGGAGGTCGGCCTTGGGTGCCAAGCCGTAGGCGCGGCGGAGGCTCTCAGCTTCCTCGGCTCCGTGTGTGGCGAAGCCTTCGCCATAGACGATTCCGAAGAGGCGGCGCCATTCGTCGAAGAACGTGCGCACGCGAGGGCTGTTCGGCCAGTTGGCCAGGGCATCCACCAGAGCATTGACAACCCAGGGCGCGATCTCGCCCCGTGGAGCGAAGGCTCTTGCCAACTCCTCCGCTGTCAGGAGTTGGCGCGAAAGCGCGCGCATGTACGTCAGTAGAGTCTTTGCCGCGGCCTGCTCGAAGGGGTACGGCCCCATCAGCACGAAGTCTTCGGGGTCCAGCTCAACCCAGGGCTTGACTTTCGGCCCCCGGTAGTGAACGAAGAAGATGCTCTCACCGTCGAAGCCCACGCCGACGAACTTGGGGTCCTCGACGAACATGGCGGGCCGATCCGCCCTCGCCTCACCCCCGATGTACTCCGCAAGCTGCCCGAAGCAGTGCCGGACCACGGCCTGCGAGCGGAATGCTCGGGGTCCTTCGTACTCGAGCAGGACCTGGCCGTGAACGGCATCGGCGCGGCCCGTGCCGGTGCTGTGGTAGACGGTCTTTTCGTAGTGGGGGTCGCGGGCGATGCCAAGGTGGCGCAGAAGCGGGTCCAGCGCCTTTTCGAACCCGATGCGCAGTTCCTCCTCGTTGCGCGCTGCCCGCATCAGGTTCCTTGTCGAACCGACCAGGCTGTCAGCCACGGCGGGGAGGGACAGGCTGGGGTCGAATTGCACCCAGAGGTCGTTTTGCTTCGCCGACATTGGCTGCCGCTCGCGAAACGGTTCCTCGCTTCCTCGCGCGCCGCTCGCCGGAATGATAGCCCAACTGAGCCGGGCGCGCAAGTGGGTCCTGGGTGCCGAGTATGGCCCCCAATTCTGGTGGACTACTCCGGGGCCCCGACAGGGGCGTACTATAGCAGCCCAGGGCGAAGAAGGGGGCGCGGTAGGTGGACCAGCCCTGAAAGGGCGTACTATGCGGTTCCGGGCGCCACTTCGTGCCCAGGGCGAGTAGTACGCCCCTACAGGGCTGGATCTGGCCGCCCGCCTGTCCCAGGGCTTCGCCCTGGGCTGCTATAGTATGCTCCGTTCGGAGCTTCGGCGCCGAAGGACCTTACCAGAATTGGGGGCCATACTCCTGGGCTCAGATGGGCGGTCAGCGGCCGATGACGGTGAGCATGATGTGCCAGCCGACGCCGACGGAGGGGGAGTTGGGCTTGGAGCCCTCCGGGGGGCCGATCTCGCCGGCGCAGTAGCAGCCGAAGAGGGGCAACTCGGCACCCACGGCCTTGCGGATGGCGAGGAGCTCGTCCTCGACGTTCGCCAGCTTGCCCTTGCGGCCGGCACAGTCGAAGGCCAGCACGGCCACGGGCTGGCCGCGGAATGCCTGGAAGGCGCTCGCCGCGGCCTCGCCAGCCGTGGCGACCACCTGCGCGCCCTCCTTCGCCTGGCGGCCGACCATCGCGGTCCGCAGTGCGCCGCTGAGCATGAGAGCGACCGCGCTGTCCTGGAACATCCTGCCCTGAAAGTAGACGTAGGTCTGCCCGGCGTTCTTGTTCACTGCCCCGCCGGTGATGGGGAAGGACTTGGAGAGGCCCTCCTGAAGGCCCTCGACGAGTGGGGCGTTCTTGGGCGAGTGGGCGTCGGCAATCACGATGGCGAGGCGGCGGTCGTCGCTTTTCGGGAGCTTAGCGGCGAGCGCGGCGCCCGCGGCGCGGAGGCGTTGCTGGATTTCCGCCTGGTCCTTCTCGGCGCTCAGCTTGGCCGTGCCCAGGTTCTGCTGGAGCGCCGCGGCCACGGAGATGCCCTCCCCCGCGATAGCGAGCAACGCCACGGAGTCGCGGTCGCCCACGCCCGCGTGGGTGAACGCCCCGTAGGTGGCGCCGCCGAAGACGGCCTCACGGGGGAGCACGGAGCAGATGCCGCGGAGCGCCTCGCGCTTGCGGGCCTCGCCGTCGAAGCACTCAGCCACGATGACCGCGTGGGGCGGGTGGAGGAGCCGCTTGCTGAGCCGCTCGGCCGCAAGGCGCCCCGTCTTGTAAGGGTCCGTGCCCGATGCGCTGCTCACCAGGAAGTACATCTCGCTGCCCGGGCGCGCGCGGGCCGATTCGTAGCTCTCGCGCAACTGCGGCGCGCAGCCAGCAACCACGAGGATGAGGCCAAGAAGGGCGGTGCGAACAGCCATGGGCTATCTCCTAAAGCGGACTGGCGCCGGAACCAAAGAGGATGAATGGATGGGTGGATGAATGGATGAATGAAAGAGAACGCATTCGCCTCGCTCCGTCATTCATCCAACCATCCATTCATCCATTCATCCTCGCCACAATGCGCGCAGAGCGCGCACGAGTCGGGCCTAATGCTTGGAGCTACAGACGCCCCACTCGATGCGGGAATCGAAGGGCGGCTCCTTGGGCCAACTGGCGCCGGGCCACTGGCTCCAGGCCAGGCGGTTGCGCTGCCAGGGCCACAGGCCGCTGGGCTCGCCCCAATCGCGAAGCCCCGTGCCGTCAGGGTCGTGGACGAGAATAGAGAGGCAGAGCTCGCGCCCCTCCATCGGCTCGATGCCGGGCATAGCGGAGAGCGGGATCGCGGCCTCGTAGACGGTGGTCCGCCCCTTGCGCCTGACCGACACCTTGGCGGCCTTGAGCTCCAACGGGGCGAGGGGCCGTGGCTCCTGCGTGGCCGCGAGAGCGTCGTCCGCCCTCGCAAGGAGGAAGCACTTGTCCCGCGACCACGCCGATGCCGAGCCGACGAGGAGGAACTCGTGCCGCCCGGCCTTCTGGTCGGGCTTGGCCGCTGGCGGGGCGGAGCGGGGCGCGATGGCCACCTGCACCGCATCGAACTCCGCCCCCGCCCGGTACGCGACGTGTTTCTCCTCCTCCACCTCGACGAGGAGGCAGAGGTCGCTTCGGTTCCAGCAGGCGCTCAGCGTGGTGCGCTTGCCGCCGGCGGAGAAGGTGGCGGGAATGGCGTCGGCCCAGTCGCCCGTCCTGCCGTCAATCTTCGGCTGGAAGAATGGGGCGCTGGCGCACGCGATCTCCTGCTTGCGCGACACGACCGTGCCGTCGGAACCCGTGGCCACGGCCTCCACGGGGTAGCGGTTGGAGTCGAGGTTCAGGCCCTTCGCCACAGTGAACGCCACGTCCTTGGTCTCTCCTGGGCCGAGCGCGATTGGGCGCTCGGCCGGCTCCACTCGCCAGCCCTCCGGCAGCCGCACTGAGATTCGGCCCTCGTAGGGCGCATCGCGCCGGTTCTGCACCGTCACGTGCATCAGAGGCCCCGTGGCGGGCGGCACGGTGAAGTGCTGGACGCGCAACGCCACAGGCTCCTCCCCCGCCCACGCCGCGGCGCAGGCCAAATGCGCCAGGAGGGCAAGTTGTGCAGGAGCATGGCAAATGCGCTGCCTCAGGCGCGCGCACAACCACCTCTCCCTTGGGGAGAGGTCGCCCGCCCGGGGCGGGCGGGTGAGGGTGGCTTCTCCGGAGTGCGGGGCGCGGTAGGCACCCTCACCCCGGCCCTCTCCCCAAGGGAGAGGGGGAGGGCAGGCACCCTCACCCCGGCCCTCTCCCCAAGGGAGAGGGGGAGGGCTCGTCTCCTTCAAGAAGCGGCAGGAACTCATGGCTGGTCTCCCTTGGCCGGCAGGGCCTGGCTGAGGTCGCATGGCCCGGTCGCGTCGAGGATGGCGCGGCGGAGCCTGCCGCGCAACTCGACGGCGTCGGGATTCGCCAGGACCGCCTCCGCCGCACGGTGCAGTTCCGTGGCCGCGAGAAGGCACACGCTGCGGTGCAGGGCGCCGCGGCAGAGGAGGTCCGGGAACGCCGTCCCGCGCTCCCCAGGCGGCAGGGGCGAGAAGGCGTTGGCCAGGATGACCCCCTTGGCCGGCCGCTCCTGCCGGGCGTCCGTTCGGTGGACGAGGTCCCAGTAGGCGTCGGAGTCCGCCGCCTGCTCGGAGGCGACGAGGACGACGAGAGCCGCGCCCTCATCGCTGTGGAGCTCCAGGGACGCGGCATCAGATGCTTCCACGCGAAAGCCGAGGAGCTGGAAGGCGGCGGAAGCAGGACCCGCCAGCTCGCGTCCGTCGCGCGCCGCCAGGAGCTTGTTGAGGAGGACAAGGCGCGCGTGGCGCTTGCGCAGGCCGATGAACTCTCTCTCAAGCCCCTCGATCTGGCCTGCCAGTTGCGCGAGGCGTCTGGCGAGTTCCTCCTGGCCGGGAAGGAGGATGGCTTCGAGCCAGTCCGGCGCGGGAGCGTGAGCCGCCGGCCCCGCACGCCGGGCGAAGAAGCTCTCCAGGAGCGCGCCGAGCTCTATCGGGCTATCCGCTCCGATGGGGGGAATGAAGACGACTCTCCCCTCCCCCACCCTGACCTCGAAGGCCACGGGGCGCCCCTCGCCGTCGGCGGCCACGACGTGCCAGTGAGGCGGCAGTTGCGCGTTGGCGGCGCAGGCCGCTGGGCGCATTCGCGCGCCCTGGGCGCGTATGAGCGGCCAGGCGGGATGGGCCTCGTCAGTTGCCTGAACGCCGCCCGAGGCCGGGGCGATCACCAGGCGCGCGAGGCTCGGTTCCTCAGGCAGCCAGGCATAGGCGTGGAGCACTATGGGCTTGTCGCCCGCCACGCGAAGCGTGGGGCCGACGGGCCGCAGGACGCACAGCAGCGTGCCGCCGCCCGCGACGAGCTCGGTGGCCTCGCGGCGCCTGCGCTGGAGGAGCTCCGCAAGACGGTTGGCCGCCTCCACGGCCTCTGGCCCGGCAAGGCCGCGCCACAGGAGCGGCACCGCCACGGGGTCCACCGCGGCGTGGCGGCAACTGCTGAGCGCGGCCTCCCCGTCGAAGGGGGTGGCGTCTATCAACTCCCCCTCGGCCACGAAGCCCACGGCCAGAATTCGCTCGCTCGGCACTATACGCTCCTGGCAAACAGGAGATAGTATATCATGGAGCCGACTGCGCGTCGCTTCTTTTCGTAGACGCTCTGGTGGTAGCCGGGGAGCTCGTTGGCCCACTGTCCCGCCCCCAGGCGATTGAACAAGCCGGGGGTGGCTTCGAGGCACCTGAGGGCCTGCTCGGCGTAGGGGCGGACGTCGGTGAGGAGGTTGAGCGTGCCGCCGGGGGCCAGGCGGCCGGCGAGCCGGGCCGCAACCGCCGGCTGGATGAGCCGGTTCTTGATGTGCCGCCGCTTCGGCCAGGGGTCGGGGAAGTGGATGTAGAAGGCCCGCACGCTCCCCGGCCGCAGCAGGCGCGCGATGGCCAGGAGCGCGTCGCCGAAGAAGACCCGCACGTTGGCCACCCCGGCACGCGCGATCTTGCCGCAGAGCGAATCCACCCGCTCGCGCATGCGCTCGATAGCCAGGAAGTTCGTACCGGGCGAGGCAGTCGCGGCCCGCACCACGAAGTCGTCCTTCCCAGGGCCAATCTCCACCTCCAGCGGGGCAGCGGGGTCCGCGAATCGGGCCTCAAGAAGCCCCTCGGGGCCGAGGTCCTCTTCGACGAGCAGCAGCGCGCGGTGGCGGGCTATCGTGTCGCGCCGTAGCCTTGAGAGGTGCTCGTGGAAGGAGAAGGGCACCAGCCTGGCGACAAGCTCGGTCGGGAGGCCGACGACGTTCGACGCGCTCCCGTCCAGGCTCTCGATGAAGCGGTCGCCGCCCTCCTGGATGGCGTAGGCGCCGGCCTTGTCGCGCCAACTGCACCCCGCGATGTAGGCGTCGAGCTCCGCTTCGCTCATAGGCCGCATCCGCACCCAGGTGGCGTCGTGGGCGACCTGTTTCTGGCCGCTGGCCGTGTCGAGCACGCAGATGCCAGTGATGACGGCGTGGCGATGGGTGGTGAGGAGGCGGAGGAACTCGCGTGCCTGGGCCGCGTCGGCCGCCTTGCCAATCACGCGCCCCTCGCAGGCCACCAGGGTGTCGGCGCCCAGCACGATGGCATTGCCTGCCACCGGCGCCACCGCCTCCGCCTTCCGCTCGGCCAACACCTCCGCCTGCCGCTCCGCCGGCAGCGTCGGGTCAACCGATTCGTCCACGGCGGGCACGATTGCCTCGAACCGATAGCCCATCTCAGCCAGGAGCTGGCGTCGGCGCGGGGAGGCGGAGGCGAGGACGAGCCTTGAGCGCCTGAACCTCAAAAGCCTATCTCCTCCAGACGGCGGCGTCCCAGGACGATCTCCTCTGCGATGAACCCCGAGCTTATCTCCATCACGCGGAGGGCGTCGGCCGGCAGCAAGCGCAGGAGCGGCTCGAAGCGCACGTCGCCCAGGCCGGGGGGGTAGTGGTCGTCCGTGCCGGCGTGGACGTCGTGCAGGTGGATGCCGATGGTGCGGGCGGCGTGGCGGCGCAGCCAATCGAGGTGATCGCCAAGGCCCAGGAAGTCCTGGATGACCGCGTGGCCGACGTCGTGCCAATAGCCCACCCTGGGGTCGGGGAAGCGCTCCAGGAGCACGCCCAGCTCGTCGAGGTTCGGCAGTTCGTGCCAGCCGAGCCGGCACTCGATCCCCAGGCGCACGCCGGCCGAGCGGGCCAGAAGCTCATCGAGGCTCCTGCACGCCGCGGCGAAGTAGCTGCCGGCGACAGCCGCTCGGCTGGCCAGAATCTGCGCGCTCGACACTGCCCGCGTGATGGCCGCCTCGGCTCCGCCGCGGGCCAGTTCGTAGAGGAGCAACTGCTTCTCCCACTTGGCCTCGACGGCCGGCGAGCCGAGGTGGAGGACGACGGCGGATGCGCCCAACGCCTGCGCGTTCCCTATCGTCTCAAGCGTCGCCTCCACGCCGACCCGCCGCTCCGCCTCGTCGGGCGAGGCCAACCAGTCCCCGCGGCGGTTCGTCCGCTCGAGCTTCCGTTCGGCGCACACGTTGTGCACGCTGGCCACCTTCAGCGGCGTCTTCTTCAGCGCCCGCTCGACGTCCTTCATGCGAAACGGGACCGATTCGCTGACCCCGAGCTCAATCGCCTGGAAGCCCATCGCGGCGATGGCTTCCACGGTGGCGTCCAGCCTCGGCCGGCTCCTCGGATACCAGGCGGTGGAAAGGGCGATCATGATTTCTGATTTCTGACTTCTGATTTCTGATTGGCGAACAGACGCATCACCTCTTCCACCGTAGAAGACAAGAGCTCGGAAGCCCGGGCAAAGGCCTGCTTGAGAGGCATCGGGCGGTCGAGGATGGCGAAGCAGGCGGCGATGCCTTCGGCGTGAACCGCGCGGAATCCCTCGCCCAGGGACCCGACGATGGCCACGGCGGGGATGCCCAGGCGGCGCGCGAGGCGCGCCACGCCGACCGGCACCTTGCCGTAAGCCGTCTGCGCGTCCATCCGCCCCTCGCCGACGAGGACGAGGTCCGCGCCCGCGAGCTTCGCCTCGAGCCCAACCGCCTGCATGACGAGCTCGACGCCTGGCCGGAGCCTGGCGCCGAGAAACGCCACGAGGCCAGCCCCCAAGCCGCCTGCCGCCCCAGCGCCGGGGAGGTCGTTCACCGCAAGCCCCAGGTCCCGCTCGATGACCTCAGCAAAATGCGCCAGGCTTGCGTCGAGCTGCCGCACCATCTCTGGCGTGGCACCCTTCTGCGGCCCGTAGACGACGGCGGCCCCGCGCGGGCCGGTGAGCGGATTCGCCACGTCGCAGGCGACATCACAGGCGACACCTCGGAGCCGCGGGTCCATCGCCGACGCGTCAACTCTCACGAGGCGGGCGAGCTGTCCACCGCCCGGGCCGATGGACTTGCCGGCGGCATCGAGCAACTGAGCGCCGAGAGCCTGGGCCACCCCCGCGCCGCCGTCAACCGTGGCGCTCCCGCCGATGCCCAGGATCAGCCGCCTGGCCCCCTGGCCCAGGGCCGCGGCGATCAGCTCCCCCGTCCCGTAGGTCGTCGTCTTCATCGGGTCGCGCCGTTCGGGGGGCACGAGCGGGAGGCCAGAGGCGGCAGCCATCTCGATGACGGCCGTCTCACCATCGCCGAGGATGCCGAACTCGGCCTCGACCTGCTCGCCGAGCGGCCCCGTGACCCTAGCGTGCAGGAGGCTGCCGCCTGTGGCGGCCACCAGAGCCCGCACGGTGCCCTCCCCGCCGTCGGCCATTGGCACGCAGACGGTCTCCGCCCCAGGCGCAGCGGCGCGCACGCCGCGCGCCATCGCCTCGGCGACGGCCTCAGCCGGCAGGCACTCCTTGAATGAATCGGGGGCGATGAGCACTTTCATCCGTCTGGCGCGTCCGTAGACAATGGGGGATGGGTGGATGAATGGATGGGTGGATGAATGTCAGACAGCCATCCATTCATCCACCCATCCATTCATCCCTCTCAGTTGCGACCGAAGACCTCCCTCTGGCAACCCAAGCCACTCCGCAAGTCGTGACCTCAGTAGACACCCCGGGTGAATGCCTCCAGGATGGTCGCGCGGTTGAGGTCGAAGATGCAGTCGGCGGCCACGCCCGGCGGCGGGGCGAAGGGGAAGGCCAGGAGCAGCAGAAACTGGTGCCAGGTGTGGACGGCTTCGGACTTCTCGAAGTGGCCAAGCTCCTTGCCGTCCTGGTCGCTGACCGTGGTCGCCAGGGTCCATTCGTGCCGCTCCCAGGCGGGCAGGAGGCCGAGGGTGAGCGCGTGGGCCACGCGCAGGGCCGCCGGCGAGCAGGCGTGCCTCTCGACGAGTCGCGCCTCGATTCTCAG
>VGYW01000298.1 GCA_016872875.1 Planctomycetota bacterium | reverse complement strand
CCCCTCGTGCGGGAATCTGCTACCTTCTTCTTCATGGCCGTGGTCTCCTTCTTCCGGGTGAACGAAAACAACAACAACAACTCTTGTTCATCTTACCAGAGGTGGCCACGGCCTACATACTATCTCTTCTGGCCCCGATGATTCCGTGTGCATCACGTCACCTTGATCTCATACGGAATCTGGCGGAACGCAATGCCCTCGCGGCTCAGGCGCTCGGGCGAGAGCCGGCACGCCTCGCCCTCGACGAGGAGGTTGCCCGCGTGGGGGTCGCCGGCGGAGAGCTCGGGGTCGCAGGTGAGGAGTCGGTAGGGCACCTGGCGGTGGTGGTTGACGACTGCCTCTTTGCCGATCCAGTTGAGGGAGGGCATGACCTGCGGGGCCTCCAAGTGCTTGGTCACGCCAGCAGTATAGCGCCGGGCCATCGGCGCCGCAAGGGCGAGTCTTCATCCGCGCCGATCCGCGTGATCCGCGGTGGGAAGAAGAATGGTGTCGGGTTTTCGGTGTTCGGTGCTCGGGACCGGCCGTGCTTCGTGGTCCGTGGTCCGTGGTCCGCGGTCGGTTGTGCGGGCAGGTCTCACCACAGAGGGCACTGAGGACACAGAGGCGGAACACAGAGAAGTGGAGATTCTAACCGCGGATTACGCAGATGGGCGCGGATAGGGCCGCGAAGCCGGGTTCTCACGCAGAGGGGGATGAGAGAGCAGAGAAGAGTCCGCCCGCGAAACACGCGAAAGGGCGCGAAAAGGGGCGCTTGAAAATCCCGCCGCGAAAGATATACTGCCTTGCGCAGGCATTGGAACAAGAAGTTGGGGAACGGTTGGGCTCATGTCCAAGATCGAAGACCTGATAGCCGAGATCGGTGACCCACGGCTTCGCGATGAGATAGCCCGCGAGGTCGCCGCGCTCAAGAAGCAGAAGAAGTTCGGCCTCGTCTTCGAAGAGCATATCCCCGAACAGGTCCAGCTCCCCGGCCTGCCCGTCAAGGAGGGCCTGCGCGTCGTCCGCCGCGGCGGGAACAACAAGGAGGTCTTCACCGTCGAGGAGGTCCTCGCAGGCGGCAAGGCGCGCATCCGCCGCGAGAATGGCGACGCCGCGCCCGAGCCCGAAACCGCCAAGGCCAGCGACCTGGTCGTCGTCAAGCGCTTCGGCGAGCCAGTCTACCCGGCACTCGTCCCCGTCGCCCGCCTCACCCGCGCCCCGGGCAAGCCCTACCACACCCTCATCAACGCCGACAACTTCCACGCCCTCCAACTCCTCCTCTACTGCTACGCCGGACAGGTGGACGTCATCTACATTGACCCCCCCTACAACACCGGCGCGAGGGACTGGAAGTACAACAACGACTATGTGGACGACACAGACGGGTATCGGCACTCCAAATGGCTCTCGATGATGAAGAAGCGCCTACTGCTGGCTCGACGGCTGCTCAAGCCACATGGCGTCCTCATAGTGACCATTGACGACAACGAGGTGCACCATCTGGCCCTGTTGGTTGAGGAGATCTTCCCCGACCGGCTCAGGCATCTGGTAACCATTGTCATAAACCCTGGGGGCACATACAAGATCAACTTTGCGCGAGTACACGAATACGCCCTTTTCGTATGCCCACCTGATGTCGAGACGGTCCAGGGCAGGCCGGTCAGTGAGGACAGGCCCGGCGTTTCTTCCGACGAAGAAGTGACCTACGATGTATGGAAGCTCAGGCGGACGGGGGCCGAATCAGCTCATCGCCACCAGAGGCCGAAGCAGTTCTACCCGATCTACGTGGACAGCAAGACACTGAAGGTAAAGAGGGTGGGCAAGGAAGTCGCCAGCGATCAGGGATTCAACTTGACCGGCGATGGCGACGAGTTACCGGTCTACCCCATTGATGGAAGGGGCGTGGAAAGGGTCTGGCGATACGGGCGTGAGACCATGGCTCAGAGGATCAGCGAAGGTGCGGTTATCGCCAAGAGGGTTCGCGGCGTAGTCAACCTGTATTTGCGTGTGCCGGTCAGGAAAACCCGGCGCATCAAGACCGTCTGGTATGAGGGACAGCACAGTTCCGTGGGCACAGCCAGTACCGTACTTGTCGACACGGTGCTTGGGAGGCCAAACGCCTTTCCATTCCCCAAGTCGCTCTACGCAGTTAGGGACACACTGGCAACTGTCTGCCGGAGTATTCCGGACGCCCTGATCGTTGATTTCTTCGCAGGGTCAGGGACGACCTATCATGCTACGGCCCTCCTGAACGCGCAGGATAACGGGCGCAGGCGCTGCATTCTGGTGACGAACAATGAGGTCACGGAGAAGCTAGGCAGACAGCTAACTGACCAGGGATTGCTCCCTGGCGATGAGGAATTCGAGAGGCACGGAATCTGTGAAGGGGCAACATGGCCGCGTTGTCGGTTCGTAACGCAAGGGCACCGAGACGACGGAACAGACCTGCCCGGGGAGTACTTCGATGGCGGAGAGTTGAAGGCGGGGTTCGAGGAGAACATCGAGTACTTCAAGCTGGATTTCCTGGACCCGCACGAGGTGGCGTATGGGGAGAAGTTCGAGGCGATCGTGCCGATCCTGTGGCTGATGGCGGGAGCGAAGGGGGAGCGGGAGACGGCGCGGGGCTACGGCAAGTGGTTCATCCCCAAGGAGTCGCCCTTCGCCGTGCTGATCAGGGAGGAGCATTTCGCGGACTTCCGGCGCGAGCTTGAGAAGCGGCCTGACATCGCGTGGGTGTTCCTGGTGACGGATTCGGAGGAGGCGTATCGCGAGATGGTTGCGGCGCTGCCCGGCCGTCCGCAGACGAAGATGCTCTACAAGAGCTACCTGGAAAACTTCCGGATCAACACGGAGAAATCCCTGTGAAGATCGAGTTGAAGGAGTTCCAGGAAACGGCGGTTGAGAAGCTGCTCGGGCACGTCGCCAATGCGCGGCGAGAGGCGCGCGATGGCACCCCACAGGCGATCATCCTCAGTTCCCCAACAGGCTCAGGCAAGACGGTCACGCTGACGGCGCTCCTGGAGAGCATTCTGGTAGGGCAAGAGCCGCATCCGCCAGACCCCGAGGCGGTGTTCCTGTGGCTCTCGGATTCGCCGCAACTCAATGAGCAGAGCCGCGACAAGATTCTCGCACAGTCGAGCGTCTTCCGGCCCCATGAACTCATCATTGTGCAGCCGCCCTTCCCGTACGACCGGCTTGAGCCGGGCAACATCTACTTCCTCAACACACAGAAGCTCTCGCGGGACAGCCTTCTCACGAGGGAGGGCGAAGGGCGACCCTTCACGATCTGGCAGACCATTGAGAACACTTCGCGTGAGAAGCCCGACCATCTGTACATGGTCATAGACGAGGCGCACCGCGGGATGGACCTGACGGCGCGGGAGCGGCGGGAGGCGCAGACGATCGTCCAGAAGTTCATCTTCGGCGACCATCAAGTGGGTCTCTCCCCGGTCAAGCTGGTCATAGGCATGAGCGCCACGCCGCAGCGCTTCGCCGCGGTGATCCAGGGCTCGGGGAGGACCAGCCGCCCATACGAGGTCCCTGTGGCCGACGTGCAGCGGTCCGGACTCCTCAAGGATCTCATCGTCGCCTTCTGCTACGAGGGGGGCCATGAGGCCGATTGGACGCTCCTGGCGGAGTCAGGGAAGCGATGGAAGCGGTTCACGGAGGACTGGCGGAAGTATTGCCGCGAACAGGGCATCCCGGCGCTGGAGCCTGTCCTTGTCGTGCAGGTGGAAGACGGCACGGCGGACAAGCCGACCCGCACGGACCTGGGCAAGGCCATCGAGGTGCTTGAGAGGGAGACAAGGCAGTTTGGCCTCAACGAACTGGCGCACTGCTTTGAGATCGAAAGCGGCATTCAGGCCGGGGGCCACCCGATACGAAAGATCGAGGCATCCAAGATACAGCAGGACCCGCACGTCAAGGTTGTGTTCTTCAAGATGGCGCTCAGCTTGGGTTGGGACTGCCCCCGGGCCGAGGTCATGATGTCCTTCCGGCGGGCGCAGGACCACACGTCCATCGCGCAGCTTGTGGGCCGTATGGTGCGAACTCCGCTTGCGCGAAGCATCGAGGGGAACGAATTCCTCAACACCGTGTCGCTCTATCTACCCCACTACGACAAGGCGGGCCTGGACGCCATTGTGAAGAAGCTGAACGATCCCGAGTACGCGCCGCCCAGCGAGATGAGGGACGGCTCGCAGCTCGTGGAGTTGCACAAGGACCCGCGCCAGGCCGCCGCGTTTGAGCTTCTGGCCGAACTTCCCAGTTATTCCGTGGAGCGAGTCCCCAAGTCCACGGACACTAGGCGCTTCATCAAGCTTGCGCGGCAGCTCGCGTTTGACACGATTCACGTCCAGGCGTGGCCCGAGGCGAAAGAGCTGGTCATCAAGACCCTCTTTGACGAGTTGGCGCGCGCCAAGGCCATGCCTCTGTTCAAGCAGCGTTTCCGCAAGAACCAGACCATCGAGGTCCGCGAGGTTCATATTGAGACGGGCGAGTGGAAGCGAGTTGATGACGGGAGGACCATCAAGATCACGGCCACAACGGAGAATATCGAGAGCCTTTTCGGCGAGTGCGGGCGGATGCTTGGCGAGGGGTTGCACCAGGAGTTTGTGAAGAAGCACCCGGAGCACGGCGACCCCGACAAGGCGCGCCTGGAGCTTTACGGCCTGTTGCACGACGACTCGGCGGATTCATCCTGGCAGCGCATCGAGCGGTCGGCCGCGCGGCGGATAGATGAGCTGTGGGCACAGTTCGGACACGCGATCAACGGCTTGCCATCGGGCAGACTCGAGGAATACAGGAAGATCGCTCGTGCTGCGCGAGAGCCGCAGACGGTTCCTGTGACGTTCGAAGACCCGATCATGGTAGACAGAGCGGACCCGCTTTGGCCGCGGCATGTTTACGTTGATGAGAACGGCATGTTCGGGTGGAAGGCGAACGGGTGGGAAGCCGCAGTGCTTAACACGGAGCTCACTGATGAAAGCGTGGTGGCCTGGCTCCGCAATTTCCCGCGGAAGCCGCGCTCGCTGTGCGTCCCTTACGAGATCGGCGGCCAGCACAAGGGCCTCTATCCAGACATGGTCATGTTCCGCCGCGTTGGGGACCGACTCGTCATGGACATCCTTGACCCGCATGACCCGGGGCGAGATGAGTCCGTAGAAAAGGCAAAGGGTCTTGCGGTTTACGCGGAGAAGCACGGGCAGCAGTTCGGCCGCATTGAGTTGATCGTGCTTGACAGCAAGGGCAGCCCCAAGCGGCTGGATGTGAATCTCCCCGGTGTTCGGCGCAGCGTCAAGAGCGTCGAAACCAGCGCCCAACTGAAGGTCTTATTCGGTGTGTGAGCCGGAGGCGCCTCGTCGGTTCCGTTCCCCTTTCGTGTGTTTCGCGGGCGGCTATCCCCTGCTGCCTCGTCCGCCTCTGCGTGAGGCCGGTCTTGGGTTCTCGGCGGCTCGTCGGGGGGACGGAATCTCTGTGGGGACTCAGTGTCCTCAGTGCTCTCAGTGGTGAAGGGTCTTGGGCTTCGGTCCTATCCGCGCCCATCCGCGTGATCCGCGGCCGCGTGAGGAACGGTGTTCGGTTGTCGGTTGTCGGCCCTCGGGCCCGGCCGTGCTTCCTGGTCGGTTGTCTGTGGTCCGTGGTCCGTAGTCCGTAGTCGGTTGTCCGTGGTCCGGCACGAGGCGTCTCTGTGGGGAACTCAGTGTGCTCAGTGCTCTCTGTGGTGGGCTCTTCGGTTTCGGGTTTCGGGTTTCGCGTGTTTCGCGGGCAGTGCCGGCTGTAAGTGCTGGGTGCGACAGGACTTGTGGCGAAGGAGTCCATACTGGGTCAAGTGTGTGCGCGCACGTGACACAGTATGGTGGGAAGGCCCCGGAAGGCTCCGGATCGCCAAAGCGCTCAATCCGGACCAAGTTTTGGTTGACACAGAATGGAGGGAACGGCCCCGGAAGCCCTGGGACCGCCAAAGTGTCAATCTGGATCAGGACATGGGCGCTTGTGGGCGGGGGGACGCCGGGTATAATAGGGAAAGGGAGAGGGAGAAGAAGCCCAATACTCAATGCTCAATATCCAATGCCCAAGTGGAAGAGGGGGAGAGGCTGATGGAAGAGGCGAAGCCGGCGATCTTGGTGGTGGAAGACGACGAGAGCATGCAGGACTTCCTCGCAACGTTCCTGGACCAGGAGGGCTACGAGGTGCGGCGCGCCGCCCACGGCGGCATCGCCCGCCAGATGCTCGAGGCACAGCCGTTCGACGTGGTGATCACGGATATCCTGATGCCGGAGGAGGACGGGGTGGCGGTGCTGGACTACGTGAAGGGGCGGCACCCGGACACGGCGGTGATCGTGATGACGGGGCACTCGTCGGTGCGGCAGGCGGTGGAGCTGGTGAGACGCGGGGCGGACGATTATTTCAAGAAGCCGTTCGACATTGATGAGATGCTGCACGTGATTCGGCGTTCGGTGGAGCACCATCGGACGCGGCGGGAGGTTCGGGCGGCGGCCCCTCCGCCGCCCCCAGAGGCCGCCGTGTCCACCGCCGAGGCGTTCCCGCGCATCATCGGGCGCTCGGAGGCTATGCTCCCGGTGTTCGAGCTGGTGCTGAAGGTGGCCGACACGAACTCGACGGTGCTCATCGAGGGGGAGAGCGGGACGGGGAAGGAGCTGGTGGCGGTGGCGATCCACGAGAAGAGCTCGCGGCGCGACGGGCCGTTCATCCCGGTCCACTGCGGGGCAATCCCCGAGACGCTGCTCGAGAGCGAGCTGTTCGGGCACGAGAAGGGCTCGTTCACGGGCGCCATCGCCCGCAAGGAGGGGGTGTTCAAGCTGGCGCACGGCGGGACGCTGTTCCTTGACGAGGTTAGCGAGATGAGCGTGCCGCTCCAGGTGAAGCTGCTGCGGGTGCTCGAGACCGGCTCGTTCCGCAGGGTGGGCGGGGTGGGGGATGTTTGGGTGGACGTTCGGGTGGTGGCGGCTACGAATCGGGACGTGAAGGAGCTTGTGGCGAAGGGGCTGTTCAGGCAGGACCTCTACTACCGGCTGAACGTCTTCCCAATCGTCCTGCCGCCGTTGCGGCAGAGGGCTGGGGACGTTCCGCTGCTGGTGGACCACCTGCTGCGGAAGCTCTCGCGGACCGGGCGGCCGGCCTGCACGGTGTCCGGGGATGCCCTGGCGCTGCTGCGCGCCTACGAGTGGCCGGGGAACGTGCGGGAGCTCGAGAACACCATCGAGCGGGCGGTGATCCTGTGCGGCGGGGGCATGGTGCTCCCGGAGCACCTGCCGTCGGAGCTCAGGCCGCGCAAGGAGGACACGGCGGCGGCGGCGGCTGCGGACATGGCGGGCCTGAACTTCAGGTCGGCCAAGGCCATCTTCGAGCGGGACTATGTGGAGGCGCTCCTGCGTCGGCACGGGGGGAGCGTGGCCGCGGCCGCGAAGGCCGCCGACATGTCCCGCGCCCACTTCTACGAACTCCTCAAGAGGCACCAGATCGGCGTGCCGCGCCGCGCGCGCGGCTGATTCGGGCCAGGGGTGGTCAGAAAAAGCGGACTCGCGTCCTGAGCGGCTGAAACTGCCTAAGCCCTTGCTGCAACGATGCTTATGGCCGATGCCATCGCGCCATGTTGACGAACGTGTACATTCTGCCAGCGAATGTTGACAAGCAGCATCATGGGGTGTGCCGCGCCGCAACAGGCATAAGCTGCTGCGATTGTGTGAGTTGTGGCTTCATGCCGGACCTGATGCCGGTGGGCTGGAAGTGGCACTCTGTTTGCTTTCGTACAGGATGGCGTGGGGTATTGAGCGACCTGGCCTCAGGGCTAGAGGAATCGAGCTCCCGTGGGAGACGTTTCCCGCCAAGCAGGTGTTAACGGCCGCGGCCCCGACCGGGGGCCGCTCGACGCCGAGGCGGCGCGCCCGGCCGGGCAATCGCCCTGGCAGAGCCTCGAGCGGCGCGTGCTCCTGAGCAAGCTCAATGAGCTGGAGGAGAAGGCAGGGCACCTCCAGCGGCTCGAGGCCCACCTGCGGGACCTGGCCCGCGAGGTGGACCTGTTGAGCCGCCTCAGCGAGGCGGCACACGCCATCCATCGTGCCGGGGACCTCTCCGAGCTGCTGGATGTGGCGCTCCGCCAGAGCGTGGGTGTGTTGCGTGCGGAGAAGGGCTCGCTGCTCCTCCACGAGCCGGAGGCCAACGAGCTCGTGGTGGCGCGGGCCTGCGGTGCCAGCCCCGCGTCCATCGAGGGGGTGCGGCTGGCCGTGGGGCAGGGCGTGGCCGGCTACGTGGCGCTCCACCGCGAGCCGTTGCGGGTGGAGGACATCGCGCGCGACGGGCGGTTCGCGGCGCGCGACTCGCAGCGCTACGCCACCGGCTCGTTCCTGTGCGTGCCGGTGCAGGACAACGGCTCGGTGCTGGCGGTGCTGAGCGCGGCGGACCGGGCGGACCGGCGGTCGTTCTCGGAGGAGGACCTCCGGGCGGCGCTGAGCCTGGCGGGCGACTTCGGCATCGCGCTCAAGCGGGTGCGCGAGGCGGGGGCCGCGCGCGCGATGCAGCGGCAGTTGGTCTCGAAGCTCGCGCACGAGCTGCGCAACCCGCTCGACGGCGCCCTGCGCTTCGTCAACCTGAGCCTGGGCGAGGGCAGCCCAGAGGAGTGCCGGCGGCGCTACCTCGTCGCAACGAAGCAGGGCCTCGAGCGCCTCAGCGGCATCGTGGAGGGCCTCCTGGGCCTGGGCTCGTGCGCCGAGGGGAGTGGGAAGCCCGCGGACGTCAACGAATTGGTCACCCAGGCGGTGGCGCTCCAGGAGGGCAAGGCCCAGCAGCGCGGCGTGCGGGTGGAGCTGGCGTTGGCCGAGGGCCTCCCGCCCGTGGCAGGGGGCGTGGCGCTCTTCCAGGTGTTCACCAACCTTGTCTCGAACGCGCTCGACGCGATGGAGATTGCGGGGGGGACGCTGCGTGTGAGCACGGAGCGGGTGGACGGAGCGGTGGTGGCTCGGGTGGCGGACAGTGGGCCGGGTATAGCGCCCGAGGTGCTGGCGCGCCTGTTCACGCCGTTCTTCACGACGAAGCCGCCGGGCAGGGGGATGGGCCTGGGCCTGGCGGTGTGCCGCGAGGTGCTCGAGCGCCTGCGCGGCCGCATACAGGTCGAGAGCGAGCCAGGCCACGGCACCGTGTTCACCGTCGCGGTGCCGTGCGCCACGAGATAGATTGTTCAGTCGTCACTTGTGCCCGCTTTGCGCGCATGTTGGGGGATGGATGGATGAATGGATGGGTGGATGGGTGTCGGACAATCATCCATTCATCCACCCATCCAATCATCCCCTTGGGTTGCGGCCATAGGCCGCATTGAGTCGGGTACAGGCGGGGATCGCGAGGCTTGGCAGCCCTTGCCCGCTCGGTGTCCGTGGGGCTGCCAGAGGCACAGCCGCGGGAGAGCCAGGGCCGCGGCACGGGAGCGTTGGGGGACGTGGAAGGGATCTGTGCATGTCCGAAGGCAGCGTCCTGGTCGTTGACGACGATTTCCTCATCCGCGAGTCGCTCTCCGAGCTCCTGAAGCTCGAGCGCTACGACGTGGAGGCGGCCCAGAGCGGCCACGAGGCCCTCCGCAAGCTCGCCTCGCACACCTACGACGTCGTGTTCACCGACATCAACATGCCCGAGGTCAGCGGCTTCGACGTGCTCCGCGAGGTCAACCTCAAGTACCCGGAGACCCGCGTGGTGCTGATCACCGGGTTCGGCGAGGTGCAGACCGCGGTGCAGGCGATCAAGCAGGGGGCCTACGACTACATCCAGAAGCCGCTGGCGGACGACAGCATCAAGATCATCGTGCGGCGGGTGACGGAGCAGAAGCGCCTGGCGGAGGAGAACCGCTACCTGCGCCAGCGACTCGGCATGAGGCCGAAGTTCGCAAACTTCGTCGGGCAGGACCTCAAGGTCAAGAAGATCTTCGAGGTCATCGAGGCCATCGCCGACACGAAGACCACCGTGATGATCACGGGCGAGAGCGGGACGGGGAAGACGCTGATAGCGCGGGCCATCCACTACAACTCGTCGCGGCGCAACGGGCCGTTCGTGGAGGTGAGCTGCGGCGCGCTGCCGGAGACGCTGCTGGAGAGCGAGCTGTTCGGCCACGTGGAGGGCTCGTTCACGGGCGCGACGGCCGACAAGATCGGCAAGTTCGAGCTCGCCCACGGCGGGACCATCTTCCTCGACGAGATCAACACCGCCTCCCCCGGCCTCCAGGTGAAGCTGTTGCGGGCCATCCAGGAACGCGAGTTCGAGCGCGTGGGCGGCACCGAGACCATCACCCTCGACGTGCGCTTCATCCTGGCCACCAACTACGACCTGCGCGAGAGCGTGGAGGACGGCACGTTCCGCAAGGACCTCTTCTACCGCGTGAACGTGGTGCCCAT
>VGYW01000297.1 GCA_016872875.1 Planctomycetota bacterium | reverse complement strand
GCCGGTGGCCGAATGCGATAAATCCCAGGGGGTCTGGGGGACTGGTCCCCCAGAGGCGAGTTCGCCTTTGCGTTCCCGCGGCGCGGAGAGCGTCGCCCGGGGAGGCTCAAGAACTTGGGACGTTCCCAATATGTTGGGGGCGGAGCCTGGGGGACCAGTCCCCCAGACCCCCTGGGATTTACCGCTTTGGGGCCACCGGCACGAACGAGCCAGACGGCGCACCGAGTCCGCCAAAGGTGCCGGAGGCCGTAAGGCGGTAAATCCTGGGGGCACGGGGGCAAAGCCCCCGCCGCCTCGCCCATCGCGCCAGGTCGGGGCGCCGGCCACGGAGCCGCGAGGCACAACCTGTAGGGGCTACCCACAAAGAACCAGGAAGCGGCTGTTTTGTTTTGATTGCGGAAATCACAAAGAGCGGGATTGCACACCGGGCGCCAGCACGAGACTGGGCGCGGGACTCTGAGAGCCTTCGGACAAGGCCCTACCTGCCCTCGAGGGAGAGGATGCCCCGTGCAACTGAGGCCGGCGACTCCCTGCCGTTGAGGATGAGCTTGGGGGTGCCGGCGACCCGAAGCTTCATGGCCGCGATGCCGCCGTGGGCCTCGGCCTTGTCAGGGCCGATGCGGATGAAGGCGTGGCCGCTGAACGTGAAGCTCTCGCCCCCGCCCTCCAGGGTCAAGGGCTGGCCGTGGCCGTCGCCGCAGCGCAGCAGGATGCGGTCGTTGAGGCCATGCTTGCCGGCGACGGCCACGGCGATGGCGTGGTCGGTTTGCGCGATTGGGTCGAACCTGTCCACGCGGCGCTTGTCCGCTCCGCCCGCGAACGGCTCGTGGAGTGCGGCGAAGATGGTGGCGGGACAGGTGCGGGAGGCGAGGAGGCTCGCCCCGGGCTCCTTGTCGGCGAGCCCCGGCGGCCGCGAGGCGAGGACCAGGGTGTCCGCGCCGCCGAGCATGCTGACCCGGACGCCGACGCCGCGCTCGCCGGGCTGAAGGATGGTGGCCGCCCAGGGCCTTTCGCCGGGCTCCATCGCGTGGACGGCGCTCAGGTGGGGCCGGGCGATGGCCTCGGCCGCCGGCTTCCACGGGGCGCTCCCGAGGCCCTCGACGGCGCCGGGGGAAAGAACCTGCCAGTCGCAGACGCGCGGCTTGCCGCTCTTCAGCCAGAAGGCGTCGAAGAGGTACTCGCCCGTGAGGACGAGGGCGCGCTCCATATCAACGTCGGGATAGACCCCCTTCGCTCGGACCGCGATGAACTTGGCAGGGGCCGAGAAGTGCTCGCGGATGCGGTGGTTCTTCGTGCCCGAGTTGCCGTCGTCAACAGGCTGGGCCTGGAGGCCGTCCACGACGACGCCGCACATTCCCCGTACGTGGTCGCGCCAGGGGTCGTTCCCCGCGTAGCCCTTGGTCGTGCCGCCCATGCGGCAGTAGATCGGCGCGTTGAACGCCACGTAGTCGAGGAGCGTGAAGCAGTCGTGGACGTAGTGGACGTACCGCATTGCGAACTGAAGGGCGACGGCGGGCTTGGGCGATTCCCAGTAGGCCGGGCTCTCCTCGGCCCTCAGGAGCGCGAAGCCGCGCTCGCGGGCGACGTGTGACCGCACGGGCGGGGGCGACACCTTCTTGGGGTCAATCGGCCCGAGGCCGAAATAGAGGCTGGGCAGGTAGGCATCCTCGCCTGGCGCGCGCAGTTGGGCGAGGAAGTAGTCGAAGTGGGCCTCCGGCCAGCGGCGGTGGCCCATCTCCCACCAGAGCGGGTCGCGCATCTTGGGCAGCGGGCCGTTCATGTGGGCGTTGGACCACCAGGCGTCGCCCCCCTTGCCGTCGGCGCCGTAGCCGCCCACGATGGGGCTGGCGCCCGCGTCGCCCATCGTGACGATGGGGTATTGCGGCATGCCGCCCGGGCGCTCGACGCGGGGGAGGCCCGCCCACATCTTCATCTCGAGGAAGCTGCGCATCGTGGCCCCGCCCTTCCCCGCATAGCCGTAGCCATAGCGGCCGAGGCCCAGCTTCTCCAGGCTCTCGCACCACAGGAGCATCGTGCCGATGTTCGAGTAGTACTTCCCGAACTCCTCGTTGTAGAACCGCCCGTCGGTCACGTAGTCGTCGAAGAACCACTTCCAGCCGCCCGTGGCGTTGAACATGGCGGCGATGAGCGATTCGTCCTTGAGGGCGGCGGCCATCAGGTGGGTGCCGATTGCGCGGGGCCAGTGCATGTTGGGCAGCCAGCTCGTGCGGTCGTAGCGGAAGTCGGGGTGCCACGGCTTGTGGCCGTCGAGGTGGAACCTGATGTAGGCTCGGAAGGCGTCCTCGACGCCCTTGCGTTCGTCGGGCGAGAGCTGCCCGTAGAGGGCGTCGTAGCGGAGGGTGTAGAGGGTGCGTTCGTCGCGCATGTGGCGGTCGCCCGCGCTCGGCATCCCCTTGTTCCACACGAAGTCCTTCTGCTGCTCGGGCGGCCAGGTCATCGGCTCTGGCCTGGTGCCGATGAACTTCAGGAGTTCCGCCTTCTCCCGCTCGCCCGCCTTCTCGTCCCCGAGGACCAGGTGCTTGAACAGATTGAGCATCGTTGCATTGCCTCCCCTGCCAGTCTCCATCTTCTCCATGCGCTCGAACTGCTTCTGGGCCGAGGGGTCGGCCTTGATGCGCTTGCGGAGAGCCGCCGCCTCGTCCCTTGTCCAGAGGAGGAAGGGGTGCGGGACGTCCCTCATCGCGGCGAGGGCGGGCGCCGAGGCCAGCAACAGGATCACGGCGGACCAGCATTTCATCAGCGTTCCCTTTCACGGCGGGCCGGGCAGGTCAATCGGCCTCGCGGAGCGTGCCGGAGAAGCGGCCGGTGCGGACCGCTTTGTCGCCCAACCTGGCCTCGAAGGTGCCCACAAGGTAGCTTCCCACGCGCTTGCCGGCGAGGGCGAGGGTGTAGGCGCCCTGGTTGACGGCGCCTGAGGTGACGGTGGCCGCGACACACGAGACCAGCAAGGCCGCGACGGACGGCACTGGCACGCGCATGGCTCTCCTCCGGTTGTGCGCGGGCGTAAGGACGGGCGGCCCGCCCCGCTCCCCGACATCATACGCCCTGTCGTGCGGAGCGCAACCGCCCATTGCCCGTGGGCGGGGCGTCTCTGCCCCGCGCGGGGCGCAGAGGCCCAGCCCACATTGGCTGAGAATTGCAGGAAGTCACTTGGGGGGGTGGCTTCTGATCTTGGGGTCCCCAATCGTCGTCGTTGTCGTCGTCGTCGTCGAACCTGCGGGATGGAAAGAGCCGAGAGATTCGATGACGACGAGGACGACGACGAGGACGAGTAGGGACTCCAGAGCAAACCCCAAGATTGCGGGCCAGACTTGTCATTTGGAACGGGTTTGCCCGCGCGGCTGCTACGTGCTAGACTGCACGCTGCAAGGTCCACCCCGAACAAGGAGGCTCGCGCATGAACGGGCAAGAATGGTCGTTCGCTCTGGCCGCGGGGTTGCTGTTCGCCGCGAGCGCGGCGGCGGGCGAGGCCGCCCCGCCCGCCAGTCTGCGCGACATGGCCGGCCAGAAGGTCAGCGGGCACGAGCGCCTCGTCTGGCGGTACGCCGAGCTGACCGTGGAGTGGGGCTTCAAGAAGGGGACGGAGACCCTGCCCTTCGATGGCAGCATCCAGTCCACCCATGCGCTCGGCATGCTCGGCACGGCCCAGCCGCTGCCGGGCGACAAGCAGACGGCGATGGCCGGCCCGCTCGCCTGGAAGTCGCCAGCACCCTCACCCGCCCCTCTCCCCGTGGGAGAGGGAAAGGGGCAACGCGGCATCGTCGTGCCCATCCTCTACACCTCGTCGGTTCGCGGCCCGGCCCGCACGATTCTCACCGTCCGCACAAGCTCGGGCAGCTTCTCGTTCCAGCCCATCGATCTGGAAACCGGCCCGATCCTTGCGCCGGAGTACGGCTTCTTCGTCGTCGCCACCCCGCAACCGAAGCCCGAGCCGACGCCGGCGCCGGCCACACACAAGGTGGGGCCGTCGCCCGCGGAGATGCTGACCGGGAAGATTGACGCGCGCGAGGGGAACACGGCGGTGAGCGGCTGGGGGAGCAAGGAGACGCCCAGCGCCATGGCTCACCCCGGCACGGAGCCAGGCACGCTCCTCGGCGGCATCATCAAGCTCCCACCGCGCAGCATCGCAGTCCACCCAGGCCAGGACTGCGACGTGGCGGTCGGCTGGCGAAGCCCCATCGCGGGCAAGGTCAGCGTGAAGGCCAGGGTCGCCGACGCGCACCCCTCGGGCGGCAACGGGGTCGAGTGGTCCGTCGTCCACGACTCCAAGGCGGGCCGCAAGGTCCTGGCTCGCGGAGCGATCGGCCGCGGCGGGGTTGGTAGTGCGGGCTTCAGCCCGTCTCCGGGCGCGGGCGAGGGCGAACCGAAGGACGGCCTGAAGGCCGCACTACAAACCCCAGCCGAGCCGGGCGACCTCATCTCGCTCGTGATTGGCAACCGCGGCGAGCACTCGTGCGACACCACGTCCGTCGAGCTGGCCATCAGCGAGGCCGGCGGCCAGGGACGCGTCTGGGACCTGGCGAAGGACGTGGTGGACGACATTCAGGCGGGGAACCCGCACGCGGATTCGCTCGGCAACGCGGCGGTGTGGCACTTCTACGCGCCCGGCCGCACGCCCGGACAGGGCGGCCTCTGGCGCCCGCCAAAGCTCCCCTTCGAGTCGAAGGCCACGAACGCGGGGGACTTCATCGCGGAGCTGGCGGCGCAAAAGCTCAAGACCATCCGCCAACGGGTCCGCGAGCACCCCGAGCAGACCTGGGAGGGTGCGATGCGCTCGCTCTACGGCGACATGAAGCTCCCGCCCATGCCCAAGCCGCCCTTCGAGCCCGCGATGGCGGTGGACGTTCCCGACGAGCGCCTGGCCGCCCTCTGGCGCCTCGGCGCCTGGCGCATCATCCGCCGATGCCCCCGCATTCACCGCGCCGACGTCGTCCCAAAGCTCGGCAAGGCGGGCGACGTGACGAAGGACTGCCGCCGCGTGGACGACAATGACCCCAACGGTGTCTACGTCGTCCGCGACAACCCCTTCCCGCCCCTCGGCTGCGAGACCGACCGCATCCTCTGGGCGCTCGACCACATGGGCATGCACCACGTCGCCGCCGACGGCATGTCCATCTGGCTCGAAAACCAGCACAAGGACGGCTGCCTCTCCCTCAACTCCGGCATCGAGCAGGCCCACAAGGTCGGGGCGCTCCAACTCCTTTGGGTCATGGCCGAGCACTACTGGCTGACGGGCGACAAGGAGTGGCTCAAGCATGAGGCCCCACGCCTCAAGGCCGCGGCCGACTGGATTCTCACGCGCCGCCAGGCCACGATGAAGGCCGAACTCACCCCCGCCGAGCTCGCGGGCATCAAGAGGGGTGTCTGGTCCCCCTACGGCCTCCAGCCCAGGGTCCAGATGGGCGACGGCGACCCGTCGGGGTCGAGATACTACTACTGGGCCGACGCCTGCGGCTACCGCTCCGTCAAACTGTTCGCGGAGCTCATCGCGGACGTTGACCCGAAGCTGGCCGCCGACTACGCGGAGGAGGCCGCGAAGTACCGCAAGGACTTCCTCCCCGTGCTCGAGGAGTCCATCGTCCTCTCCCCCGTCATCCGCACGCGCGACGGCACCAGCCGCACCTTCATCCCCCAGGGCTTCCAGGACCGCGGCCCGCTGGCCATGGCGCTGCCCGAGGCCGCCAACATCTACTCCCACTGCGGCCCCTACCACGCCGACTACTGCGTCACCGCCGCCTCCATCGAAGCCTGGCTCAGGAGCGGCATCCTCGCCGTGGACGACGTCCGCGTCGACGGCCACTTCGACGTCCTCGAGGACGCCTTCCTCCTCGACCACCCCTGGGTCCGCAAGCGGAGGCGGGACTACGACCCCGCGAAGCACTGGTTCGACTTCGGCTGGTCCTACCAGTCCGGCTGGGAGCGCCTGCCCGAGTACTACCTGGCGAAGGACGACCCGCCCAACTTCCTACGCTCCTGGCTCAACCGCTGCGCGGTGGACATGAACCTCGCCGACTACTCGTTCAACGAGCACACCACGTTCGCCCAGAACGACAAGAGCCACGGCTGCGCCGTGTTCCTCTCCAACTTCCGCAACATGCTGGTGATGGAGATCGGGGATGCTCTCTGGCTCGCCCGCGCCACCCCGCGCGCCTGGCTCGAGCAGGGCAAGAAGATCGCCGTCAGGAACTCGCCCACCCACTTTGGCACGGTTGCCTACGAGGTCGTCTCCGACGCCGACAACGGCAAGATCAACGCGACGATTGAGCTGCCCTCGCGCAAGCCGCCGAAGGAGGTCGTCCTTCGCCTCCGCCACCCCAAGGCCGCTCCGATCAAGAGCGTTGCCGTCAATGGCAAGGACTGGAAGGACTTCGACCCTCCGCGCGAGCTGGTCCGCCTGACCGGCCTCGCCGGCAAGGCCGAGGTGACTGTGCGCTACTGACGCGTTCCTCTCGGCGACAGGCTCAGCTCCGACGTAGTTTCTGTTGCGGAAAGTGCGATCACAGGCGGGACGCCTGTGCCACCGCTGAGACAAGGGGCTTGGTGGCACAGGCCTCTGGCCTGTGATTGGGGCAGCAGCCCCCTTCCACTTTCCGCAACAGGAACGACGTAGCTGCGCCGCTCGTGGGGAGATGCGGGTCAGGCGCTCGCCATGCGTCCGCCTCCCGCGCGCGAGGCGCACACGCCAGGACGAAGGGGTCCACAGCCCGGCCCGCGCCAGACCACCCTTCACTGGCCTTTGGTTGGGGAGAGGGCGAAGCAGTAGAGGTTCTCGCCCGTGCGGACGAGGAGCCGTCCGCCCGCGGCCGCGATGCTCGAGCGGCTGAAGGCGCGGCCCGTGGCGCCCAGCTTCGTGGTGTGGAGAATCTTGAACTCGTCGCCCGCGGAGAGCACCGTCACCTCGCGGAGCTCGGAGATGATGTAGAGCTTGCCGTCGGCGCCGGTGAAGCTGGCGCGGATGACCGCCTTGCCGGGGAGCTCCCCCTGCCACTTCGGCTGCCCTGTCGCGGGGTCCACGCACGTGGCGACGCGGCGGTCGTCGTCGAGGAAGTAGAGCCTGCCCTTGTAGAGCAGCGGCGTGCTCGCGTCGGGCGTCTTCCGCTCGAAGCGCCAGGCCACCGCCTCTTCGCCCAGAAGTCCTTCCCCCTTCGGACGGAGGGCGAAGAGGGTGGAGTACTTCGGGCCGGGGACGATGATCAGGTCGCCCACGACGACCGGGGAGGGCACGATGCGCCAGTGGTTGATCTTCTTGGGGTTGTAGCCGCCCCAGCGCCAGAGCTCCTTGCCGGTTTGCGGGTCGTGGGCGGTCAGGTAGTCGGCCCCGAACACCAGGACCTCCGAGCGGCCGCCGGCCTCGCGCGGCATGGCCGTGCTGTACGACTCCTGCGCCTCGTCGCGGGCGTCGGTCGGCCGAGCCTGCTTCCAGAGGTCCTTGCCCGTCTGCGGGTCAATGGCGAGGAGGTAAGATTCGGAGACCTCCTTTGCGGGGGGCGCCTGGCCATAGGCATTCTGCCGCTTGTTGCGAATCGCCACGATGTAGAGCTTGCCCGCGTAGAGGAGCGGGCTCGAGCTGTAGCCGAACATCAGAGCATTGTGGCCGTGGTCCTTCTCCAGGTCGCGCCGCCAGAGCTCCTTCCCCTCGAGGTCGAAGGCCACCAGCGTCGCCGTCCCGTAGTAGAACCAGACCGTCTTCCCGTCGGTCACGGCGGAGGGGGAGGCCATGTTGTTCCGCGCGTTCGGGCGGTCCTTGCCCGTCTTGCGGCTCCAGAGCACCTTGCCGTTCGTGGCATCCACGCAGAGGGCCAGGAGGTCGCTCGTCCCGGCGTCCACCGAGGGCAGGAAGATGCGGTCGCCCCACACGACAGGCGTGGCCCCGCTGCCGCCGGGGAGCGGCGTCGTCCAGGCCACGCCATCCCTCTCGTCGAACGTCGCGGGCAGCCCCGTCTCCGTCGTCGAGCCGTTCAGGAATGGCCCGCGCCACTGCGGCCAGTTCTCCGCCCGGCACACCCCGGCGACGGCGAGCACAAGAACGGCACACACCCAACACCAACGCTCCCTCATCAGGGCATCCCCCTTACGTTCGGGACCGAAGGAACAGCCATCCCACCTCTTGGGCGCCGAGCACGCGTCACCTGCCCTTCAGGCGCTCGTCCCCGCCCACGCATCTTAAGGCGGCCCGTGGCCGCAACCAAAGAGGATGATTGGATGTATGGATGAATGGATGAATGGATGATTGTCCGACATTCATCCACCCATCCATTCATCCATCCATCCATCCTCGCCAACATGTGCGCAAGACGCGCACGAGTCACGGCGGAAGGTTCTAAGGTCATTTGACGTGCGGACACCGCCTGCGGATTGTCGCGCTTTCGCGCGAAAGCGCGACAATCACGGGGCGGCCACCAAATCAGCCGGTTGCACCTCAAGACCCCCAACGGAACCTCGCGGATGGTGCTCGCGGCTCCCACGCGCGCACAGCCAGCCGTCTGCCATCCACGCGGTGGCTCCAGCTCGCCGGCCGAGAGTTGGCTGGCGTGCCTACGTCATCCTGCGATTGTCGCGCTTTCGCGCGAAAGCGCGACAATCTGCAGCGGCCTACCGCTGCGCTTGCGTTCCCAGGCGCGAAGCGTCGCCCCCGGCCTCAGCCACCAGGGCGCAGCACTGTTGCACCACGCTCAAGACGCTCCTGTGGAGAGCGTCAGCCGGCGAAGAGAGGCCGTAGACAACCACTCGTCCTTGCGTCCGCGGCTCCACGACCCGGCGCGCGGCAAGATACTGCAGGTGCCGCGACACCCGCTTCGCCGGGCATCGCAGCGCCTGCGCCAGCGCATGCACCGGCAGCGCAGAACGCGCCAGCAGGAACAGAATCCTAAGACGTGTCCCATCCCCGAACGCCCGCAGGAACCTGGCAGCCTCGCGAGCCTGCATGCGGACCTCCTCAGATCAAGCCCTTGGCCGTCGCGCCACCTCTCCCATAGCATATCCGGCCGAGCACAGCGGGTCAAGTTCGGCGCGTTGAAGCAGCTTCGGTCGGCCATTGGCGGCGAAGAACGCGAGGAGCATAGCTTAGCAGCCGCGGGGACCGCCCTCCGTGGCCGTTGTTGACCGCATGCACGGTAGAGGGCAGGTTGCGCCCTGCGCGCTAGGATCATCGCGCTTTCGCGCGAAAGCGCGACAATCGCGCACCACACACACGGGGATCTGGGCGTGGCGATCCGGCCCGAGAATTGAGAGGGCTGCCCGCGGAGAGGTAACCGGCTTCTCCGCGGTCGCTCGGGCCGAGTTCCACTCTGTGTGCCGTGATCGTCGCGCTTTCGCGCGAAAGCGCGACAATCGCATCCCGGCAGACAGCCGCCTGGATGTGGCGACCCTGGCCGCGAGCCAAAGGCTCAGTTCACGCAGAGACCGAAGGTGGGCAATGTCGGACACGGGTGGCTCTCTCATGGCCACGGCGGCGGGTTGCGCGCTGCTCGTCAGAATCGTCGCGCTTTCGCGCGAAAGCGCGACAATCGCATCCCGGCAGACAGCCGCCTGGATGTGGCGACCCGGGCTGCGAGCCAAAGGCTCAGTTCACACAGAAGCGGAGGGTGCGCCATGTTGGACACGCCGGGTTGTCGCAGGGTCACGGAGGTGGGTTGCGCGCGGCCCGTTACCATCGTCGCGCTTTCGCGCGAAAGCGCGACAATCGCATCCCCGCAGACAGCCGCCTGGATGTGGCGACCCTGGCCGCGAGCCAAAGGCTCAGTTCACACGACGGTCAAAGGTGCGCCATGTCGGACACGTGGGGCTCTCCCATGGCCACGGTGGCGGGTTGCGCGCCGCTTGTCAGGATCGTCGCGCTTTCGCGCGAAAGCGCGACAATCGCATCCCGGCAGACAGCCGCCTGGATGTGGCGACCCGGGCTGCGAGCCAAAGGCTCAGTTCACGCAGAGACCGAATGTGGGCAATGTCGGACACGCGTGGCTCTCTCATGGCCACGGCGGCGGGTTGCGCGCCGCTTGTCAGAATCGTCGCGCTTTCGCGCGAAAGCGCGACAATCACCCCACCAGGCAGGCGTCTGGATGCGCCGACCTGGGCCGCGAGCCAGAGGCTCAGTTCACGCAGAGACCGAATGTGGGCAATGTCGGACACGCGTGGCTCTCTCATGGCCACGGCGGCGGGTTGCGCGCCGCTTGTCAGAATCGTCGCGCTTTCGCGCGAAAGCGCGACAATCGCATCCCGGCAGACAGCCGCCTGGATGTGGCGACCCGGGCTGCGAGCCAGAGGCTCAGTTCACGCAGAGACCGAAGGTGGGCAATGTCGGACACGCGTGGCTCTCTCATGGCCACGGCGGCGGGTTGCGCGCCGCTTGTCAGAATCG
>VGYW01000296.1 GCA_016872875.1 Planctomycetota bacterium | reverse complement strand
AGACTACGTGGTGTTGCCCGCGACCCTGGGGGCTTGCTTTGGTCATTGAGCATTCCGGGCTTGGAGATTGTTTGGTGCTTGGCGTTTGGCTCTTGGGATTTCCCGCATTTCGTGAGAAATGCGGGCTAACTTGAGGGCTCGCGCCAACCCAGCCCCCGCAGGGGGCGATAGCGCGGTAGCCACGGGCGTAAGCCCGTGGGGCACGGCGTCGCCGCGTGCCCAGCCCCCGCAGGGGGCGGCAGAAACCCTGACTGGCACCCCTCCTGCGGCTCCTGCCGCCCCCTGCGGGGGCTGCGCGGGCTACCGCGGCCAGGCGAGGCGGAAGCCGGTGTAGGGGTCGCGAGCGTCGGCCTTGCGGGGGGAGCGCGCGTGGGCCAGGGCCGCGGTCTCCGTGTCGGCCGCTGAGCCGCCCACCACCTGGTAGAGGAGCGGCACGCCCTTGGGGTCCCTGGCCGCGGCCGTCGCCGTCCACTCCCGCACGTTGCCGCACAGGTGGAGGAAGGGCGAGTCGTCGCGCCGCGCAGGCTGGCGATAGGCGGACACGAGTGGGGCGGGGGTGGGGGCGCCCTTGGCGCCCGGCTTGGCCAGGTTGGCGCGGCCGGGCTCGAACGTGTCGCCCCAGGGGTAGAGGCGGCCCTCGGTGCCTCGGGCCGCGCGCTCCCACTCCAGGTCGGCCGGCAGCCGCATGTCGAGCCAATGGGCGTAGGCGTCGGCCTCCGCCCAGAGGAGGCCGGCCACGGGGAGGTCGTCGCGCGCGCCCTTGGCTTCGGGGGGGACGCGCGCCTTGTTGAGTCGGGCGAACAGGGCGTACTCGCCAACCGTCACCTCCGCTCGGGCGAGGAGGTAGGCGTCGAGCTCCCTGGGCTCCTTCTTCGGCCCCGCGAGGAACTTGCCTGGCGGGACGTAGACGAAGCCCTGGGCGTGGCCGCGGAGGTAGGCCATCACCGTGTCCGTGGCCGCGGGGTCGAGGCCGACGGCGCGCTCGAACTCGCTGGCGGCGGTCTGGACGGCTCCGGCGCGGAGAGCGAGGAGGCCGCAGGCGGCGTGGTCGGCGGCGGCCGCCTCGGCTGGGGCGCTGCGCGCGAAGGCCACCATCTGGTCGGCGTGCAGGTCGGCCCAGGTCAGGTGGCCCTTGAAGCCGGGCATGTCGGCGTCGAGGCCCTCGAGGGACAGGTTGTCAATGGTGGCCCTCAGGCGCGCGCCCGTGGCCCGCTGGAGCCAGACCTTGCCGTCGGCCTTGGCGGCCTTGGCCTGCTCGGCCTTGGCGCCGTCGAGCGCGCGCTGGCGGACGCGGAGGATTGCCGCGGCCTCGGCGGCCTTGGAGGCGAGGAGCTGCTTGAGCACGGGGTCGCCGGCCTTTGCCGCGGCCTGGGTGGCCGCGGCGCGCGCCTCGTCGAGCTTCCAGGCGGCGGCCAACTTATCGAAGTCGGCCAGCGCCGGCCCGTAGCCTTCCACGATCCTGCCGCGGCGCTGCCGGATGGCCTCCACGAGGGCCGCCGCCTCGCGCTTGTGCTCGGTGGACTGCCACTGGCTCAGCGGCGCGTCGAACTGCGCGAGGGCGTCCTGGAACGCCGCGCGGCGCAGGAGTTCCTCGGCGGCCTCCTTCTTCTTCTTGAAGTCGGCGGCCAGCATCCCGCTGAGCTCTGCGGCCTGGGCGGCGGCGTCGGCCCCGGCCTTCGTCCCGGCGTAGGTCTCGCCCAGGGCCGTCAGGAGCGCGATGGCGGCGCCGTAGGCCTCGGCCTTCACCGCCTTGTCCACCTTGGGCTTCTCGGCCGCCGCCGCCTTGTCGGCGGTGGCCTCGGCCTCGGCGGCGAGCGCGTCGCGGAGCTTCTGCATCTGCGCCGCCGACTCGGTGCTCGGGTACTTCTGGATGAAGGCGTCGGCTTCCGCGAGGCGCTTGGCGTACAACTTGGTCCTGTCGCGCAGGGCGGTCTGAAGGTTGCGGAAGGCCGCTTCGACCTCCTTGTTCGCGATGGCGGCCAGGGCGCTCTCGCGGAGCTTGGTCACCGCTTCCGTGTGCTCGCTGCCGGCGTACCTGGCGAGGAACGCGTCGCACCGCTTCACCGCCTCCTCGGCGTCCCTGAGGCCCCGCTTGGTGAGGGCTTCGATGGCGTTGAGCTCGGCCTGCTCCTCGGATTCGGCCTTGGGCGGCGCGGCGTGGCGGCCCTTCTTGGTGGGCCGCGGCGAGGGCCTGTCCTTCTTCTCCACCGTCGCCTGCGTGTCTGTCCCGGAGCCGCCGCCGGACAGGACGAAGCGCCAGAGGATGAACCCGCCCAGGACGAGTGCCGCCACGACGAGGAGCTTGATGGCGTTCGGGGTGAGGAGCTTGCCCTTCGTCTCGGAGTCCGGCAGGACGATGGCCGCGGCGTCCGAGGGCTTGGCCTGGGCCGACGGCTTGTCGGTTTCCAGCAGGAGCTCGCTGGCCTCCTCGCTGGCGGGCTGTGCGGCGCCGGGCGCGGGCGCCGGGGCAGGCGCGGGGGCGCGCGCCGGGCCTGCCCTGGCCGAGGCCGAGGGGCCTGCCCCGAGCGAAGCCGAGGGGCCCGCCCCGAGCGAAGCCGAGGGGGCCTTGAGCTTCGGGCCAGTCGCCGCGGGCTTCTCGCCCTCGCGCGGCCCGAGCTCCAGCGAAGGCCGCAGCCGCATCCTCTGCCGCTCCTCGTCGAGGAGTTCTTCCGCAGGCGGCGCGAAGGCGTCCTGGCCGCCCCGGGCGGGCTCCTTGGCCCTGCCGACCGGCTTCGCGGCGGCCCCCGGCCGCTTCGCCGGCGGCGGCGTGGGGTCCACCAGGGCCAGCTTCTCCTCGTCGAGGTTGAGCATGGGCGCCGCGGCGGGGGCCGCGGGCTTGGGGGTGGGGACCGGTTTGCTGGGCGAGTCCGCCGCCAGCGAAAGGTCGCCTTCGTCGAGGGTCAGCACAGGAGCCGAGGCCTCCACGGCCGCGGCGGCCCGCTCGGGCACCGTCGCCAACGCCTCGAGCACCTCCCGAGCGTCCGCGGGACGCTCCTCCGGGACCTCGGCCAGGAGCCGCGTCACCAGGTCCACGAGCTCCGTCGGGGCGGCCGCGGCGAGGGCCGCGCGCGCGGCCCCCGGGCCGGCGAGCTGGCTGCGGATGGCGTCGGCCGGCGATACCCCCTCAAACGGCGGCCGGCCCACGACCGCCATGTAGAGGAGCGCGCCGAGCGAGTAGAGGTCGGCCCGCCCGTCCAACTCCCCGCCGAGCACCTGTTCGGGCGCGAGGAAGCCCGGCTGGCCAGCCACCTCGCCCGCGGCGGCCGGCGCGTCGGGACCAACCGCGAACGCGAGGTTCCGCAGCACCGGCTCGCCGTCGGGCAGGATGAACACCGAGGCCGGCCCGACGTTGCGGTGGACGATCTGGCGCTTGTGGAGCGCGCCGAGGGCGTCGGCGAGGCGGCGCGCCATGCGGAGGGCGTCGGGCAGGCCCATCCGTCCCGCGGCGCGCACGGCCTGGCCAAACGTCTGCCCCTCCAGCGGCGGGGCCAGCGTGAACACCCCGCCCTCGAAGCGCGACAGTTGCGTGACCCCGGCGAGCGCCGGGTGGTGCGCCGCCGCCGCGAGCTTGGCCCCGCGCACGAAGGCCTGGAGCTGCGCCTTGTCGCCCGCCGCCGGGCCGCTCAGCACGCGGACGCAGTACTCCCGGCCGAGCATGAGGTCAACGCCCTGGTAGATGGGCAGCCCGGCCTCCCAGCCCAGCCTGGCCTCGATGCGGCACGGGGCCAGCGTCCGCCCCACCAGCGGGTCCTCCCCCGCGGCCGCCTCACCCGGCGCCGGCAACGTCAGGACGTACCGCAGCTCGCCGTGCGGGCAGGCGCCCAGCAACAGGTCGCCGGCGCGCGACGCCACGCACGGCTCATCGCACTTCACGCACTGAAGCTTCTCATCCATGCCGAATCCTGTTCCGCGCTGCCCCACCCACATTGAAGTCTAACGCTTCGGGCCGGTTTGCGCAACCCCCACGGATCGAGGAGCAGGCCCCCAGCTCGGGTGGCCGTCAGTCTCCCTGTCTTCTCGTGCTCGTCGTCGTCGTCGTCGTCGTCGAGTCCGATGGCTTCTTCATGTCAGAAGGATTCGAGGACGAGGACGACGACGACAACGACGACGACTCAGAAGGCAGGCGGGCGCCAGGACTAGGGGCCATGCTCGCGCTCGAGGAACGCCACGACCTCGGGATAGGTCGGTATCCCGGTGCGGCCGCCCAGCGCGCGGCACTTGAGGGCCGCCACGGCCGACGCGAACCGGGCGTTCCGAGCCACGTCCCAGCCCCGCGCCAGGCCGAAGGTGAACGCCCCGTGGAACACGTCGCCGCAGCCCGTCGTGTCCACAACCTCCACCTCGAAGGCAGGGAGGCGGCGCACTTCGCCGTCCTCCAGCCAGATGCAGCCCTGGCCGCCGAGGGTGACCATAGGCGCCCTGCCGCCGAGCTCGGCCACGCGGCGGAGGTCGCCCTCAATCGAGCCGGTCCGCCCGTAGCGGCGCGCGCACTCCTGCGAGTAGACGGGGTAGTCCACGTGGCGGAGGAGCTCGGGGATGCGTTCGCCCACGCCGCCGACGTCGGCGCACACGGGCACGCCGAGCTCGTGGGCGCGGCGCGCGGCGGCTATCTGCGCCTCGGGCCACGAGCAGTCCACCAGCACAGCCCTCGCCCCGGCGATGCGGCCGAGGTCAAGCCCGTCCGCCGAAGCGTCCAGGCCCGCGCCGGGGAAGTAGGTGAAATAGCGCTCCCCATTGCTGCGGTCCACCGTCACCGCGCAGGCGGGGCTTCGCCCCCCTGGGCACACCCGCACCTGGCTCGTGTCCACCCCCTCGGCGGCGAACTGTTCGAGGATGAAGCGCCCCTGGAGGTCGTCGCCCAGGCGGCTCCACATCTCCACTCGTCCGCCCAGGCGGGCCATCGCCACGGCCGCGGTGGCCGCGAGGCCGCCGCCCTGCACCAGATGGCCGCTCGCGCCCCCGAACCGCCCGCGCGGCAGACCGTCGCACAGGAACAGGTAGTCCATCACCGACAGCCCGACACTGATCAGCTCGCAGCCCATGCGTCCTCTTCCCAGACTCCCCCTCTCACCTTAGTATGCCCCGCGCCCCCCGCGGAGTCAAGTTGGCACTTGACATGGCCGCGGCGCTTGTGTATTCTACGATTGATAATGGTCTGCCGCTTCGGTCCCGTGTATATCCGGCGCGGTTTAGTGCTGCTTCCTGATTTCGGACCACCCATCTCGCGCCTCAAGCCCAACGCGAAGCTGGTTTGAAGTCAGCCTCAGGAGTTCGCGTTCTATGCCCGAGCTTGTCCGAGGCATCTTGACGGTCCGCAGGGACGGCAACGGGCAGTTGGTGGACCCGCAGGAGATGTTCCGCTCCCACGGGGTCGTAGCCTCGGTGCCGCGGGGCATGGTGCGCGAGTTCGCGCTCGTCGAGGGCGCGCGCATCGAGGGCGTCGCCCAGGCCGACCGCCACTACACCTACGTCCTGCACGACATCCGCACCGTCTGCGGCCTCAATCCCGACCAGTTCGCACGCCGCACCCCCTTCGACCGCCTGGTGAGCATCGCGCCCAACCAGCGCTACCACATCGGCCGCTCGCCCAAGATGACCATGCGCATCATGGACCTCTTCTGCCCCATCGGCAAGGGCACCCGCGGCCTCATCGTAAGCCCACCAAAGGCCGGAAAGACCACCATCCTGGAGGACCTCGCCAACGCGGTGCTCGACGAGGAGCCCGACGCTCGCGTCATCGCCCTCCTCATTGACGAACGCCCCGAAGAGGTCACAACCTTCCGCCGCACCACCAAGGCCGAGGTCTGGGCCTCCAACATGGACCAGGCCTACGCCGACCACGTCCAACTCGTCAACCTCGCCCTCAACCACGTCCGCTGCGAGCTCGAGTGCGGCCACGACGTGATGGTCCTCTGCGACTCCATCACCCGCATGGCCAGGGCCTTCAACGTGGAGGGCGGCGGCTCGGGCCGCACCATGACCGGCGGCCTCGACGCCTCCGCCATGCAAATCCCCCGCCGCTTCTTCGGACTCGCCCGCAACATCGAGGGCGGAGGCTCCGTCACCGTCCTCGCCACCGCGCTCGTTGACACCGGCTCCCGCATGGACAACCTGATCTTCGAGGAGTTCAAGGGCACGGGCAACTCCGAGATCGTCCTCGACCGCAAGCTCTCCGAGCTGCGCATCTTCCCCGCCATCAACATCAACGCCAGCGGCACCCGCCGCGAGGAGGAGCTCTACGAGCCCTTCGAGATGAAGATGGTCCGGCGCCTGCGCCGCGTCCTCGCTGACCGCCAGCCCGCCGAGGTCATCGCCCACCTCGTCTCCGCCATGCGCAAGGCCAAGACCAACGAGGACTTCCTCGCCAACCTCCCCGGCGCCGACGAATAGCCCCCTTCCCCGGAGCCGTGGGGTCAGGCAGTGAAGGTCCATTTATTGGCTTGACAGCGGGATGCTGCTCGCGCTAAGCTTAGGGCATGGCGCGACCCCTTCGCATTGACATCCCCGGCGGGTTGTGCCATGTGACGAGCCGCGGGCTGGAACGCCGCGAGGCTGTCGCCGACGATGCGGACCGGGAGAAGTGGTTGGAACTCCTCGGCAGGGTATGACCCTATTAGCAGGAGAACTGACATGAGGACAGTGCTCTTGTCACTTGTGGTTTTCCTGGCCGCGATCGTGGCCCAGGCCCGGGCAGCGGAGGGGCCGCCGGGCGTCTGGGTCCTCGAGAAGCTCGACATCGTTGATTTCTGGAAAAAGGACAACTACGAGAAGTCACCCACAATTTTCACCACATTTGCGTGGCACCCATCGCGCGGGGGGATGACGACCCGGTGCGGGTCCAAGTTGAATCCGAACGAATTCTACGTCACCCAGTATGACTGGGAAGCTCCGCCGGGGAGACTGACACCGGGTGAGAAGGTCAAGATTACCTTGGCACTGAAGGCCGGTGAGAAAGCAGGAATAACCTATGGCCCTTCGTCAAAGATACACGCGCAGTTCGCCCATCCCCACTGGGAGAGAGCATCTTACACGGGCTTCCCGTACCTCCAGGACCCCAGCAACCCAGAACGCAGGTACTTAGAGGTCTATCACGGCCCGGTGCCAGGAGGGGGAAAACTGGCCGATGAGCTCAAAGGAGAGGCCCTCGTTCCCCGACCGTGGGAACAGGACGGCAAACTGTTTGACCAGGTCTTCTTCACTATCGCTACGCGATATGTGGAGTTCAGGTATGTCTACCGGTGGTATCCCGCAGGGCAGACCCCGCCGCCGCCGGCGAGTATATCCCATGGTGCTCCGCCGGCGGAACCGACGCCGGCGCCTCCCGTGGCGACGGGATGGGTGAGCGGGAGCGTCGGCAACGTGGCCGTGAGCGTCCCCTCCGAGTGGAAGCCTCTTCCCGGCGCCCCAGCCGGCCAAGGCGGCTGGTACAAGGGGACCCCTCAGAAGCCGGAGGCGTCCGTCGCCATCCTCAGGGGCAAGGCGGTCGAAGACGCGCTCAAGGGGATAAGCGTCCAGACCAAGGAAGCCACGACGGTGGACGGCCACCCGGCCACAAGCCATACCGGGCGCGTGCCGGGCGCGACGCCGACGAAGGGCGAGCTCGTCGTGGTCCAGCCGCCCGCCGCCGGCGGCGAGGCGGTCGGCATCTTCGTCGCCGCACCAGAGGCCGACTGGCCGAAGCAGCAGGGAACCTTCGCCAAGATCATCTCCTCCGTCCGCATCGGCGGCCCGGTCACGCCTGCTCCGCCGCCGACCCCGTTCGGCACGGGCGAGCCCGCCCAGGTGGACAAGATGACCCTCCAGATCGGCAAGCGCCGCGTCAGGGCCGGCGAATCCGTCACCGTGCCCGTCTGGCTACTCCGGGGGCAGGACGTGGCCAACATGAACGTCAGCATCAGCTACGACCCGCAGGTGGCCGGGCCGGCCGGGCCCGTAGTGAAGGGCAGCCTGATCGAGAAGT
Source organism: Planctomycetota bacterium (assembly GCA_016872875.1). The sequence continues at coordinate 2,487 of VGYW01000296.1, read as the reverse complement.
CCCTCTTCGAGGGCAATGCCAAGGAGCCCGGCGTGGTGCGCGTGGGCTTCGCGGGCACGGCAGGCATCAGCGGCACCGGGACCCTGGCCCAGATCCCCTTCAAGGCTAACGGCCAGCCCGGCGACAATACTGCTCTGCGGCCAGCAGTGACCACGATCAACAGTGCTGCCGGCGCCAAGGTGGCCATTGCCACTCTCGACGGCGAGATTCAGATAGTCGGTGCCGACGGCGAGGTGCCCGGCGATGCCGACGGCGACGGTGCGTTGAGCGCCGGCGACGCCCTGGCCGCGCTCAGGATGTCGGTCAAGGCCATCCCTGTTCGCCTCGCGGTCGATCTCGACAAGGACGGGCAAGTGACCTCAAACGACGCCCGGCTGATCCTTCAGCGCGTGGTCGGGAAGTGACTGGAGAACCCAACGTGAAGACGCCTTCTATCGTCATGCGAAGCGCCCTGGTGGTCCTGCTGGCGGCGTGCGTGGTTGCTCCTGGGGCCCGGGCCGCCTCGGTCACGGTGGCCGTGGCGTCCGCCCGGGGCGCGCCAGGGGCGGAGGTAAAGGTGCCCGTGAGCGTCCGCGGCGCCCAGGGACTCGGCGCCCTCCAGATGGAGCTCGTCTATGACCCGGCCGTCCTCGAGGCCAGGAAGGTCGAGGAGGGGGCGTTGCTCTCAGGAGCCATGGTCGAGTCCAACGTCCCGCAGCCCGGCCGGATGCGGGTCGCCCTGGTCAGCGGCGAACCCGTCAATGGGGACGGTGTTTTGCTCATGGCGCGCTTCGTGGCCTGCGGCGCCGCCGGCAAGGAGTGCCAGGTGCAGGCCGAGAACGCCCGCGCCTGGGAGCACTCGACCAACCTGGACATGCGGGTCAGCGTGGAGCCCGGGAAGTTCACCGTGGCTGCCGCGGGGCTGTCCCCGGTGCTGCTTGGGGCAATCGCAGCCATCGTGGCAATCGTCCTGGTCGCAATCGTGGCCTTCGCCAGGAGGAAGCGGCCAAGCGTGGCCCCACCCCCTTTCCCGGAAGCCACGCCCAGTTACCCCGCAGGGGCGCAGCAGCCTCGGCAGGCCTTCTGCACCCAATGTGGTGCGCGTGTGGAGCCCGGCGCGCGCTTCTGCGCGAAGTGCGGCGGGCCCTTGTCCCCCGCGTGATCGTTCCCTGAAGGGCCGCGCGGCCTTCGACCGCAACCAAAGGGCGAGGTGAAAGGGTATGGATGAGATGCAGGACGCGGGAAGCGACCAGGGCGAGGTGAGCCGGCGGGAGCTGTTGAAGCTCGGTGTCGCGGGGGCACTTGGTGCTGGCGCCGCGCCCACGGTGGCTCAGGCCGCCGAGGCGGCCGCGCGGCTCGAAGAGGCAAAGGCGAAGCTGGCCTATCTGACCCGCCCAGAAGCTTTCCGCGAGTTCAACCGCGAGAAGCCGCCGCTCCCCCAGCTCCCGACCGAGAAGCGTCGCGAGGTCGGCCTCGACCCCGAGACCTGGCAGCTCGAGGTCGTGGCCGACCCCGAGAGCAACAGCCAGGTGGCGAACCCGCTGTCGAAGGAGCGCGGCACGGCCCTCACGTGGAAGGGGCTGATGGCCCTCGCCGAGAAGCAGGCCGTGCGCTTCCTCAAGGTGCTCACGTGCACGAACATGCCCGACCCCCTGGGCATGGGCCTCTGGGAGGGCGTGCCCCTCCGCGACGTCCTCTGGCTCGCCAGGCCCACGGGCAACGTGCGCCGCGTGGCCTACTGGGGCTACGACAACGGCGACCCGAAGCAGCGCTTCATCGTCTCGCTCCCCATCGGCCGCGTGCTGGAGGACCCGCCGGGCGAGCTGCCGGTCATCCTGTGCTACAAGCTCAACGGCCAATGGCTCTCGCCCAGGAACGGCGGGCCGGTGCGGGTCGTCGTCCCCGAGAACTACGCCAACAAGTCGGTCAAATGGCTCACGCGCGTCGTCCTCACCAACAGCTTCCAGGCCAACGACACCTACGCTCTGTGGAACAACGACGTGGAAAGCCCGATGAAGACGGCCGCCCGCTTCCTCAATCCGCCAAAGGAGGCGAAGGCAGGCGAGCCGCTGCCCCTCGTGGGGCTGGCACAAGTGGGCATGTCGGGCCTGAGCAAGGTGCAGTACTCCGCCGAACCGGAGGCGACTCCCCCGCGGCCCGACGACCCATTCTCCACGCAGAGCGAGTGGCGGGACGCGGAGATTCTCCCGCCGCCAAGCGACTGGGGCGGGGGCCTGCCCGACGGCAAGCTGCCGCCCATCCCGCTCCAGTTGGACCCCGCCACGGGCAAGCCGCGGACCTGGCCGCTCCGCTACACCATCGCCCACTGGGCGGCGCTGGCCCCTGGCCTTCCCGCGGGGCGCTACCACCTGCGCTGCCGCACGATGGACTCCAACGGCTGCGCCCAGCCCATGCCGCGTCCCTTCCCCAAGGCCGGCAACAACGCCATCCACCAGGTTCCCCTCGCCATCGTGTGATGGGTCTGCCCTTCGCCGAGCCGCCTCTCTC
>VGYW01000295.1 GCA_016872875.1 Planctomycetota bacterium | reverse complement strand
TGCGCCGTGCGGGCGCAGCAGTTGGCGAAGGTGCGGGAGGGCCAGAGCGTGATGGTGCTGGGCTGCGGCATGTCGGGACTGCTCCACGTGAAGCTGGCCCACGCGCTGGGCGCCCGAATCGCGGCGTCGGACATCAACCCCAACCGCTTGGCCTTCGCGCGGCGGGCCGGCGCAGCGGCCACAATTGACGCCGCCGAGAACGTGCCGGACCGCCTGGCCGCGGAGACAGGGCGGCTGGCCGACGTGGTGATTCTCTGCACGTCCGCCGTGTCCGCTGTGGAGGCCGCGTGGAAGTGCGTGGACCAGGGCGGCACGGTCGTCGTCTTCGCCGTGCCTGGCCCGGACAAGGTGGCCGTCGTGCCCCTGAACGACTTCTGGCGGAAGGAGATCACGATCCTCACGTCGTACTATTGCGGCCCGCCGGATTGGGAGGAATCGCTCCAGTTGATCGCATCGGGCAGGATCGTTGTGGACGACATGATCACCCACGTCCTGCCGCTGAGGGAGACGGCGCGGGGCTTCCGGCTTGTCCTGGAGGGGCAGGAGTCGCTGAAGGTCATCATCAGGCCGAACGAGTAGGCACCAAACTGGAGGAGCGGAATGGACTTGTTGCACGTGGCGCTGAGTGCGAGTTCAGAGGAGAGGGCGGACGGCTTCTACGTCGGCGTGCTCGGCTTGAGGAAGGCCGAGCCAAAGGTCGTGCCGGCGGAGGTCTGCCGCGCGATCTTCGGCATCGCACGCGAGCTGAGGGCCATCAACTACACGGGCGGCTCGGCCAACTTCGAGGTCTTCCTCTGCCCCGAGGCTCCCCCGCCGGCGGGACGCGTCGAGCACGCCTGCATCGCCGCGGAGAACCTGCCGCAGCTCCTGCGCAAGTGCGAGGACGCCAGGGTTGAGGTCATCCGCGTCCCCAAAGGGGAATCCCTCATCACGTTCATCAAGGACGCGGACGGCCACCTGTTCGAGCTCAAGGAGAAGGCAGGCGTTGTCGCCAGTGCGGCGGGTGCCTAGCGAACCTTGCGGCCCCCAGCGCGAGCGTGTGCCAGCGCGCATCCCGCTTATCCATATCCAGCGCCAGCGCCACGTGGAGGAAGTCCCTCCCCGCAAAGGACTTACGTCGAGGTCACGAGAGGCCGAGGACGCGTCCGTCCTCCGCGATGTCGTAGTTCATGAACACGGGGGTGGCGGGGAGGCCGGGCATGGTGCGCATCTCGCCGCAGAGGGGGTAGAGGAAGCCCGCCCCCACCGAGGCACGAATGTCGCGGACCGGCATGGTGTAGTTGGCTGGTACGCCTTTCCAGGCGGGGTCGTGGCTGATGGAGAGGTGGGTCTTGGCCATGCAGATGGGGAGCTTTGCGAAGCCCATCTTGGTGTACATCTCGATCTTGGCCTTCGCGGCGGGGGCGAAGTCAACTCCTTTGGCCCCATAGATTTGCGTCGCAATGGTCTCGATCTTCTTCTCGATTGGCCAGTCGTCGGGGTAGAGGAACCTGAAGTTTGAGGGCTTTTCGCAGGCGGCGACGACGGCTTCGGCGAGTGCGACGCCGCCCGGCCCGCCCTTGGCCCAGACCTGGCTCTCGTAGGCGCCCTCGGCGCCGGCCTCGAGTGCGGCCTGGCGGACGACCTCGATCTCGGCGTCGGTGTCGGCGGTGAAGCGGTTGACGGCGACGACGACGTTGACGCCGAACTTGCGGGCGTTCTCGATGTGCTTCTTGAGGTTGCCGCAGCCGGCCTTGAGGAGCTCCACGTTCTCCTGGGTGTAGGCCTTGTCGAGGGGACGGCCGGGCACGACCTTGGGGCCTCCGCCGTGCATCTTGAGCGCGCGAACGGTGGCGACGATGACGACGACGTGGGGGGTGAGGCCGGAGACGCGGCACTTGATGTCGAGGAACTTCTCCATGCCCATGTCGGCGCCGAAGCCGCTCTCTGTGACCACGTAGTCGGCGAGTTTGAGGGCGATGCGGTCGGCGATGATGGAGGAGTTGCCCTGGGCGATGTTGGCGAAGGGGCCGGCGTGAACCAGGCAGGGCGAGTGCTCGAGGGTCTGCATGAGGGTGGGCTTGACGGCGTCGAGCATGAGCATGGTCATGGCGCCGGCCACGCCGAGGTCCTCGGCGGTGATCGGCGTGCCCTTCTTGGAGGTGCCGATGACGATGCGGCCGAGGCGCTTGCGGATGTCCTTGAGGTCGGAGCACAGCGCCAGAATCGCCATGATCTCGCTGGCCACAGTAATATCCCAGCCCGTCTGCCGCGGCCGGCCGTCGCCCTCGCCGCCCAGGCCGATGACGGCGTTGCGGAGCGCGCGGTCCGAGACGTCCACCACGCGGTTCCAGGTGATCGAGTACGGGTCAATGTCGAGGCGCTTGAGGCCGAGCTTCTTGAGGCCCTTGTCGGAGAGGGAGTCCTCGTGGAGGATGCGGGCGTCAATGGCGGCGGCGAGGAGGTTGTGGGCGGCGCCCACGGCGTGGATGTCGCCGGTGAGGTGGAGGTTGAAGTCTTCCATCGGGACGGTTTGGGCGTATCCGCCGCCGGCCGCGCCGCCCTTGATGCCGAAGGTTGGGCCTTGCGAGGGCTGGCGGATGCAGGTGAAGACGTTCTTGCCGATGTGGTGGAGGGCCTGGGAGAGGCCGATGGTGGTGACGGTCTTCCCCTCGCCCAGGGGGGTGGGGGTGATGGCCGTGACGTCAATGTACTTGCCGTCCTTGCGGTCCTTCAGGCGGTCGGAGATGCTGAGCTTGACCTTGGCCTTGAAGTCGCCGTAGAGCTCGAGCTCGTCGCGTCGGATGCCGGCTTTCTCCGCGATCTCCACGATTGGCTTGAGCCTCGCCGCCTGAGCGACCTCGATGTCCGAAGGCACACCCGCCATGCCCTTCCTCCTGGAGCCTCTGGCTCCGCGTGCTGCCCCCGCCGGCCGGACTGGCGGGGCGCCGTGAGGGAAACACCATCACAGGCCCGGCCCGAGTCGAGCGAGGATTGTAGCAGTCCGCCCTCTCTCGATCAAGCGGGAAATGCGGATCGGCGGGTTGCTCAGGGGATCGTGTAGTAGCTGCTGGCCAGCTTCCAGGTGGTGATGCCCTCCCACTCGCGGATGCCATTCACCACGCGCTTGGGCCACCTGAGGGCCTCGACCCACTCGACGTGGCCTTCGACGAAGAGCATGTTGGCCCCCCGCTTGCCGTGGTTGGACTTGTTGGTGAGACGCAGGCCCTCCTCCTTGCCGAGGGTCAGGATGTCGTTCGTGTTCTCGGCGTTGGCGTCCTCGTCGTGGACGAGCCAGGCGCGGGTGGTGTTTATCCCGGTGTACTGCATGCTCGGGGCGAACTCGCCGCAGTACTCGTAGCTCATCTGCGAGGGTGGGGTGGGCGTCTCCGAACTCACCTTGTACTGGTTGCTCGACCAGGTGAACTTCAGCTTGCCGCCGCTGCGCTTGCAGATCAGCTCCTTCCACCAGTCCTCGCGCTTCGGCAGGGTCCCCGCACGGTCGCGGGTGGAGGGGCAGTTGAACACCCGCACGTCCTTCACATAGCTGTCGGTGACGATCGTCTCGTAGACGAACTTCCCGCCCGTGGTCCTCTCGCGTCGGACCGAGGGCACGCCCCAGAGCGGGCTGAGGTCGTCGAAGCTCATCAGCACCGGGTCAGGCGTCCTCTGCGCGAAGAGGTCGGGCGGGCGGTTCGAGATGAAGTTCCGGTCCCAATTCAGTATGTAGGAAAAGAGCCCGGTCCCTATCTGCTTGAGGTTGCTGCGGCAGTTGACCTCGCGCGCGGACCTCAGCGACTGCATGATGGCCGGCAGCGCCGTGGCCGCCAGCGTCATGATTATGCCCAGCACGATGAGCATCTCGATCAGCGTGAAACCCGTATTCCGGCGTGGCAGCCGCATGGGATCACCTCGAATCTGTGATCGTGGCGGGCATCTTTGGCGGCACTCGCGCCGGCCCCGCATGCCCGCCCCGGGCCGCGCGTGTTCCCCCACGTACCCTCCCTCTAGTATACTACCGCATCGGCACCTGCTTTGCAAGCACGACGCACGCGCTGAATCTCGGCCCGGTTCCAGGGGGCCGCTTGCCAACGGCCCTAGCGTGTGCCACGGCTGGCTTGCCCAGCGGTGTCTTGAACACAGGGGCCGCCACTGGCCACAGGGCACGGTCGGGCAAGCCGACCGTGGCACACCGATGATGCCGAGCCGCAGCGCTCCATCGCCTCCCGCACGCGGCCGAGGTCCACCCGCGTCTCGAAGCACCCGCCGGAGGCCAGCGGCACCCCCACGGCCGGCACCCCCATGCTGCGCACGGCCAGCAGCGCCCTCCTCAGCTCGGACGGGCAGGCCACGCCCAGCGCTGCGTCCACCCCCAGACGCCTCACGAGGCGCCTGGCCATGCCGCCCCCGGGCACGATGAAGAGCCGGAACCCGCGCTCCGCCGCCGCGCGGTCGAGCGCGGCCAGGGGGCACTTGCCGCAGCCCTGGCAGCGATAGCCGTCGTCGGGATGAAGCCGCGCCGCGCACTCGCCCGACCTCAGGCACTGCGGCACGGCGAGCATCCGCACCGGCCCGGCCCGCGCGAACCGCCGCGCCATCGCCGCGTTCGCCGACTCTATCACGAAGAGGTCGAGCAGCCCCGGCCGCCCCCCCACGGCGCGCACGAGGAACGCCAGCGGGGCGTGAAGGAGCCGCCCGCCCAGCACCCCCGCACGCGGCCAGACCACCCGCCCGCTCCGACCGTAGACGGCCAGGAGCGCGAGCGTGGCGCCAGCCAACCCCGCGAGGCCGAGCGCGGCGACCGCTGAAGCGACTCCAATGGCGTAGTAGACCACGGCTTGCCCGATCAGGCGCGGCGAACCGGCCGCCCGAGTCCGGCTCGTGCTGCCACTTGGGGCATTGTACACTAACCCTATCCACATTTTCAACATTTTTTCCGCACCCGGGCGTGACTCCCGCTGTTAGCGACCAGCTCGCTCCCGGATCGTCGTCGTTGTCGTCGTCGTCGTCGTGGTCGTGGTCGAACCTCCGGGATGGGAAGAGCCCAGAGATTCGACGGCGACGACGAGGACGACGACGAGGACGAGAAGAAGCAGAATGAAGTCATCGCCAGGACCGGAAGTCATGCTCTCCGCACCCGGGCGCAACAACGGATTCGCACGCGCGCAAGTGCCTCATCCCGCCGCGCTGCTTGACCTGTGCCTGCCCCCGGAGTATGTTGGGCACCGGCCCCTTGACTTGCGCGAGCGAGCGCTCTCGGCCCCAGCCAGAGTAGACCATAAGGAATGCAGGAAGGCAGGAAAGGAAGCAAGGCATGCGGGCGGCCTGGGTCGCAACTCAACGCCGTCACCCTGGCTGTCCGATTCGCTCCGCGCGGGGGGCGTCTCTGGTTGGCGCGCTTCCTCTCCTGCCTTCCTGCCTTCCTTATAGACTGCTCTTCTCTGTGCCCTCTGTAGCGAGCTTCCTCAGCACATGCCCCCCGCGGGCCGGAGGAACGGGCCGGAGACCTGCTCCTGGGAACAACTCTCTCGCGGATTGTAGCACGGAGGTGTCGTGGCGATGAGTATGCGTGTTTCCGTCTGGCGCTCCGCCGTTGTGCTCGCTGCCATCGCCGCAGGCTCGGCGCGCGCCGCGGTGAAGGAGGCCGTGGTCGTCTTCAAGACGCACTTCGACATCGGCTACACGGCCATGGCCCGCGACGTGGTGGCGCACTACCGCACGGGGATGATTGACAAGGCGCTCAAGGTCTGCGATGAGACCCAGGCCCTCCCGCCCGAGAACCGCTTCGTCTGGACCCTGCCCGGCTGGCCGATGGCCCAGCTCCTCGGCCCCGAGCAGACGCCCGAACGCCGCAAGCGCATCCTCGATGCCGTGCGTGAGGGACGGCTGGTCACACACGCGCTCCCTGTCACCCTCCACACCGAATCGCTCGACCTTGAGGACCTGGTGCGGGGGATGCGCTTCTCGTCGGAACTCGGCCGCTCGCTCGGCCAGCCGCTGCCCCGCGACGCCAAGATGACCGACGTGCCGTCCCACACCTGGATTCTCCCCACCGTCCTCGTCCACGCGGGGGTCGAGTTCCTCCACGTCGGCTGCAACGCCGCCTGCCCGATGCCCGACGTTCCGCCGCTGTTCTGGTGGGAAGGCCCCGACGGCTCGCGGCTCCTGACAATGTACGCCGGCGACTACGGCACGGGGCTGCGGCCGCCCGCCAACTGGCCTCACGCCACCTGGCTCGCCCTCATCCACACGGGCGACAACCAGGGGCCGCCGAATCCCGGCGACGTGCGGGCGCTCCTCGACCGCGCCGCCCGCGAGATGCCGGGCGTCAAGGTCCGCTTCGGCCGCCTCAGCGACTTCGCCGACGCCATTCGCCGCGAGAAGCCCGACCTGCCCGTCATCCGCGCCGACATGCCCGACACCTGGGTCCACGGCATCATGTCCATGCCCATCGAGACCAAGATCATGCGCAACGTGCGCCCCACCATCATGGCCCTCGAAAGCCTGAACACCTTGCTCCGCATCTGGGGCGTTGACGTGCCGAGCGCGCAGGACTCCGTGGCCGCGGCCTACGAGCGGAGCCTGATGTACAGCGAGCACACCTGGGGCCTCGACTTCAAGGCCTGGGGCAAGCGTCTCTACGGCGCCGAGTGGGAGGCCGCCCACGCGAAAGGCGTCTACAAGCGTGCCGGAGAATCCTGGGCCGAGCACGGCGCCTACATCCGCCAAGCCGAGGCCATCGCCGCCCCCGCCCTTGAAGCCAACCTCCAGGCCCTCGCCCGCGCCGTCAACGTCCAAGGCCCCCGCATCGTCGTCTACAATCCCCTCCCGTGGGTGGTAAGCGGCATTGTGAGCGTGAAGGTGCCTGGCAAGCCGCCTGATGCACTGGGCAAGCTATGGCAGGACGGGTCGGTCAGGGATGTTCCAATGGAGCGAGAGGGAGACATGCTGAGTTTCAGCACCAGTATGCTCCCAATGGCCTACAGCACGTTCGTCCCCGGGAAGTCCAACGATCGTGCCAACGACCTGAAAGCGGACCTGGCGACGGGAACCATCGAGAACCGCTACCTGAGCGTCCGGCTTGACCCTGCCCGCGGTGTGGTAGCGTCGCTGTTCGACAAGGACAAGAGGGCGAAGATGGAGCTGGTGGACCCCGCGGCGCCGTTCGGACTCGGCCAGTATATCTACGAGCGATTCGACGCCAACCAGGTGAACGAGTATCTCAACGCCTATCTTCGCCAGAAGCCGGGCTGGGCCATCGCCGACTTGGGGAAGAACGATCTGCCACCGGCCAAGGAGAAGCCCTATGTCGCCGCGTCGCCGAAGAACATGAAGCTGGAGGTCACCCAGACTCCGTTCGCCATCCGGGCGCGCATGTCAGCTCCCGCAACCGAAGCTGTCCCACATGCCGTTGCGCTCACCGTCACCCTCTATGCCGATACGAGCTTTGCCGACTTCGAGTGGAGCGTGACTGACAAGCGGCCCGAGCCGTGGCCCGAGGCGGGCTGGCTGTGCTTCCCACTCAAGGTGGACAGGCCGAGATTCCTTCTGGGCCGCCTCGGCTCGATTGTTGACCCTGCGACCGACTTCCGGCGCTCGGCCAACCACGACTGCTTCTGCGTGAACAGCGGGATCACCGTCACAAGCCCCACCAGGGATGGCGCGACCCTCTGCTCGCCGGACACCCCGCTTGTCAGCCTGGAGCGCCCTGGCCTCTGGCGCTACTCGCGCGATTTCGTGCCCACGAAGCCCTACGTTTTCTTCAACCTCTTCAACAACGCCGTCTCCACCAACTTCCAGCAATGGGTCGGCGGTTCCTGGACCGTCCGTGTGCGGCTCTACCCATTCTCGCGCGGCACGCGTGCCCAGGATGTCACGGCTGATTCGTGGGAGGCGCGTCAGCCCTTCCGAGGCGCGTGGTTCGATGGACCACCGGGTAAGCTTCCCGCCGATCCCGAGATTCCTCTGCCCAGCATGACCATCTATCGCGGCAGCATCCTCGGAGGGGGCATGCTTGTGACCGCCTTTGGGCCGAACCCAGACGGCGACGGACTGCTGCTGCGTTTGTGGGAACCATCGGGGAAGGAGGAGTCCGAACGCGAGCCGTTGACCTACTCGATTGACCTGCCCAAGGGCCTTCGCCCGAGGACCGCCCAGCCCTGCGACCTGCGTGGGAGGCCCGTGGGAGAGCCGATCCCCGTCACGCACGGCAGGTTCAAAGTCCCCATGTCCCCCTTCGCGCCCGTGAGCCTGCTGCTCCAATAGCGCGCCTCTCGCGTATCCTCCCGAAGGTATCGGAACCTTCGGGAGGGCAGAGGGCTTGCTTTTCTTCGCCTGCCGGGGCATAATCATCAGGGGGATGGCAAGCGTGCATCCGTAACCTGCGCCGAGGAGATGAAGCATGGGGATGACAAGGGTCGAGGTCGTGGTGAAGAAGAGCCACGAGGCAAAAGCCGCCGAAACAGTGAGGTTCCTTGTGGATAGCGGGGCGGTGTACTCAGTGGTTCAGGGCGAAGTGCTGAGGCGGCTGGGAATTCGCCCCCATCGCTCCCGAACCTTCCATCTTGCGGACGGGCAGGAGATCGAGCGGCAGATCGGCGACGCCTACTTTGAGTACAAAGGCGTAGGGGGCGCGGCGCCGGTGATCTTCGGGGAGCCCGGCGACGCCAATCTCCTGGGCACCACGACGCTGGAGGCGCTCGAACTCGTCCTCGACCCCTTCAAGCGCGAACTGCGCCCGATGACCCTCTCCCTCATGGGCCTGCCGATGGGCTGCCGCCGATAGCGCTCACGGCCAGCAACGCCAGTGCGGCCAGCGGCGCCAGCCCCATCCGGGCCGGAATGGGTCGTAATAGTAGGGCCAGTAGTAGGGGTCGTAGTAGTGATAGGGTCCGTAGTAGTAGGCTGGCGCGGGCTCGCTCCACACGTAGTGGTCGAGCAGCTTGATCACGGGATAGACGTACTGGGTGTCGCCGAGGGGGCGTGTCTCGCTGCCCGTGACCTCGCCGCCGAAGGTCACGCGCCGGTCGCGGCGGAAGACCTCGGGGTCGAGGAACGCAGGCGTCCGCGCTATGAAGCGGCCCCGCGAGTAGCGCACGCTCAGCGGGCGGCCCGCGCTGTCCAGCGGCGTCTCAAGCACCACCACCTCAGTGCCCTCCTTGCGGTTGGCCGTGCTGAGGATGACCCCGCCCCAGATGACGACCGCGCCCACGTGTTGCGAGGGGTTCTGGAGCACCATCGGGAACGCAAGGTCCTTCTGCACCCGCTTCTGGAGCTCCGGGAAGAGCGGCGACGTGCAGCCGGCCAACGCCACCAGAATGAGCGGCAAGCCGCCGGCAAGCGTTCGGTGAACGGTTGTTGGGCATCTTCGAGCATACATCGGCGTTGCTCCTGATCTTCCCTCCCATTTTCCATACTAGTGCAGGGCGCTGCGATTGTCAAGGCGCGGCAAGGCAGAGGGACCACAGGGACCACAAGGACCACAGCGACTTGCTGCCGTCGGTGGCTGCGTCCCTGTCGTCCTTGTGGTCCCTGTGGTCCCTTGCGCCGGAAGCCGCTTCCGCTTAGAATACACCGCGTGGCGCGGTGAGCGCGAGGACACATCCTCAGGTAAGGAGACGAACAGGTGAAGCGGTTTGCGAGGCCGGAAGAGATCAAGTGCGGGGTGATCGGCTACGGCGGGGCGTTCAACATGGGTAAAGCCCACCTCAACGAGATGAAGCGGGCGGGCATGGTGCCCACCGCCGTGGCCGAGATTGACCCGGAACGCCTCAAGGTGGCCCAGCAGGAGTTCCCGGGCATCGAGACCTATGCCTCGGTGGCCGAGATGCTCAAGAGGTCGGCGGTCAATCTCCTCGCCATCATCACGCCGCACAACACCCACGCGAAGCTGGCCGTGCAGTGCCTCAAGGCCGGCCGCCATGTGGTCACGGAGAAGCCGTTCGCAATCACCACCGCCGAGTGCGACGCGATGATCGCCGCGGCGAAGAAGAGCGGGTGCGTGCTCTCGACCTATCACAACCGCCACTGGGACGGCTGCATCCTGAACGCCGTGAAGCTGGTCCGCAGCGGCGTCATCGGCCAGGTCTTCCGCGTCGAGGCACACATGGGCGGCTACGGCAAGCCGGGCGACTGGTGGCGCTCCTCCAAGGGCATCTCCGGCGGAATCCTCTACGACTGGGGCGTCCACCTCCTCGAATACTCGCTCCAAATCCTCCAGGGCGCCGAGTTGGCCGAGGTCGCGGGCTTCAACCACACAGGCTTCTGGGCCGACAAGGTGAAGTGGGGGAAGGACACGAACGAGGACGAGGGCTTTGCCATCGCCCGCTTCAAGGGCGGCCAGTGGCTCACCCTCACGCTCTCCAGCATTGATTCCAACCCCAAGCGCGGCTGGCTCGAGGCCACCGGCACCCTCGGCTCGCTCGTGATGGACTGGCAGACCTGCGAGGTGACGACCCACGAGGACGGCACCACGGTCGTCAAGAAATATCGAAACCCCGAGA
>VGYW01000294.1 GCA_016872875.1 Planctomycetota bacterium | reverse complement strand
GACCTTCCGCGAGACCGACCTTGTCGCGCGAGTCGGCCCCGACGACTTCGCGGCCCTCGCCCTCGGAGTCTCGCCCATCGGCACCGACGTCGTCGCCGCGCGCCTCCGCAAGGGCCTCCTCGTCCTAACCAACCACCCCGACTGGCTCTCCATCCGCGTCGCCGCCGTCAGCCCCGAGGTCGGCTCCGAAGTCTCAGCCGCCGACCTCCTCTCACGCGCCCTCGAGGCCTGCAAAGAGGGGCCCGAACCGCCCGAGACAGAGCCCTAGCCCGCATTTCCCACCAGCCGCTGGCGGGAAATGCGGGAAGCTCCAAACCACAAGCACCAAGCGCCAAACAAGCCCCAAACTCCAATCCTCAATGGTCCAAGCGGAGACTACGTGGCGTTGCCCGCGACCCTAGGGGCTTGCTTTGGTCATTGAGCATTTCGGGCTTGGGGATCGTTTGGTTCTTGCTGTTTGGCTCTTGGGATTTCCCGCATTTCCCGCTGCGGAGAGCACCTGGTCCCGCACGCCCGAACGAGTTCGGGCGTGGCACTCGGGGGTCCCCTGGGAGAACGTGGGGTGCCACGCCCAAGCTCTTGCTTGGGCGTGTCTTCCTCGGCGCAGGCTACTTCGGCGGGACGCGGAGCGCGACCAGGATGCTCGCCGCCGCCGCCGCTATCCCCGCCGCGAACACCCACTCGTAGCCCAACTGCTGCCACAGGACGCCGCCCAGGAGCGGCATCGTCACCGCCGCCACGTGGTTCATCGCCACCCCCATCCCCAGCGTGGCCGTGTGCTCGCTCGGCGGCGCGATGCGGTGGACGTAGGTCACGATCGCCGTCGCGCAGCCCGACAGGATGCTGTCGGCCAGGAACAGCCCGAAGAGCACGCCCCGCACCCGCACCAGCGCATAACCCACGAACACGGCCGTGACGCACGCGAAGTAGACCACCAGCACCCGCCGCTCCCCCACCCGGTCTATCAGCCGCCCAAGCCACGGGAACCCGAGGTAGCCGATCACCTGCACCGCCACGTAGAGCAGGAGAATGGTCTGGACTGGAGTCTTGTAGACCTTGACGAGCAGGAATCCCGCGAAGCAGAGGAATATCTGGCGGCGCCAGCCGTCGAGGAAGCAGAGCGCATAGTAAAGCCCGTATCGGCGGCGGAGCACCAGGCGCGGGCCGGGCGTCTTGAGGCCGCGCGGGATGCCCAGGCAGGCCGCCGCCGCCAGCAGCCCGACCGCGCCCGAGAGCAGGAAGAGCGGCCTGAGCGCCACGCCGGCCAGCGTGAGGAGGAGCGCCGCGGCCATGCCCGCCCCGAACCCCGCCGAGCCAGCCGCCCGCATCTGGCCCAGGCGGAAGCCCACGCGCCCAGGCTCCGCCAGGCTCATCGTCATCGAATCGGGCAGCGGCATCCACACGTGCAGCCCCTGGCTCCACACCAGACTCGTCGCCAGGAGCCAGCCGAAGGTCGGCACGAAGTAGTAGCTCGCCAGCCCCACCCCGAAGAGCGCCACCATGCCCGCCCCCACCAGCGGCTCCGCGAACCCCGCCAGGAGCGCCAGCAGCCCCAGGGCCACCACCCCGCAGCTCTCCCGCACCGCCTCCAGAATCCCCTTCTGGTCGCCCCCGAGGCCCAGCTCCTCCACCACGAAGTTATCGTTGCACCCCACCTGGATCGCGATGGCGAACCCCACCCCCACCACCGCCGCGCCCACGAAGAACAGCCCCCGCCGGCGCTTCGGCGAGTCTATCGAGATGACGGCTTCAGTGTCGCTCATTTGTTCCTGTTCCGGGAAGTCGTAGGGACGGGCGGCTCGCCTGTCCCGTCCTCGACACGCGAGCCGCGTGTCGCTACGGCCGCCGTCGAACGGCGCAAGGGCGGGCCTTCCGCAACACAGACCCACCGGCCATTGCACCGCCCGAGGAATAAGGGGACGCAATCACGGCCATTCCGATGTCTTGCTCCCGAAGGGAGCACAGTGGGTAGCCGGCGGCTTCAGCCGCCGGACCGGTGCGCCAGAAGTAGAGAAGTCCCGAAGGGACGGCAGAAACATATGGCGAGGCGTACTCCCGTGGCTTCTGCCGTCCCTGCGGGACTGTGCCGCGGGTCCGCCCCGGACCGGCGGCTGAAGCCGCCGGCTACCCACTGCCGTCCCTTTGGGACTACGAGTTCGTCTCCTCACCGGGGCGCCGCTGCGCTATCGAGCCGAACTCCCGCCTTGCCCCCCGCCACGCAGATGCTCTCGATGCGGAGCTCTTGTTCGGAGTCGCCCTCGAAGACGGGCTCGATCTCAAGGATGTGCTCGGCGGCGGGGTCGAGGCCCTCGGCGATGAGCTCGCTGAGGTGGGTGTTGCCGCCGAACTGCTTCGCCGAGGCATCGAACTCCGTGAGCTTCTTCTTTGTGGCCCAGTCCACATGCTCGACGAGCTTGCCATCAATATGGCAGCGGTACTTGCCCGACTTGAGGGTCTTCTCGCCGAAGAGCATGACCATCGAGCCGCTGAACCTGACGCGGAGCCGCTCGACCTTCTGGCGGTTCGAGGCTATGGCGAGGTCGTCGAGCCAGCGGGACATGAGGGCGTCGTACCAGGCGGAGGTGAGATTTGGCGCGCCGACCCGCCAGCCGGCGGGGAGCTTGCCGAGGGAGGAGATGCGGACGCGGGCGCTCGCCATGTAGGTCGCCGCGTGGAGCATCTTGTCGGGGACCGAGCAAACGAGCTTCTTCTCGACCCCCTCGCAGAAGCCCTGCCAGGCGGCGTCGGCGAAGGCCCGATAGCCCGCGTCGCCCGGGTGGACGCCGTCCACCGGCCAGAGCTGCTGGAGCGTGAGCTTCCCTTCCTTGACCAGGCGCTGGCAGAGGACGACGGCGTCGCCCACGGGCACGTTGTATGCCCTGGCGATGGCGAGGTGGGCGTCGCGCCGCTTCATCCCATTGGTGTTCCCCTGCGCGACGTTCCACTGGAAGGGGAAGATGACGATGACGAGTGGGCAGCGGGCCTCCGTGACGATGCGGCGGACGATGGCCTCGTAGGAGGCCAGGGTCTCGGGCTTGTCCGAGTAGATGTCGTCGTTCGCCGAGAAGTCGAGGAAGACGAGGTCCGGCTTGCGGCGGAAGACGTCGCGCTCGAGGCGGAAGACTCCGAGCTGTGAGCCTGTGCCGCCGATCGCGGCGTCGAAGAACCTCAAGTGTGCCTGGGGGTAGCGCTCTTCGAGCAGCCCGGCCGTGCAGCCGCGGTAGGAGGTGAGGTTGGGGTCGGTCGCGTTGGCGCCCCAGGTTAGCGATGCCCCGAAGAACACCACGCTCAGGCGCTCGCCCGCCTTCGCCCGCCGGTCGAAGTCCTCGAAGCTCGCCGTCCCACCTGATACATGCACGATGGCACAGAAGAGGGCCGCTGTGAGAAGAAGGCGTGATTGGTTCGTAGTGCGGGCTTCAGCCCGTCGCGTAGCGCCAGCGTCCCGCTGGCCCGCTGCCGCCGGGACGGCGGCGCTACCAGCACACGGCCTGAAGGCCGCACTACAAACTCCCACTCCGTTGTGCTGAATGGCTGGCGCGTTGGGCGGTGGTTGGCGTCTGATGGCGGCGCGCTCACTCGAAGGTGTATTGCTGCACGTCGTCCCAGGCGTTGACGCAGCGGGTGCCGTGGCGGCCCTGGAGGATGATGTAGGCGAGGTCGGTGGGGACGTCTACGAGGCTTATCTCCCCCGTGGTGCGGTGGCGGGCGACCTTGAGCGCGCCGTCGCGGATGCGCTCCATGATGGCGCGCACCTCAGTCGTCCGGGCGTCGCGCTGGGTGCGCTCGTCCTGGGTCTGGAAGCCGAGTGGGCGGGTGTAGTCCTGGGAGAGCGCCTTGCGGAGGTATGCCGCGGGGTCGCGCACCTTGCCGCGCTCGTGGTTGTAGCGGGTGATCTCGATCTTCTCTTTGATGTAGTCGGGCGGATACTCGTGGGCCAGCTTCTGGGCCAGGGAGTCCGTGAAGAACTGCTTGAGAGAATCAACAACAGCGGGGCTTGGGCCGTGGTCTATGTTGATGTGGACGTCGCCGTGGATGGTTGTTGTGGATCTGGTTGGCGGGGTTGAAGTTGTTTTCAACTTCTTGTTCGCGCCCCGCTGGGGTGGTAGGTTGTCTTCCTGGGGGAGAAGGGGTTCTGGGGCGGCGGGGGAAGCCTTGTCCCGCAGGGGGGATACCCCTATTCCCGCGCCGGGGATAGCCTTGTCCCGCTGCGGGGCTAGGTCTATCTGGCAGCCAGGGTAGGCGAAGATGAACTCGTAGGTGTTGTGCCGGTTCCCCGTGTGGTGCCGGCCCGACCAGATTCGCAGGAGGCCGTTTTTTTCGAGGCTTCGGAGTGCGGAGGTGAGGCCGGAGTTGCCGAGCCCGCTGAGGTCCTTCAGCCGCTTCATCGAGGGATAGACAGGCTTGAAATCCTTGTCCGTATGGATGGCCAGGACGGGGTAGAGGCTGCGGGCCGAGGGGGTCAGCTTCTTCCAGGTGCGCGAGTTCACGATGTCCTGGAAGAACTTGAAGAAGGCGTTGTTGGACATCTCGTCGGCCCCAGGCAAAGGGTCAGCTCATGGCCATCGAGCGCTCGACGGCGTGCCGCTCGAAGCGGGGGGACGGCTCGAAGCGCTGGTTCGCATAGGCGCGCAGGCGCTCGATGTCCCCCGACTCGAACACGCGGTAGCCGTTGCGGTCGCGGGGGACGTCCGGGACTCTAGCCGAGCGTAGCCAGCGCTTGAGGGTCGCGGGAGACACTCCGATGGCCCTGGCAGCATCGGTGATGAAGAGCGGCATGGCTTCTCCACTAGCTAACGCGGTCAGGTGTCGGCGCTACCCCACGGGTAGTGTTGCGCCAGGTTGACATAGGTTATACCGGCCAACCCGCCGCTTGTCAAGCGAAAAATCCTCTCACGGCCACATTATTTTGCGCTCCGCCCACGCCCACCCCACTACCAGTCGTGTGTGTGGCGGCAAGCGTCGTACGCGTCCAGCGACAGGGGCTTTTCCCCCTCCCCCTGGGGGGAGGGCCGGGGTGAGGGTGCCTTCCACGAGACTGGCGAGGACACAAGCACCCTCACCCCAACCCTCTCCCCGAGGGAGAGGGGGCAAGCGCTCGCCTGGCTAAACAGGGCCCCAGCGTCCCGCTTGCCGACCGCTACATCGTTGCCCGCATCCGCGCGGACTTCCTACTGCACGAGCGTTCGGCACAGGCGTTGCCCTATGTCTCTCCGGCAATGGAGAACGGGGCATTTGCGGGAAAGAGCGCGCCCGCGAGCGGAAGAGAATGCCCGCACAAGGGCGCACCCGCCGCCTCGACGGGTCTCAGGAAACTACGGGGAGGAAGGACACTTCGCAAAACCCGGACCACTGGGCTAGGGCGTGTGGCTCAGACTGGCTCGATGGCAAAACGGTGCTCACGTTACCCGTGTGTCCTTCCTCCCTCTTTTCTTCCCCTCGCTGTCCCGCGAGTGACCTGGAGTTCGTAGTGCGGCCTTCAGGCCGTCTCCTCCGGCGCAGAGACGGGCTAAAGCCCGGACTACGAACTCTCCCCTGCCGGCGCATTGTGGTGCCGGCGCCACAGCCCGCACTCCCCATCGGATAGGCTTCGGCGGCCTGCCCTGTGGCGTGGCGTTCCCCGCTGGTTTCCGCAAGTGCTTAGGGGTTCGGCGCTTGCCGCGCGCGCCGCGTCGCGCCCAGGCCGCGGGCGGCGGCGCGGCATGCCTTTTGCTCCCGACTCGTTTCAGTCATGTGGGAGTGGGCGTGAAGCAAATGGCACGGAGCAGGACGAGACGCCCCAGAGGGTCGCAGGCTCTCCCGCGGGCTGCCCGCCACACGGCGTGCGCCCGCACCGCGTCAGCGGCAGGCCGCGTTGGCCGGCCGGCGACCGCCCTCCGTTGTCTCAACGCCCCGCATCCTCGCCCTGCTCCGAGCCTCTTTTCCGGAGAGCCGTCCATGGCGCAACCCACTGAGCCCGTAGGGCTGGCCGAAACCCTCATCGGCAAGTATGCGCTCGAGGCCGAGATGTACCAGGCTCTCCTCTTCCTGGCCAGGGAGCAGGGGAGCCTCCTGAAGTACGACAAGGACATCGGCTCCTACGCGGCGCTCCTCCCGCGTAAGGACGAACTCCTCCGCTCCATCGGCCTGATCGAGCGCGACCTCGAGCCGCTCAAGCGCCGCTGGTGGACGGTGGACGTTGGCGCGGAGTCGCGCGCGCCTCGACCGACTCCTCGATGGCATCCTGGGCACGATCGAGGCGCTCCGCGAGCAGGAGGAGCGCAACGAGCGCCTCCTGGCCAGCCAGGGCGAGGCCGCCGAGCGGAGCATGCGCCAGCTCCGGCTCGCCGCGCAGCTCGCCGGCGAGCTCGCCCCCACACCTGTCCCCTGCGAAGCGTGAGTGAGACCGCATGGCGTTGGCCCGCGTGCTAGTGGCCGGCGAGGATGTGCCGAGCCGTGAGTCCCTCTGCCGCCCCCTCGGCGCCCTCGGCTGCCGGGTGGCCCAGGCGGGCAGCGCGGCCGAGGCCCTGCGCGCGCTGCGCAGCGGCCAGGCCGAGGTGCTCTTCGCCGACGCGCTGCCCGGCCTCCGGGCCGCGGCGCTCCTGCGGCGCGTGGGGGACCTCGGGCGCGACATCCCGGTCGTCCTCCTCCTCCCGCGCGCCGCGGGCGAGGCCGCCTCGGAGGCCCTGCGCCAGGGCGCCTTCGGCTGCCTCGCCAAGCCGCCCACCGCCGATGACCTCGCCCGCGTGCTCCAGCGCGCCGGCGGGTGGCGCGCCGTCCTGCGCGCGGCGCGCGAGCCCGGACCCGGCTTGCGCCTCGACGCCGGCCCCGACGACACCCTGATCGGCCGCCACCCGAGCCTCGCGCGCGTGGTGGCCACCGTGCGGCGCGCCGCCGCCAGCAAGGCCACTCTCCTCATCCAGGGCGAGAGCGGCACGGGGAAGGAGCTCGTCGCTCGCCTCGCCCACACCGCAAGCCCGCGCGCCAGGGGGCCTCTCATCAAGGTCAACTGCGCCGCGCTCGCCGAGTCCCTCCTCGAGAGCGAGCTTTTCGGGCACGAGAAGGGCGCCTTCACCGGCGCCATCGCGCTCCGGCGCGGCCGCTTCGAGCTCGCACACGCCGGCACCCTGCTCCTCGACGAAATCTCCGAAATCCCCCTCACCCTTCAGGCCAAGCTCCTCCGCGCCATCGAGGAGGAAGAGTTCGAGCGCGTCGGCGGAACCGAGACCATCAAGGTGGACGTCCGCCTCGTCTGCACGACCAACCGCGACCTGGCCCGCGAGGCCGCCGACGGCCGCTTCCGCCACGACCTCTACCACCGGCTCAACGTCGTCCCAGTCCTCCTTCCGCCCCTGCGCGAGCGGCGCGACGACATTCCCCTCCTCGCCGCCCACTTCCTCAAGCGCTTCCGCCGCGAGACCCCCTCCCCTGTTCGCGCCTTCACCAGGGAGGCCATGGCCCTCCTCCGCCGCTACGCCTGGCCCGGAAACGTCCGCGAGCTCCGCAACGTCGTCCACCGCGCCGTCGTCCTCGGCCAGCGCGAGGCCCTCGCCCCCGAAGACCTCCCCGCCGACCTCACCGCCGAACGCCCCGCGGCACAGCCACCCGGCCTCGCCCCAGGCCGCTCGATTGACGACGTCGAGCGCGACCTCATCCTCAAGACCCTCGCCAGCACCGGCGGCAACAAGGCGCAGGCCGCGCGCCTCCTCAAGATCACCCCGCGCACCCTCCGCAACAAGCTCGGCCGCTACAGCGCCCCACCCAGCGTCGGAACCGCCTGACGGCCAACACGGATGCGCCGGGAGGCCATCCGTTCCCTCTCCCTCGGGGAGAGGGCGAGGGTGAGGGTGCTTCCGAGGGGGAGCGGCTTCATGCACCCTCACCCCAACCCTCTCCCCACGGGAGAGGGGGGAGCGGGGCCCGGCGCAATGGGCCAACCGACACGCAGGCACCTGTCACCATCACCTGGGGCCAGAGTCCACCCTCGGTCCGGCCTTGAACCGGTGCCGCTGGCAGGTGTATAATCCCGCAAGACGCTTCTCCACCACGAGTGCGCGGTTCGGAAGGGGGTCGCCATGAGCTTACTGGGCGCCTTTGGGGTCGTGCTCCTCTCCGCCATGCCGCCCGCGCCGCCGAAGGCGGACCACCCGCCCTGCGACGACCTGAGCCAGCCGGCGGCCTGGAAGCCGATGTGGGGCACGGCGCCTGCCGAAGCCCTCGCCCTCGAAGGCCGCCGCGCGCTTCGACTCCCCTGCAACCTCAAGGGCACCAAACACGAACGCGCCTCGTGGGACCGCGAGCTCAAGCTCGACCTCACGGCCTGCCAGGGACTTCAGTTCGACCTCTTCTGCGCCGACGCCTCGCCCGTGTCGCACTTCAGCCTCTATCTTCACAGCGGCGACGGCTGGTACGCCACGGGCTTCGCGCCCGAAGTGGCCGGCCAGTGGTGCCACGTGAAGATTGACAAGACCGACACCCGAATGGAAGGCACCCCCGCCGGCTGGGGCGTGGTGGACACCATCCGCGTCTCCGCCTGGCGCGGGGCCAACCGCGACACCGAGTTCTACATCGCCAACCTCGGCCTCCTCGGCGCCGACGCCTCCATCGCCATCATCCGAGGCGAATCGGCGGCGAAGACCCGCCCCGGCGAGGCCGGCTCCGTCGCCACCTTCACCAAGGCCGTGGCCGACACCCTCGACCGCCTGGGCCTGGCCTACGCCGTCATCAGCGACCTCGACGTCACCCCCGAACGCCTCAAGGGCAAGAAGATCGTCGTCCTGCCTCACAACCCCGGCCTGCCCGATCCCGTGGCCGCGGCCATTGGCGATTTCCTGCGTGGCGGCGGCAAGCTCGTCTCCTTCTACGCCCCGCCCTGGCAGCTCCGCGACCTCGTGGGCGTGGCGGGCGGCGACCACGTGCCGCAGAAATACCGCGGCCACTTCGCCGAGATTCGCGCGGTGGGAGAGCGGCTGATGGGCATGCCGAAGGCGGCCAAGCAGCTCTCGTGGAACATCCTCCGCGTGCAACCCATCGAGGGCAAGAGCCGCGTCGTCGCCAACTGGTTCAACGACAAGGGCGAGCCGACGGGCGACGCCGCTATCATCGTCTCCGAACACGCTATCCACATGACCCATGTCCTCCTCTCCGACGACCTGGCGAACAAAGACCGCCTCGTCCTCTCCCTGCTCGGCCACTTCGAGCCGAAGCTCTGGGAGCAGGTGGCGAACGCCACGCTCAGTCGAATCGGTCGAATCGGTCGATTCGATCGAATCGAGTATCTCGACGAGACCGCAAAGGCGCTGAAGGCGAGAGCCGCCGGCTTCCTCGCCCAGGGCAAGTTCCCCGAAGCCATCGCCTCCGCCGCCGAAGCCCACCAGGCCGCCATCTCGGCCTATTGCGCGTCGCAGAAGCCTCTCAAAGGCGAGCATCGGGCCTTCTGGTGCCACAGCGCCTTCGGGCCGGCAGGAATGACGTGGGACGAGTCGATCAAGCTCCTCGCCGACAATGGCTTCACGGCCATCCTTCCCAACATGCTCTGGGGCGGCCTGGCCTACTACGAGAGCGGCGTGCTCCCCGTCGCGCCCGAGGTGAAGGAGAAGGGCGACCAGATCGCCAAGTGCGTCGCCGCGTGCCGAAAACACGGTGTCCAGTGCCACGTCTGGAAGGTCAACTACAACATGGGCTGGAACGCCCCGAAGGACTTCCTCGCGCGAATGAAGGCCGAAGGCCGCACGCAGGTGATGTTCGGCGGCAAGGCCGAGCCGACCTGGCTCTGCCCCTCCCACCCCGACAACCAGAAGCTCGAGATTGACGCGATGGTCGAGGTCGCCACGAGATACGACGTGGACGGCATTCACTTCGACTACATCCGCTACCCCGGCCCCGAGGGCTGCTTCTGCCCCGGCTGCCGCGAGAGGTTCGAGAAGGTTCTCGGGGCAAAGGTCGCCAACTGGCCCGCCGACACGCGGAAGGACGACGCGGTTCGGGCGAAGTGGCTCGACTTCCGCCGCGAGCAGATCACAAAGGTCGTCTCCGCCACAGCCGAACAGGTCCGAAAGGCTAAGCCCAAGGTGAAGATTTCCGCCGCCGTCTTCCCCAACTGGGCGGTTGACCGCGACGGGGTTGGCCAGGACTGGAAGCTCTGGTGCGAGCGCGGCTGGCTCGACTTCGTCTGCCCGATGGACTACACGCCGCACATCGCGTCGTTCGAGAACCTCGTGAAGCAGCAGCGCGAGTGGGCGGGCAAGGTGCCCGTCTATCCTGGCATCGGGCTGGGCGTCTGGCCGCCCGGCGACAACATCGTGAAGCTGATCGACTTCATCGCTGTTACCCGCAAGCTCGGCACCACGGGCTTCACCATCTTCGAGTACACCGCCCCCGTCGCCCGCGACATCGTGCCCCTGTGTGGCAAGGGGATCACCCGGCCGTGATAGTTAGCACTACAACGCTAGAAAACATTGAAGCACTTCCTGAGTTGGGACAGTTTGATGCCTCGTAGTCTGAGTTCACGACGCCGCCGCTTGCAGTGGCCACGATCGGCCCGCTGGTTAGACTCCTGCCAGTA
>VGYW01000293.1 GCA_016872875.1 Planctomycetota bacterium | reverse complement strand
GCAACTGCGTTGCCGCACTCCAAAGCACCCTGTTTGGAGTGCGGCGACGAAGTCACCGCTTTGGATATTCGCGGAGCGATCTTCCCCGCCGTTCGCCACAGTGTACTGACCGCTCCGCTGGGATGCAAAGCGGTAACTGCGTTACCGCACTCCAAAGCCCGCTTCGCGGGAAACCAAAGCGGCAACTGCGTTGCCGCACTCCAAAGCAGGCTTCGCCAACATCCAAAGCGGCAACTGCGTTGCCGCACTCCAAAGCTAGCGGATCTGGCGGCCCAGGCTGCGGCCCAGGCGCTTGAGGGCCTCGGAGCGGTCGTAGGGGTCGAGGTGGAGGTTGATGAGGGAGAAGCTGCGGGTGTTGGCGCGGGCGCGGGCGAGGGCGGCCTCGAGGTCGCCCTCGGTGCGCACCTCGCAGCCCCAGCCCGCGCCCAGGAGCCGCGGCATCTCGTGGTAGGACCAGTTCGGGATGTCGTTGTAGGGGCCGTCGTTGATGTAGCGCTCGGTGGTGTAGCCCTTGTTGTTAAGGACGATGACGATGGGGTTGAGGCCGAAGCGGGCGATGGTGGACAGCTCCTGCCCGGTCATCTGGAACGCCCCGTCGCCGACGAGGACGATTGGCCGCAGGCGCCGCTTGCCGATCTGAGCTCCGAGCGCGGCGGGCACGGCGAAGCCCATCGAGGTGTAGTAGGCGGGACTGAGGAACTCGGTCTTGCGGTGAATCGTGAGGTCGGCCGCGCCGAACAGGCTGTCGCCCGGGTCGCACACGACGGCGAAGTTGTCCTCCAGGAAATCGTTGAGGCGAGCGAAGAAGCGCCGCACCGTGACTCGGCGGTTGCGCTGGATGCGGAATGGCCTGGGCGGCTGCTTCGGCGCCACCGCGACCCTCCTCCGCGGCCCAATCGGCGCGCGGAGGAGGCCGTGAAGGAAGTCGCGCAGGGTGATGTCCTCGAAGTGGTGGTGCCTGATGGCGATCCGCTCGGAGGTCGCGTGGATGGCGCGGCCGACGTCCAGGTGGGCCGTGAACACGCCGAGGTCAATGTCGGTGAGGAAGGCGCCCAGGATGAGCACGGCGTCGGCGCCCTCGACGGCTCGGCGCACGTCGTCGCGGCCCATGCCGCCCTCGTAGATGCCGAGGTACTGGGGGTGGATTTCGGAGATGACCGACTTGCCCAGCAGCGTGGCGGCCACGGGGTAGCCGGTCCGCTCCACCAGCCGCACGAGGGTCTCCTGGAGGCCGAAGCGGTGGAGCTCGACGCCCGCGAGGATGACTGGGCGCCTGGCTGCCCGCACCATGGCCGCGGCCTCGGCCAGGGCCTCGCGCAGGGCGGCGGGGTCGCTCCGCTCGGGCTGCGCCGCGAGGGGCGCGGGGGCGGCGCAGGGCTGGTCAACCATGTCGCGCGGGAGCTCAAGGTAGACCGGGCGCTTGTGGCGGTGACAGGCCGCGATGGCCTCGTCAATCTGCTGCCCCGCCCGCGCAGCGTCCTCAAGGCAGGCGGAGGCCACAGTGACCTGTTCGAAGATGAGCTTCTGGGTGTTGAAGTCGCGCACCCGGTGGTGGAGGAGTGGGGAGCGGACGCGCTCGCGGAGCCCCGGCGCCCCGCTGATGACGATGACGGGCGACTTCTCGGCGTAGGCCTCGGCCACCGCGTTGATCGTGTTGAGGCCCCCCACGCAGTAGGTGATGCAGATGGCGCCCAGGCCGTTCACCCGCGCGTAGGCGTCGGCCGCGAACGCCGCCCCCGCCTCGGAGCACGTCCCCACCACCCCCATGCGGCTCGCCTCCAGCAGATCATAGAACCGCAGCACGTAGTCCCCCGGTATCCCGAACACGTGCCTCAGCCCCGCCTCCTCGAGCCGCTGAACGAGGTAGCCGCCGACAGTGCTCGCCCGCGCCATCTGCCGACCCCCTGAGTAGTGCCCTCCCTCACGTTCAGGGTACGCCAATCAGCCCCGCGCTTCAAGGCGGTTGTGCCCCTCCCCTCTTCAATCGTCCTCGTCCCTCGTCCTCGTCCCTCGTCCTCGACTCCTCCCCCCGGGTCAAGAGGATCGAGGACGAGGACGAGGGACGAGGACGATGAGGAAAGAAGGGTTCACCAGGATGGGGAGGCCGCAGTGCGGTTATGCCCTGAACTTGCATAATTGCGGGAAAACATGACAATGGAATGGGCGGCTCGCCTTCGGGGCCGCGCGTCGCATGGCAAAGAGAACCTCCCCGCCCCGGGTTGTGGGGGCGTTTCGCTCGTTGGACAGGGCCAAATGGCTGAAGACGTGTGCAGTCTCCTCCGGGCGATGCCGCCCCCGCTGAATGTGGCGCTCGTGGCGCAGGGCATCCCGAAGGACAAGGTGTTGCTCGCGACGGATTCGGACCTGGACTTTCAGGGGAACTATGCCGAACACTGGCTGGTGATAACCGGGGAGCGGGTGGCGTCGTTCGCCCTGGACGGGGACGGAGCGCAGCCCGGCCCGAGCTTCGCGGTGAAGGAGATCACGGCGGCCCAGGCCGACGCGCGCGTGGGCAGCGGCTTCCTCCAGGTGAAGACGGCCGACGGGTGGGTGAACGTCATCCGCTTCTCCAACGCGCAGGCCGGGAAGTTCACCAAGGCGGCGAGCAAGCTGCGGACGATGCTGCGGGGGGGGCCGCTGGTGTGCACGCCGGCGGACGACGCGGACATACGCCGCTGCCTGAAGTGCAAGAAGATGCTGCCGGAGGGGACGTCCGCCTGCCCGCGGTGCATCTCCAAGCGCCACGTCTTCGGCCGCTTCTTCAAGCTCATGCTCCCCTACTGGCCCTACGCCCTGGGGGCCGTCGCGCTCGTCGTCATCACCATCGGCTTGAACTTCGTGCCGCCCGAGCTCACGCAGACGCTCGTTGACAGCGTGCTGGCGACGGGCGAGAAGCGTCAGCCGCGCCCGCAGTGGCTCCAGTGGCTCGCCACAGAGTTCGGCGCGCGGAGCGACCTCCAGTGCCTCCTGCTCCTCGTCCTGTGCCTGGCCTCCGCCTCCATCTGCCAGATCGTCGTCGGCATCCTCAAGGGGCGGCTCTCCACCATCATCGGAACCCGCATCAGCTACGACATGCGCCTGCGCGTCTACCAGCACCTCCAGTCCCTCTCCGTCCGATACTACGACAAGAACCAGGTGGGCACGCTGATGACTCGCGTGGCCCACGACGTCGAGGACCTCCAGGGCTTCATCTGGCAGCTCACCAGCGGCTTCCTTCTCAACATCCTGGTGCTCGTGGGGGTCCTGGCCGTGCTCTTCGCCAAGAACACCCACCTGGCCCTCCTGGTGCTGATCCCGGCCCCATTCGTCCTGGGGTCCACCTACGTCTTCTGGCGCTACATCCTTCCGAGGCACTACCGGTATTGGGACAGCCGTTCGAAGATCGCCAACGTGCTGTTCGCGGCGCTCTCCGGCGTGCGGGTCGTCAAGGCATTCGCCCAGGAGGGGAAAGAGTTCGACCGCCTGCGCGGCTACTGCGACCGGCTGCGCGGCGCGCGGCTCGGGGTGGACATGTCGTCCACCACCTTCTATCCCATCGCGGGGTTCGTCTTCAGCCTGGGCGGGCTGATCGTCTGGTTCGTCGGCGGGCGCTACATCCTCGAGGGGCGCGAGGGCTTCACCCTCGGCAAGCTCATGGCCTTCTTCGCCTACCTGGGCATGTTCTACGGCCCGCTCAACACCCTCATGTCCCTCAGCCAGTGGCTCACCTCGTTCACCACCCAGGCCAACCGGGTGTTCGAGGTGCTCGACACTGAGCCTGAGATTCAGGAGGCGCCCGACGCGGTGAACCTCGACATGCGCGGCGCCATCAAGTTCGAGGGCGTGGTCTTCGGCTATGACCCCCACGTCCCCGTCCTCAAGGGCATAGACGCCGAGATACGGCCCGGCGAGATGATCGGCATCGTGGGCCAGAGCGGCTCGGGCAAGACCTCCTTCGTCAACCTCCTGTGCCGCTTCTACGACCCGACCGAGGGGCGCATCCTGATTGACGGGGCCGACCTGCGGAAGATCAAGCTCAACTCGCTCCGCAGCCAGATCGGCCTGGTGCTCCAGGACGCCCAGCTCTTCACCGGCACCATCATGGAGAACATCGCCTACGGCCGCCCCGAGGCCACGGTGGAGGAAATCTTCGAGGCCTCCAAGGCCGCGAACGCCCACGACTTCATCGTCCGCATGCATGACGGCTACGACACGCGCCTGGGCGAGCGCGGCGCGGGGCTCTCCGGCGGCGAGCGGCAGCGCATCTCCATCGCGCGCGCGCTCCTCTTCAATCCCAAAATCCTCATACTCGACGAAGCCACCTCCAACGTTGACACAGTGACCGAGCGGGAGATACAGAAGGCCCTGGATGCCCTGACGAAGGGCCGCACCACCATCGCAATCGCGCACCGCCTCTCCACGCTCCGCAACGCCGACCGCATCCTGGTCTTCGAGGAGGGCAAAATCGTCGAGGTCGGCACCCACGAGGACCTCCTCGCACGCGACGGCCTCTACGCCAAGATGGTCAAAATCCAGACCCAGCTCACCAAGGACAAGGAGAGCGTGGACGACGTCCGCGCCCTGGCCACGGAGGACACCGAGAAGAAGGCGAAGGGCAAAGTATGAAGTGGATGGGTGGATGGGTGGATGATTGGATGAATGAACAGAGGGATCGCGCTCCTCTCTTTCATCCATCCATTCATCCACCCCTCCACTCATCCCCCTCTCCCAACGGGGATAGAGCCAATGGCTGAACGCTACGAAGGCATCCGCTACCTGGGGCCGACCGACATCCGCTTCCACGTGAATGAGCTCGGCCAGCTCCGCGCCACGATGGGCGACGGCACGGAGCTGGCCGAGGTGCTCCTCTACCGCACGCGGCCAATCTCGGACCCCGACCGCTACGTCTCGGTTCGCACCGGCGCCACGGCCACCGAGCAGCGCGAGGTCGGCATGATCCGCACCATCGCCTCCCTCGGCCCCGACCAGCGCCGACTGGTCAAGGAGGCGCTCGCACGCCGCTACTTCATCCACATCATCACCGAGATCAAGGCGCT
This sequence comes from Planctomycetota bacterium, assembly GCA_016872875.1. The sequence goes on along the minus strand of VGYW01000293.1, from coordinate 5,572 downwards.
CCGCGAGGAGTTCGGCTACCTCTACTGGGACTGCGAGACCGACAAGGGCGAACGCCAGTTCCCCACCGCGCGCTGGGACCAGAGCAAGTGCGTCCACGCCGGAAACGGCTGCCACATCATCACCGACGTAGACGGCAACCGCTACGAGATACCGGACATCGAGCAGTTGGACTTCGACAGCCGCGCCCGCTTCCGCCGCTACATCTACTGGTGAGCGGCGTTTGTTGACATGCCGGTGCCGGTCACTTATAATGCAGGAGGTCCGTTCCGCCTCAAGCCACCGCGTGGCGGGTTGATGATGGGCCGCGACGCATTGAACGAGAAGGTCGCCAGCCTCCAGAGGAACATCGAGACGGTGTTCATCGGGAAGCCGGAGGCGGTGCGCCTCGTGCTGGTCGGGCTGTTCGCCGGCGGACACGTCCTGATCGAGGACGTGCCCGGGGTGGGGAAGACCACCCTCGCCCGCGCCCTGGCACGCTCGATCCGCAGCTCGTTTCGCCGCATCCAGTTCACGCCCGACCTGTTGCCCACCGACATCCTGGGCGTGCCCATCTACAACGAGGCCGATGACCGCTTCGTGTTCAAGCCCGGACCCGTCTTCGCCAACGTGGTGCTGGCCGACGAGATCAACCGCACGACGCCCCGCACCCAGAGCAGCCTGCTCGAGGCGATGAACGAGTGCCAGGTGTCGGTGGACGGCGCGACCCACCCGCTCCCCCGCCCCTTCATCGTCCTCGCCACGCAGAACCCCCACGAGTTCGAGGGCACCTTCCCGCTCCCGGAGTCGCAGCTCGACCGCTTCCTGATGCGGATCGAGATCGGCTACCCGAGCCGCGCCGACGAGCACCGCGTGCTCGCCACCCAACGCTTGGCCAACCCGCTCGACACCCTCGAGCCCGTCCTCGATGGCGACGAGGTGGTGGCCATCCAGGACGCCGTGCGGAAGGTGCGGGTGGACGACTCGATTGCGGAATACGTCCTGGAGATCGTCTCGCGGACGCGTGCGGCGCCGGAGCTTGAGATCGGGGTGAGCCCGCGCGGCGGCCTGTCGCTCTCGCGTGCAGCCCAGGCCCTCGCGCTCGTGGAGGCGCGGGACTTCGTGTTGCCCGACGACGTGAAGCGGCTGGCGGTGCCCGTGCTGGCCCATCGCGTCATCCGCCGCGCCGCCCTCGCCGCGGGCAAGAGCCGCGACGAGCGCGAGATCGTCCGGCAGATCATCGCCGGCACGCCCGTGCCCGTGTGAGCGGCGGAGAGAGCCGGGCGGTCCCTTAGGTCCCTGTTGTCCCTGTGGTCCCTGTGGTCCCTTTCCGCGCGAGGGACCACAGGGACCACAGGGACACCAGGGACATCAGGCGGCCCGAGCGGAAGGGTCCCCCGCCTTGGTTCCCTGGCAGACCATCGCCCACGCGATCATCGTAGCCGCCCTGGCGGTGCTGGGGGGGCTGTGCATCGCGGGCATCGCGCGGCGTAGCCGCCGCGTCCGCGCCGCCGAGCACATCACGCGGACGGGCATCGTCTTCTCTCTCCTCACCCTCGCCATCGCAATCGTGGCGCTGAACACGAAGATAAACTTCCTCGTGCTCGTGTTCGGCATGCTCCTTTCGGCGATCGTGCTCTCCTTCGTCCTCTCGCGGGTGACGATGCGGCGCCTGGAGTTCGCGCGGGCGCTGCCCGAGGGGGTGCACGCGGGCGAGCCGCTCGCGGTGGAGCTCCGCGTGGCGAGCCGCAAGCGCCGCCTGACCTCCTACGGGCTGGTGGTGCAGGACGAGTTGCCGGCGGGCCTGAGCGCCCAGCGGCCGGGCGGGGTGGTGCTCGAGCTGCCCGCGGGCCAGAGCGTGCCCCTGGCCTATCGCGCGGTGGCGGACCGCCGCGGCGTCTACCCGTTCCGCACCGTGAGCTTCTCCACTCGGTTCCCCTTCGGCCTCTTCCACCAGGGCCGGGCCAGGGCGCTGCCCGGCGAGCTCGTGGTCTACCCGCGCCTCGGCGAGGTGGCGGGCGAGTTCCTCGCCCGCGCGCGCATCCTCGCGTCCTCGGCCCAGCGGATGCGCGGGGCACGCGGCGAGGAGGAGTTCCGAAACCTCCGCGAGTACCGGCACGGGGACAACCCGCGCCGCATCCACTGGAAGACCTCGGCCAAGCTCGGCAAGCCGCTCGTCCGCGAGATGGAGGCCCTCGCGGGCGAGCGGGCGCTGCTCCTGCTCGACACCCGCTGCCCGGCCAGCGGCGAGGCGGCGCTCGAAGCCGCCGTGAGCTTCGCCGCCACGGTAGCCCGCGACCTGATGCTCCGCGGCTTCCTCGTCGGCCTGGCCGCCTACGCCCCGGAGCTGGCCGTGGCCGCGCCCGCGAAAGGCCAGGCCGCGCTCCGCGCACTCTTCGAGACCCTCGCCCGCCTCGAGCCGAACCCGGCCCGGAGTCTCGCGGACCTCGTGGCCGAGCCGCGCGTCCGCTCCGAGGAACGCGCGCTGGCCATCGTCGCGCTCCGCCGCCGCGACGCCGACGCTGAGGAGGCCCTCGACCTCCTCCAGCGCCGCCAGGCGAGAGTCCTCGCCGTGGATGCCTCCAACCCCTCATTCTCCGAGGTCTTCTGGTTCCGTCACGAGACAGCGCCGGGGAGCGAATGAATTGAGTAGAACGCCCCACAAACAAGGGGACAAACTGCTGTCCCGAAGGGACTACAGTAGGTAGCCGGCGGCTTCAGCCGCCGGATCGGGGCGCACACATGGCCCAGTCCCAAAGGGACGGCAGAAAGCCACGGCAGGCGGCCCAGCGCATGTGTCTGCCGTCCCTTCGGGACTTCTCCACTTGTGGCGCACGAGTCCGGCGGCTGAAGCCGCCGGCTACCCACTGCGCTCCCTTCGGGAGCAAAAGGCCGAGCCTGCGCGATCTTGTCCAGTGATCTGTGGGGCGAGGCACTAGCAGAATGAAGATCAAGCACCTCAATCTCATCCTCGCGCTCGTGGCCCTGGGGTGCGTGGTCGGCCTCGTGGTGATGATGAGCGGGGCGGAGAAGCGCGAGGGCGTCTCCTTCCAGGGCAAGGCCATCGAGGTCCACGGCCGCGACTACACTCTGGCCCGCCTCGCACAACTGGCCGCCGACATCGGCCAGCCCGAGCTCTTCAGCTACGACCCCAAGAAACGCCAGGCCACCGCCAACGCCAGCATCATCGTCCACGGCAGCCTCCAGATCGGCGACCCCGCCGACCCCAAGCTGGGCGAGACCCTCCTCCTCAACACCGTCGTCTGCGGCGACCTCCAGGTCCAGGTCGCACGCGGCGGCCAACTCCGCATCCACAACTCCGTCCTCCAAACAGTGGGGCAGGTGATCACGGAAGACAAGTGCAGCCGCGGCTACTACTTCTTCGCCGACGGCGAGCTGGTGGCCGCCGACAGCCGCATCCTCTACATGTCCGGCGCCCGTGGCAAGACCGTGACCGCGCACTCGCGGGCCGACCTCCAGCGCGTGGCCTTCGCCCTGAGCGACGACGTTTCGCTCCACGCCTACCAGGCCGACGGCGCAAGGCTGGCCGTGCGCGACTGCCAGTTCCTCTGCGAAGGCCGCTACGGCGTCTGGGTGGAGGGCGCCGGCGGCGCACCGCTCCGCCTCGAACGCTGTCGCCTGTCGGGCAGCGAGGCCGACCTCTACCTCAGCGGCGACCGCCCCGCCGCCGAGCTCGTTGACTGCCAGTTCAGCCGCACAAAGGTCCGCTTCCGCGACGCCAGCGGCACCGCGGCCGTCCGCTGGACCGTCACCGCGAAGGTAGTTGACCGTGCCACGGGCAAGCCGCTCCCCGGCATCGAGGTCGCCGCCACCAGCGAGGGACAGGCCCCCGTCGAGCGAGTCAGCGGCACGACGGCGGCCGACGGCACCTGTCCCCTCATCCTCACCGAGTACACCGCCACGCCCAGCTACCCCGCGGGGGGCGACCCCGCGAACGCCACCGCCCCGCACCGCATCGTCGCGCTCTCCGCGGGCAAGGTCCTCGCCGAGGCCAAGGGCTACGAGGCCCGCGGCCCCCGCGGCTCCCTCACCCTTCAGATCAGCGCGGCAGACACGCCCTCCCGCCCATAGCCCGCATTTCCTCTATGGCGATGCGAAGAACAGACCCCGAACGCGCATGTGCAAGCAGGTGCTCAGTCACATGCGACAGCCCGTTGGAGTGCGGCGGCTCGACGCCGCTGTGGGGTTTGCCGGCGCCCAGGCTCCCGCAGCCAGCGGCGCGCAATGGGGAGAGGGTAGGGCTACACGATACGACGGGCGTCATCCACGGGGCAGGGGCTACCTCAAGGTGGGCTTGTCGCGCGGCTGGGTGGCGAAGGGGCGGGGGTCTGGGGCGAGCCAGGCGAGGATGGTCCAGCCGGCTAAGTCGTTGCGAGTTGAGGACTTAGGGTCTGCGACCTCGCGGACGCCGCCCTTGGGGGCGATGGCGGCGTCGCGGAGCCAGCGACGTGTCTGGCGGAGTTCGTCGGCGAGTGTTGCGATACGCGATGCGCCGAGGCAGAAGGCGGCGGACGGAAGGATGGCAACAGCGTCGCCCTTCTTCCTGCGGAACGAGCCGTCGGGGGCCAGGCGGGCGTCGAGCCACTTCATCGCCTGCTCGGTCTCGCGTCGGGGGCCGAGGACCCAGGTGAGGTAGCCCTGGATGAGGTGGGTCTCGATGTCCTCGGCGGGGGGGATGAGTCCGCCTGCCTCATCGAGGGCGATGCCGAAGGCGCGGTGGCGCTTGTCGTAGAGGAGGTCGAGCATGCGCTGTTCGAGTCGGTCGGCGGCGAGGTTGTAGCGTGCGTGGCCGAGGAGCGAGGCGCCTGCCCAGAGGCCGAGGAGGACGTCGGCCTGGTCTGTGGCGAACTGCTTGCGGCAGAGCTCCCAGGGCTCGGCGGGCTTGTCCTTGGGCTGGTACCAGCCGCGGTAGAAGAGGCCGTTGGGCGCGCGGTTCTTCTCCAGGATGAAGTCGAGCGCGGCCTGGACGTGTGGCCGGCAGTTGACCTGCACGGTGTCGTCGCCGGTCGAGTGGGTGTAGAGTGCGACGTGGTAGGCGAAGAGTGCGGCGGCGGTGCTCAGGCCACGGGCGTCCTGCGCGATGCCGTCGGGCGAGGTGGGGAGCGGGACGTGTGGGGGCTTTCCCGCGTAGGCGTAGCGCCAGGTTCCGGCCCAGGGGCCTTGACGCTCCATCGAGGCGGCGAGCCAGCGGATGCCTTCGCGCCAGGCGTTGCGGTAGGGGATGCGGGACATTGTGCGCCAGGCGTAGGCTGGGGCGAGGAGGGTGCGTGCCATTGCGCCCGCCTCGTTCGCCCGCACGGCCTCGGGGGTGTCGGGGATGCAGCCCTGGGGCGTCTGCTGGGCAATCACGAAGTCAGCCACCTCGCGGACCTGCGGGGTCCAGGAGAGCTGGGCGTGCGCCGAGGCGGCGAGGAAGAAAGTGAGAGTGAGGAGTGAGGAGTAAGGAGTGAGAGGGAAAGGGGTGAGGGACGAGGGGCGAGGGACGAGGGGCGAGTGAGGAGTGAGAGGGGAAGAAGGGGGTTTGGCCGATGGCAGAGGCATTGGGGGAACTCTCACTTCTTCTTGGGCGGTTCT
>VGYW01000292.1 GCA_016872875.1 Planctomycetota bacterium | reverse complement strand
CCCGTGTACCAATAGCTGGCGCCAAGATGCGACGCCTGGGCATGAACACCTGGGGGAATCCCGATGTCTTTGCGCACAGAGTCATCAAAGGCGCAGAAGCCCCTGGGGTGCCGAGGATTGCCCGTGCCGAAGTCGGCCACGACTTCGGCGCCCGCATACAGCAGTGTCGCCTGCGGGGCACCTTCAGGAGCAACCCACACGCGGAGCGTCGGATAGGCGTCATACGCGCCAACCGAGCTCCAAGCGCACTCCTCGACCAGGTCACCCGAGCTGTAGATAAAGCAGACGCTGTCGTGTCTTGCCTCGATCTGGCGTATCTCGTCGAGGCCGAACTCCTCGGGCGTGGTGGCCTCTGCGACAATCTTGCGGTCACACAGCAGCAGGGCTCGCGGGCCAGGGCCTTTGGATGCCTTCCGGATGAGGCGCGAATAGCGCGCCTCGATGATCCGGAAAACATCCCGGTATTGATCGGGTTGGAGCTTCGGTGACAGAGCGGCCGGGATGTCGAAGGGGTCAGCGAAGAACTGGCCTTCAACCTCGATACCTTCTGCGGCAGGTGCGTCGACCGTGGCGCCGCGACGGCGCATGGACAAACCTCCTGGAGTGTTGATAGCTCCGCTGGCCCCATTATATCCCGCTTCCGCCGCGTTTCAACCGGCGTCCACGCTGGCGCAAGGGGAACTGACCTGCTGTTGCGCGGGATACGGCGTTGCGGTATCCTGGAGCCGCTCTGAAGACGAAGATGCGGAAGGAGGCCACGATGGGCTTCGAGGGCAAGACGGCGCTGGTGACGGGCGCGGCGGGGGCGATCGGGAGGGGGATCGCCGCCGCGTTCGTCCAGGGCGGGGCAAGGGTGTTTATCACCGACCTCAAGCAGGAGGCGGTGGAGGCCGCGGCGCGGGAGGTCGGCGGCGGCGCCCTGGGCCTCGCCGCCGACGTGACGGATGAGGAGCAGGTCAAGGCCGTCGTGGCCGCCGCGGCCAAGGCATTCGACGGCCAGATTGACATCCTGGTCAACGTCGCGGGCATCGTGGGCCAGGGGAAGGTGGAAGACCTCACGGTGAAGGAGTGGGACGCCGTGTTCGCGGTGAACTGCCGCGGGACGTTTCTGTTCTGCAAGCACGCCGTGCAGTTGATGAAGGCGCGGCGGTACGGGAAGATCGTGAACTTCTCGTCGAAGTCGGGCAAGACCGGCTCGGCTCTGATGAGCCACTACTCGGCGGCGAAGGCGGCGATAATCGGCTTCACCCAGGCCCTCGCCTACGAACTGGCCGACTTCAGGATAAACGTCAACTGCCTCTGCCCAGGCATCGTGCTCGAGACCGGCGTGTGGGGCCACGTCTCGGCAGGCTACGTGAAGAACCTCGGCCTCTCGAGGGAGGAGGTCATCAAGCGGTTCACCTCCAAGGTGCCGCTGGGCCGCCTGGCTGAAATCGGGGACGTGGTGGCCGTGACCCTGTTCCTCGCCTCAGAAGGCGCAGACTACATGACCGGGCAGGCGATAAATGTGACGGGGGGGAGGGAGATGCACTGAAGAGCGCGTGATGCGTGATGCGTGACGCGTGACCAGAGAAGACAGGAGACGAGAGGAAATGGCTTACACGCGAGAACAGGTTGCGAAGGTGATTGACCACGCGGTGCTGAAGCCGACGTTCACAGACGCGGACGTGGTGGCGAACGCGCGGATGTGCGCGGCGCGGGGGGTGGGGAACTACTGCGTGCGGCCGACCGACGTCGCCCTGGCCGCCAAGACCCTTAAGGGCAGCGCCACCACGGTCGCCTGCGTCATCGGCTTCCCGCACGGCTCCAATCGCCCGGAGGTGAAGGCGCTGGAGGCGAAGCTCGCCATCGAGGACGGGGCGGACGAGCTCGACATGGTGATGAACGTCGGCAAGTTCCTCAGCGGCGACCACGCCTTCGTGCAGAAGGACGTCGAGGCGGTGGTCGCCGTGGCAAAGCCCAGGGGTGTGCTGGTCAAGGTCATCCTGGAAACGTGCTTCCTCACGCCCGAGCAGGTCGCGGCGGCGTGCAAGCTGGCCGAGGCGGCGGGCGCCGACTTCGTGAAGACCTCCACCGGCTTCGCCGACGGCGGCGCGACGCCTGAGGTGATTGACATCATGCTCAAGACCGTGGGCAAGACGATGGGCGTCAAGGCATCGGGTGGAGTCCGCTCCTGGGAGACCGCCGTCGGCTACCTGAACCAGGGCTGCAAGCGCCTGGGCGTCGGCTCGACCGAGAAGGTGCTCGATGGCGCGCCCGCTTCTGGCACGGGCTATTGAGGTGGCGCATTTGATCCGTCGCCGTCGAATCCCTCGAATTAATCGAATGAGTCGAATTAATCGAATCAGTCGGATCGGTTGGATAAGGCCAATCCCATGATGAAAGCGCTCATCTACCGCGGCCCCAAAGACATCCGCCTCGAGCAGGTGCCCATCCCCTCCTGCGGCGAGGGGGAGATTCGCGTGAAGGTGGATGCCTGCGCGGTGTGCGGCACCGACCTCAAGAGCTTCCTCCACGGCAACCCGAAGATCGCGCCGCCCCGCACCATCGGCCACGAGTTCACCGGCATCGTGGAAACCGTGGGGGCGAAGGCCGCGTGTTGCGTGCTCCGCTCTTCCCCTCTCCCAAAGGGAGAGGGAGCAGGACTGAGCGTAGGCGATCGCATCGTGATGGCCACATCGGTCTCCTGCGGCGCGTGCGCCTATTGCCAGCGGGGCTGGACGAATTTGTGCGTGGACATGGCGGCGATGGGCTTCAAGTACCAGGGCGGCATGGCCGAATACACCGTCGTGCCCGAGCGGGCGCTCCGCAACGGCCACGCCGTCAAGGTGCCCCCAGGCGTCCGCCCCGAGCACGCGGCGCTCGCTGAGCCGCTCAGTTGCTGCGTCAACGCCGCCGAGAACTGCGGCCTCCAGAGGGGCGACGTGGTGGTGGTCGTGGGCGGGGGGCCGATGGGCATCATGAACGCGGTCATCGCCCGCGAGTTCGGCGCCGCAAAGGTCATCCTCGCCGAGATCAACGAGGCGCGCCTCAAGCAGGCCGAGGCATTCGGCTTCGACCGCCTCGTCAACCCCGCCGCCGAGGACCTGGCGAAGGTGGTCAAGGAGATGACCGGCGGCCTGGGGGCCGACGTGTGCATCGTGGCCGCGCCCGCCGCGAAGCCGCAGGAGCAGGCCCTCGGCCTCGTGCGCAAGCGGGGCGTCGTCTGCCTCTTCGCCTCGCTCCCGGCGGGCGGCAGCCTGCTCTCGATAGACAGCCGCCCGCTCCACTACAACGAGCTCCGCGTCGTCGGCACGAGCGACTCCACCCCCGCCCAGGTGCGGCGGGCCGTTGACCTCATCGCCGGCGGCTCCGTGCCGATGGACAAGTTGGCCACCCATGTGCTGCCTCTGGCCGACTTCGAGCGTGCCTTCGCCCTCATGCAGAGCGGCGAATCGCTGAGGGTGGTGCTGAGGCCATAGGGGATGATTGGATGAATGGATGATTGGATGGGTGTCAGAGAAGATGGCCTCGATGTCCACTCTCTTTCATTCATCCATTCATCCACCCATCCATTCATGCCCCTTGGAGGAATCTGCGCCTTCGCGGCTTGACAACAGGGCGGCGGGTCTGCCATGCTGTGCCCCGAACTGCGTATCCGCAAGCGTCCCGCTTGCGGTGCTTCGGGGCCGTTCGACAAGCGGGACGCTTGTCGCTACGTTCCGCGTGCAGGTTTGTACGCCCTACAGGAGGATGGGCTATGAGGGCAATGGCGCATGGTCGGGCGGCATTGGCCTTGCTGGGCGCGCTCGCGGGAAACGCCCTTGCGGGCGCGGAAGCGCCCAAGGAGCGGGTGGTGCACCTCGGGGGCGGGGTGAAGATAAGCCGCGTGCTCATCCCCGCAGGTACGTTCACCATGGGGAGCACGGAGGCCCTCATTAGGGCGGGCCTGGCCAAGTTGCCAGATACCGCCGAGGAATCGTTCGCCGATGAGAAGCCGGCGCACAAGGTAACGATCTCCAAAGCCTTCTGGATGGGCAAGCACGAGGTCACGGTGGGCCAGTTCCGCCGCTTCGTCGAGGCCACGGGCTGGTGCAACGCCGCAGACCTGACGGCGAAGAAGGCGTTCCCGGATTGGGCGGTGTTCAACTGGGACGACGGGTCCCTCTACACGGCGCCCGTCGGCTCCTTCAAGGCCAACGCATTTGGGCTTCACGACACGCACGGCAATGCCTGGGAGTGGTGCCAGGACTGGCATGGGCCGTACAAGGCGGGTGAGCAGACGGACCCCAAGGGGCCGGAGGCTGGCGTGTTTCGGGTGATTCGTGGCGGGTGCTGGATCGACGGCCCCGGGCGTCTGCGCTCCGCGCATCGGGGCAGGAACTATCCTGGGTTCCGGGCCGACGGCTTTGGGTTCCGTGTGGTTCTAGCCCCAGGACACTGATAGCGATCCTCTCGTCCCCACGCTCTGAGTTTGTGAATGAATCGGAACGGCCCTCAAGGATTGGCGTCTTTGCGTCCGGGAGGCCGCCGGCCGGTGGCCAAACTGGGCCTTCCCTGTTGGGCAGATACGATCTATTCACACGCTCTCCTGCGTCCTTCTTGCTTTGGGGAGGCGGAGAAGAGAGGGACGCTGGAGAGCTTGTGAAGAAATGACACGGACCTACACGGACGGACACGGACATGCGCCCATCGCCGAGGAATCTGCCCGTCCGTGCCTGTCCGTGGGCGTCCGTGTGCTCTCTTCACAAGCGCTGGAGCGCCTGAGACCCTGCGTCTCGACGGAGGACCGTCGGGACGAGTAAGGAGCGAGAAGGTGGACTTGGGTCTGAAGGACAAAGTCGCTCTCGTCACCGGCGCCTCGCACGGCCTGGGGAAGGCGATTGCCCTGGGCCTGGCCGCCGAGGGGGCGAAGGTGGCCGTGAACTACCATCGCAACCCCGACAAGGCCGAGGCGACGGTGCGCGAGATACGCGCGAGGCACGGGGTCGAGGCCATCGCCGTGCTGGCCGACGTGGCGGTCGAGGCCGACGTGATCCGCATGTTCGACGAGGCGGAGGCGGCTCTCGGCCCGCTCGACGTGCTGGTGAACAATGCGGCCATCGCGCCCGCCTGCCCGACGGCCGACACGCCGCTGGAGACGTGGGAGCGGGCGTTCGGGATCAACATGACCGGCACGTTCCTGTGCAGCCGCGAGATGGTGCGGCGGTTGCGAGCCGCCGGGCGGACGGGGCGGATCGTGAACATCTCGTCGCAGGCGGCGTTCCGTGGCTCGCAGTCGGGCAAGACGGCCTACGACGCCAGCAAGGGGGCGATCGTCTCGTTCACCATCTCGCTCGCCCGCGAGATGGCGCCCCACGGCATCGCCGTGAACTGCGTGGCCCCCGGCTTGATGTACACGGAAATGCTCAAGGAGGTCATTGACGCGAACCGCGAGAAGTTCGAGAGCCGCGTGCCGATGCACCGCATCGGGAGCGTGGACGAGGTGGCGAGCGTGGTGGTGTTCGTGGCGTCCGAACGGGCCAGCTACATGACCGGCGCGACGGTGGACGTCAGCGGCGGTCTGGCCATGCACTGAGCCGGGCGCTCAGCGAAGCAACGGGCGGTCTGGCGGGGCGACACAGCACAGGGCTGTGATGCCTCACGACGCGAACCCTTTTGCTGGAGGCAGCAGCGATGGAGAAGGTGTCCGTGGGAGTGCGCGTGAAGCTCAGCGCGATGATGTTCTTCCAGTTCATGATCGTGGCGGTGTTCTTCATTCAGTTGGCGCCCTACTGCCAGGGGCTGAAGATGAACGCGACGCTCGTGTCGCTCATCGTCAGCTCGATGGCCATCGGCTGCCTGGCGTCGCCCATTGTGGGCATGATCGCCGACCGCCACTTCGCGGGCCAGAAGGTGCTGGCGACGCTGAACATCGTGGGGGCCGTCATGCTGGCGTTGGCCGCCAACACCACAGCCACCATCCCGCTGTTCATCCTCCTGCTCGCCTTCATGCTCTGCTACATGCCGAGCTGGGGCCTCACGAGCGCCATCGCCATGGCCAACACGCCGCCGGAGAAGTTCCCGCAGGTCCGCGTCTTCGGCAGCATTGGCTGGGTCGCTTCGATCCTGTTCAGCATCGTGGCGAGGAAGGTCTGGGGCATGACCATCGACGGCACCAACATCCCGCTCTACTGCGGCGCCGCCGTCAGCCTCATCGGCGGTCTCAATGCACTTATGCTGCCCAACACCCCGCCCCCTGCGAAGGGGCAGCCCGCATCGGTCATGGACGCGCTCGGCCTCCGCACACTCAGCTTGATGAAGGACAAGAACTTCGCGGTCTTCATCCTCGCGTCGTTCCTCGTCATGCTGCCCTTCGGCATCCACTGGAGCTACATCGGCAGCTTCCTGTCCGACAAGGGCTTCGAGATGGTCACGGCCGTGTCCTACACGGGCCAGGCGCTCGAGGTCATCCTCATGCTCCTCGTGCCGGTTTCGCTGGCGAAGCTCGGCGTCAAGAAGACCATGGCCATCGGCCTCGCGGCCCAGGTCGTCCGCTTCCTGGCCTACTACGGCGCCGACGTGTCGGGCGTCATGCCGATCACGTTTGCCGGGATCCTGATGCACGGCGCCATCTTCGGCTTCTTCTTCGTCGGCGGCCAGGTCTACATCAGCCAGCGCGCGCCGAAGGAGATCCAGGCTCAGGCCCAGGGCTTCATCTTCCTGGTCAACCTCGGCCTCGGCCTTCTGATCGCGAACTTCATCAACGGCGAGCTGATCAAGCAGCTCAAGGTCACCACAGTCGTTGAGGGCAAGGCCGTGACCAGTTGGAGCAGCATCTGGATGGTGCAGATCATCGCGTCCGTCGCCGTGCTGGCCATCTTCTGGCTCTTCTTCAACCACAAGGATGCCGCAAAGACCGCCGACGAGAACGCGGCGGAAGCCTGAGTTCGCGGCGACCCCGACCTGACACGGGCCGGGGGCGAGGGGCGCCAGCCCCTCGCCCCTCTCCCACAGGAGCCCCTCGAACCCAGGAGGACCCCTATGCCGAAGTACCTGCTCGGCACCGACAACGGCTGCACGATGTCCAAGGCGGCCCTTTTCACCCTCGACGGCCGCGAGGCCGCCGTGGCGTCGCGGAAGACCGAGACGCTCACGCCCAGGCCCGGCCACCTGGAGCGCGACGTGCCCGAGATGTGGGCCGCCACCGCGGCCGTCATCCGCGAGGCCATCGCCAGGGCGGGCGTGAGGCCCGCCGACATCGCCTGCGTGGCGCCCGCAGGCCACGGCAACGGCCTCTACCTCATTGACGCCGCCGGCGAGCCGGTCCGCAACGCAATCATGTCCACCGATTCGCGGGCGCGCGACATCATCGAGGAGTGGCTGGCCGCCGGCCTCGCCGGGCAGGTGAGGCCCAAGACCACCCAGAGCCTCTGGCCCGCCCAGCCGAACGCCCTTCTCCTCTGGCTCAAACGCCACGAGCCCGCGACGCTTCGGCGGGCGCGCTGGGTGCTGATGGCGAAGGACTACATCCGCCTGAAGCTCACGGGCGAGGTGGCGGCCGAGCTGACCGATTTCTCGGGCACCAGCCTCCTCAACGTGCCGAAGATGGCCTACGACGACGAGCTTCTGGCGGCGTTCGGCATCGCCGACCTCCGCCGCCTCCTGCCGCCCCTCATCCGCTCCGCGGATATTGCGGGCAAAGTCACGGCCCAGGCCGCGGCCGCCACGGGCCTCGCCGAAGGCACACCAGTCGCGGGCGGCGTTTTCGACATTGACGCCTGCGGCCTCGCCGTCGGGCTCGTGGACGACTCGCAGCTCTGCATGATCGCCGGCACATGGGGCAACAACCAGTACATCTCGAAGCAGCCGGTCGTCAGTCCCGACGTCTTCATGACCTCCTGCTACGCGATCCCCGGCTACTACCTGATGCTGGAGGGGAGCGCCACGTCGGCCAGCAACCTCGAGTGGTTCGTCACCGAGTTCTTCGGGGCAGAGAAGAAGCTCCAGGAGATGGCCCGCGAAACACGCGAAAGGACGCGAAAGAAGAGGGGAAAAGAGGGGGCCGGACAGGACGGAACGGAAGGGCAGCGGAGGTCGGTGTACGATCTCTGCAACGAGCTAGTTGCCGCCGTGAAGCCCGAGGATGCGAGCACCGTGTTTCTGCCCTTCCTCTACGGCTCGAACGCTGGGCTGGACGCGAAGGCGGCGTTCGTGGGCCTGAACGGCTGGCACACGCGCGGCCACGTGCTGCGGGCCATCTACGAGGGGGTCGTCTTCGGCCACAGGACCCACGTGGAACGCCTCTTGAAGTTCCGCTCCCGTCCGGCTACGATACGGCTGACCGGCGGCGCGGCACGGAGCCAGGCGTGGGTGCAGATTTTCGCCGACGCCTTGGGCACGCCGGTGGAGATACCCGAGGGGACGGAGCTCGGCGCCCTCGGCGCGGCCATCGTGGCCGCCGTCGCGTCCGGCTGCCACCCCAGCTATGAGGAGGCGGTGAGGGCCATGGTGCGTTTCGCCCGGCGCCAGGAGCCTGACCCCGCCCGCAAGGCCCTCTACGACGCCAAGTTCCTGCGCTACCAGCAGGTCATCGCGGCCCTCGGCCCCGTCTGGGCTGCCTTCCGGTGACCTCCCTCCCGAAGGGTCTGGCCCGAACGAAGCGAGGGCTTGCTACACCTTCGGGACAGGCGACAGTGCGTCCCCACGGCCCCGGTTCTCTCGCAGGGCCGAAGACTTGAAATCAACGGTCATTCCTTCTAACATGAGTTCAGCCGGCGCGCATCATGGTCTAGCCGACGGTGATCGAGCGCATGAGCGATTCAGGCGTTGGGACGTGCGATCCTCTGCTCAGGGTCATGCGAGCGCAGTGCGCCGCAGGCCATATACGCGCCACGCTGCACGCCGACCAGGAGATGCTCGACGAGGGATTCACGCTCGACGACGTGGTTCAGGCGATCCAGGCGGCCCAGGTTCTGGAGAACTACCCAGACCACAAGCGGGGCCCCTGTTGCCTGCTGTGTGGCGTCACGGTCAGCGGACGCCCTGTCCATGCCGTATGCACGACGGCTCAGCCCGTGCTGGTCATCATCACGGTCTACGAGCCCAAGCCGCCGAAATGGGTAACACCCACGCACAGGAGGCCACGAGTATGAAGTGCACCATCGTTGGTTGCCCTGGGGAGTACGAGGCCCGCTCCATTGTCCACACGGTCAGGCACCACGGACGGGTCATCGTGATTGACCATGTCCCCGCCGAAGTCTGCTCGGCGTGTGGTGATGTCCTCCTGGGGCCTCAGACCATCCGACGCATCGAAGAACTCCTAGAGACCCCATCCCAACCTGCCGCGACCGTGCCTCTCTACGAGTTCGCGGTGAGCAGCAGGTAGCCGGACCCACCCAGAGGCCCACTATGGGAAAGGAGATGTGAATGAAGAGGTCGGCAGCAGTTGCGGCGCTATTGGGGCTGGTCGGCCTGGCGGGCTGCGCGCTGCCCGGCATGGGCAAGCCCACCATCGTGTTCGAGAACCAGTATTTCTACGACTCGCAGGGCAAGTTCCTCCCCGAGCGTGCCAAGAGCGCCTACGTCGCCCTCATGCAGTACCACGGCTACCCGGTCTACAAGGGGACGCGGGAGAACCTCTGGGTGACTGACTACGGCACCGGGCAGTTCACCAAGGTCGGCCTCGGCGCGCGCATCTGGGTGAACAACGAGCGCGACCTGTACATGATGCTGGACATCTACCTTCTGCCGAACCAGATGCTCCCCGAGCACTGGCACGAGAAGCCGCTGGCGCTCCCGCAGAAGATGGAGGGCTGGCTGGTCCGCCACGGCCTCTCGCACATCGTGGGCGAGGGCGAGGCGAACCTCGGCCCGGCCATCGAGATCCCCAAGGTCCACATGGGCGGCACCACCCTCACCAAGCACGAGGCGGTGGCCCGTCCCGGCGACTTCGTGCCGCTCGCCAAGGCCGGCTCGCGCCACTGGCAGTTCGGCGGCCCCCGCGGCGCGATCATCACCGAGGTCGCAAACGTCCACTCCACCGGCGCCGTCCGCCACTCCGACCCCAAGATAAACGACCACTTCCTGGGGAAGTAGTCCCGTTCCGGAGGGTTCGGGGTTCGTAGTGCGGCCTTCAGGCCGTGGGAGCTTCGAGCGGCGAGCGCCGAGCCGCGAGCTTCGGGCATGGTCAGGAAACGCCTCTGTTCTCTTTGGCTCGGCGCTCGTGGCTCGCGGCTCGTGGCTGCCAGGAAACGGGCTGAAGCCCGCACTACGAACCAGGAGTACGGCCCCCAGTGCTGGTAATGCTCTTCGGCTCTGAAGCTCCGAATGGAGCGTACTATCGCAGCCCAGGGCGAAGCCCTGCTCTTTGCCCACATCTCGGGGCCTTGTAGCCCGCCGACGCGGGCGACCCAGCCGTAGCCCAGGGCGACCGAAGGGAGCCCTGGGATCGCTGGTAATGCTCTTCGGCTCTGAAGCTCCGAACGGATCGTACTATATCAGCCCAGGGCGAAGCCCTGATCTTTGCCCACATCTCGGGGGCTTGTAGCCCGCCGACGCGGGCGACCCAGCCGTAGCCCAGGGCGACCGAAGGGAGCCCTGGGATCGCGCGTCCCCCCCATCCAAGCCCCCGAAGGGGGCGTTTCACGCCCATTGAATCGCCCCGCTT
>VGYW01000291.1 GCA_016872875.1 Planctomycetota bacterium | reverse complement strand
CTCGCGCGCGGCGCGCTGCCAGGGGGTCTTGAGCTCGGGGGTGGGGGAGTCGTGGGAGAAGTAGTTCCTGGCGGCCATCTCCTCGGAGTGCTTCTTGGCGGCGATGACGAGGCGGAGGTCAATCTCGGCGGGGGGGAGGCCGAGGAGGATGCGGTGGATGTTGAGGCGCTCGATGCAGGCGTGCTCGGCGGGGTCAATGCAGGCGCCAAGCTCGCGGTTGGCGTCGAGGGTCGGGCGCCACTTGGCGCCGCCTGCGTGCTGGGCCACGAGGGCCAGGCGGATGAGGACGTCGCGCAGCTCCTCGTTCCAGCCGATGCGGAGGCCGCAGCCGGCCGCGTAGGTCTCCATCTCGTGGACGGTTTCGCTGAGGGGCTTGAAGCGCTCGGCCTCTTCCATGGCGACGGCTGCGGCGTCGATGGCCTTCTCGATAGGGGCCATCGCGGCGCCGAGCTTCTCCTTGCTGAAGGCGGCGCCGTTCACCACGTCGCGGACCTTGGCCTGGTGCGGGGCGACGGCGGCGCGGAGGCCGGCGACCGGCTTCCTCCCCTGGAGGGTGCCGATGAACTGCGAGAGCCGCTGCCAGGCGCGGTCGCGCGCCTTCTCGACCGCCGCGGCGACCGCCCTGGGCGGGGCCTTGCCCGACTCGGTGAGCTTCTGCCAGGCCTCCTGCCGCCGCGCCGCCGCGGAGTCGGGGGCATCGAGGGCGCGGATGAACTCCTGCGCCGCGGACGGCGCCTCGCCCGCGGAGGCGGAGGCCGACATCAGGGCGATGGCGAGAATGGCCGTGGGGCGCGGATAGCGAGAAGTTCGCAGCATTGGCAAAGTCACCCAGGCAACCCGTCTTCTATTTTAGCGCAAACTGCTGCATCCTGCGAACTCGGACAGCGCGGCTTGCAAAACGGCGCCGGTTTCATATAATTAGCTCTTGTTGCGGAGACCCAACCTGCGGCACAGGCCATGTACGGGCAACCCTTGTGGCTGCCCCTGCGAAGGTGGGCCGTGGGCGGATGGTTCCCGCACCAGGACAGATTGCCCGTTTGCCAGGAGTTGTCTGGCAGTCGGGAGAGGCCGCCAGTTGTGGGCGGCCGCCGGCTGCTGGGCCAGGAGACCAGACCATTCCGATAGCGAAAGGGGTGCGAGGCGCGCATGATCAAGGTCAGCGGAAGTGGCAATGAGCCGCTTGAGAAGATCCTGAAGCGGTTCAAGAAGAAATGCGAAAAAGAGGGTCTCATAAAAGACATCAAGCGGTCCTCGTACTACGAGAAGCCGAGCGAGCGCAAGCGCCGCAAGGAGCGCAAGATGATCAAGCGGGCACAGAAGGCCGAGGCAACCCCCTCCTACGGGAGGTGATGCGCTCCGGTGTGGTGCCCCAGGGTGGCGCGCGGCCCGCGTTGGGGAAGCCGGGCCGGCTCGAGGTGTAGCTCGGCTGAGAACCTCGTGATGCGCCGGCGTTCTCTCTCTCAACCCGGGGTAAGGAGGCTCAAGTGCTCAGGGGTCTGTGGGCCGGATTGTTAGGATTGCCGTCCGCGTTGGCGCTGGGAGGGGCTGCTGAGGAAGCGGCGGCGCCTGCCGAGGGCGTCGGCGCCCTGTGGGGCTGGTGGGCGTTGGCGGCGGGCGGCTCCGCCGTCGCGCTCCTCTTCGCGCTCATCTTCTTCAAGCGGATGATGCGCGAGCCCGAGGGCACCGACAGGATGAGGGAGATCGCCAGCTACGTCCGCGAAGGGGCGATGGCCTACCTCCGCCGCCAGTACCGCGTCGTCGCCATCGTCTTCATCGTCGTCTGCCTCATCTTCTCCTTCCTTGCCTTCGGCCTCAAAGTGCAATCCGTCTGGGTCCCCTTCGCCTTCCTCACGGGCGGCTTCTTCTCCGGCCTCTGCGGCTTCCTCGGAATGAAGAGCGCCACCTACGCCTCCGCCCGCACCGCCAACGCCGCCCAGGGCAGCCTCAACGCCGGCCTCCAGATCGCCTTCCGCTCGGGCGCGGTCATGGGCCTCATCGTCGTAGGCTTCGGGCTCCTCGACATCTGCCTCTGGTTCCTCATCCTCTACCAACTCGTCCCCTGGCTCCACACCGCCACCGGCTGGACCTTCTTCCAGCCCATGACCCCCGTCGAGATCACCGTCACCATGCTCTGCTTCGGCGTCGGCGCCTCCACCCAGGCCCTCTTCGCGCGCGTCGGCGGCGGCATCTTCACCAAGGCCGCCGACGTCGGCGCCGACCTCGTCGGCAAGGTGGAGGCCGGCATCCCCGAGGACGACCCCCGCAACCCCGCCGTCATCGCCGACAACGTCGGCGACAACGTCGGCGACGTCGCAGGCATGGGCGCCGACCTCTACGAATCCTACTGCGGCTCCATCCTCTCCACCGCCGCACTCGGCGTCGCCGCCGCCACCACGCTCCCCAACTGCACCACCGCCCTCCAGCTCTCCTTCATCCTCTGCCCCATGGCCATCGCCGGCGTCGGCAACCTCCTCTCCGTCCTCGGCTGCTTCTTCGTCCGCTCGGGCGAGCAAGCCACCCAGAAAGAGCTCCTCAAGGCCCTCGCCCGCGGCGTCAACCTCTCCGCCTGGGGCATCGCCGCACTCTCCGGCCTCGTCGTCTACCTGATGCTCCCCGGCCACCTCGGCATCTGGGGCTCCATCCTCGTCGGACTCGCCGGCGGATGGCTCATCGGCAAATGGACCGAATACTCCACCTCCGCCGACTTCCGTCCCACCCAGGAAATCGCAGCCCAGGCCAACACCGGCCCCGCCACCGTCATCATCGCCGGCATCGCCCAGGGCATGCTCTCCACCTGGTTTCCCGTCGTCGTCGTCGCCATCGGCATCGTCGCCAGCTTCGGCCTCGCCGGCGGCTTCGGCGCCGGCCCAGGCGCCATCCCCCTCGGCCTCTACGGCATCGGCATCGCCGCAGTCGGCATGCTCTCAACCCTCGGCATCACCCTCGCCACCGACGCCTACGGCCCGATAGCCGACAACGCCGGCGGCAACGCCGAGATGAGCCACCTCGACCCGAAAGTCCGCCAGCGCACCGACGCCCTCGACGCCCTCGGCAACACCACCGCCGCGACCGGCAAAGGCTTCGCCATCGCCTCCGCCGCACTCACCGCACTCGCACTCATCGCCGCCTACATGGAAGAAATCCGCGCCGGCATGCGCTTCATGGCGCGCGACGCCGCCTCAGTCCACACCACCGCCGAAGGCGGCCTCGGCCACGCAGGCGACCACGTCTACTACCACAAGATCGCCGGCAAAGACCGCTTCGCCGAAGGCGGCATCGAGACCTACGTAGACATCCGCCGCGACAAGGAGCTCGCCGCCGCCCCCACCCCCGACGCCATCAAAACCGCCATCTCCGAAAACAAACTCACCCCCGCAGCCCAAGTCACCCTTGGCCAATTCATGGCCTTCTACGACGGCACCCTCCTCAACCCCCGCGTCGTCGCCGGCATGATGATCGGCGCCATGCTCGCCTTCGCCTTCTGTGCCCTCGCCATGAAAGCCGTCGGCCGCGCCGCCTCCCGCATGGTCGAAGAAGTCCGCCGACAATTCCGCGACGTCCCTGGCCTCCGCGAAGGGAAGCCCGAAGCCAAAGCCGACTACGCCAAGTGCGTCGAGATTTCCACCCGCGGCGCACAGCGCGCCATGGTCCTCCCCGCACTCTCCGCCCTGGTGATCCCAGTTGCCGTCGGACTCCTCCTCGGCGTCGCGGGCGTCGTCGGACTTCTAGCCTCCGCCCTGGCTGCCGGCTTCACCCTCGCCGTCATGATGGCCAACTCCGGCGGCGCGTGGGACAACGCGAAGAAGTACATCGAAGGCGGGCAGATGGGCGGCAAGGGTTCCGCCTGCCACAAAGCGGCGGTCGTCGGCGACACCGTCGGCGACCCCTTCAAGGACACCAGCGGCCCCTCCTTGAACATCCTCATCAAGCTCATGAGCATGGTCGCCGTCGTCTTCGCCGGCGTCACCGTCAAATACGCCCCCATCATCGCCAAATGGCTTGGCATGTGAATCGCCATCGTCCTTCGTCCCTCGTCGTGGAGTTGTTGCAGGCACCCGCGACCCGTCGCGGGTGCCGGCGCCTTCGTGCCAAGCGCGGGCGCAGTCTCGTCTGAGGGTTGTCGCTTGACAGCCTGCCTGTGGGGTAGTATGCTAGAGGCGTTCGCGTGAGGGGGGAAGCCCTCTCTTCCTGGCCGTTTGAGAAGAAGCCTATGCCCTCCAAGCTCTTCATAGAAGCGTTGGCTGCGCTCTCCTCAGGCGATGCGAAGGCATTCTTGGCGTTCGGGGCCTGGCTTGGGAGCATGGCTGGCGGCCCCAGGTTGGTCGGGAACCTCCAGCGCGAATCGCACCTCGTAGGTGATGAGGGATTCGGCGTGCCCAGGGAGTGCGCCTCGTTTCTGCGCCGGTGTGCTACAGGCCACGCCAAGGGCAAGACCGATAGACAACGATGCCGAAGCCATGCAGCCGCCTGCACGGCGCACCAGCTAAGGGGGTTGCGGATCCCCCGCCCGCACCTTCCGAATGGCCTTCTCCGCTATCGAGCCAGCACCAGAACTGCCGGGGAACTCCTGGAGCGCATGCTGGGACCTCGGGCGCGCCGCTTTCTCAAGGCAGGAGCCATGGACACGGACGAAGCTTCCAGGCGCCTCGCATCCGCGTGGGACCCGTCCAAGCTCACGAAGGGTGACACGCTGGGGAGAGCCGGGTGTGTCTTCGCAACGTTCGATCACCCTGGCGGAGCGCCGAGAGGCGACGCATTGGACATGGCACAAGCCCTGGCTCTCCCGGCTGCGTCCAGCCCCGTGAGTGTGGACGAGGCTATGGTCGAGTTTTCCTACCCCACTGACTCCGTGCGGAACCACCGCTTCCCGACCGTCGCTGACGCGGGCGATCACCCGCTCTTCGAGCCTGCCAAAGAGATCCCTCCCAACCCTGGCGCCCCGGAGACATGCACCGGCTGGACCAGGCCCATTGGGAAGCACAGCCCTCAACCGGAGATTGTCCATAGGAACAACTCCCTCCGCGTCCTTGATCGCGCGCCAAGGTTGGTCGGGAGAATCCAGAAGTGACACAGGACGCCTTCAAGCCAACGATCAGGAAAGACGGGACTCTTGATCCGGAGTGCTTCGCGCAGGCGGGCCAGCGTTGGGTGACTGAATGGCTCAGAGCCCGGCTTTCCGGGACGGACCCGTACTTCCCCATTGACCTGCGCTCCGACGAGGACCCCGAGGCCCTGGTCGCAGGAATCCTGCGGGATGCCGGGCTTGTCCACCCCGGCTCCTGCTTCATCGCAAGGGCGGTCCTATCGCTGCTTGAACGGGCGCGCAAAGTGGCCCCAAGAGTTCCCCGTTACTTTGGCAGCCTAGTCGCGCTATGCGAGCTGACCCCTCTGCCCACCACAGGGCCGTGGTTCGCGAGGGAGGTCCGGGAACTCGCCGCGGACTCCGATAGGCTGGAGAAGCGTTGGGGCGGCTACGAACAAGCCAAGGAAATCGTCTTTGCTGCCATGGTCCAGTGCCCCGGCCTCCCTTCCGCCGCCTCCCGCGAGGCATGGGAGGCCCTGCTGATGATCCCAAGATACGCCACCTTGGCCCTCCTCGCTGTCGGAACGTCGTTCCGCGAGGAGGCCCGCCACCTGAAAGACTGGTGGCATCACTGCCCAGCGGGGGACCGCGAGCGTGACCTGGACCAGATGATCTTCACCGCTCTGAAGGCCCACGCGGGCAACAACGGCGGCACTTCCGTACAGGCCATTCTGCGTTGCATGGCGCGCAGGTATCCTCCCGACCTAAAGGAGGCCCTCGACCACGCGCTGGTCGCGAACGGAGCTGACCCCGCCTTTGAGGGCGCTGAGCCTCCGTATGAACCTGTCTTCAGCCCAGTGGCGGAGGGCTTTCAGGACTCCATTCAGAAGCCTCTGCTATTGAATGACCTCCAAGCCAAACAGAACATACTGCAGAAGGCGGAGCGCCTTGTTGAACCGGCGCCCTTCACCGTCTACAAGGGGATTCCGCTGCAGTACGGACCCCTTTTCACCGCCCACGAGCCCAAGACTGCACAGAGCTTGGAGGCGTTGGTCCCTAAGGGCTGCCCTGGAGGAAAGGCATGAAAGTGGCCAATAAGGGTACAACCGCAGGCCCGGATGCGAGGAAGCTCCTAGAGTACTTCGCGACCCATGAAGCGGAAAAGAAGGCAATTGCGGACGCCGCTGAAGCCTCGGAAGCTGCGAAGCGCATCCGACACTTGCCTAGAGAGGGCGCGCGGTTGATCTTCGCTCTGGCTGATGCGGGAAGAGGACGGTTGGAGCGATCGCCAACAGAGATCCCTGAGTTAAAGAAGGTGGCGGATTGGGTGCTTTCTTGGAAAGCCCCGCTCGAGCTCGTCGCAGAACAGTTGCGCCCTTTTGGGTTGGCTCTCACTCCGCGCGACATGTATAAGAACCCGGTAGGCAGCATCAGCTCCCACTGCACATACCACATCCCAGGTGGGATCCCTCTCATGCACGTGGAGTTTCGGGACCCGGACGATAACCTGCTCTTTGAGAACGTAGAGCCGGTACCTGAGGTGGCAAAGACAGCCAGGAACCTACTCCAGCACGTTGCTCTGGTCTACCAACAGTTGAAGGAGGCGGGCTGCTCAATGGAGTGGCTCGAGAAGGACGATGACCTCGAGACCCTCGGGAAGTCCCTGGCTGCAATCCACAGCATTGCGAAGGCTAGGGGAATATCGTTCCGCTCAGTTATGCAGAAAGCTAAGAAGGTGCAGGGCACCCCTCCGAAAGAGGGTGAATCCCTGGAGGAAAGCTGAACTCCGGGTTGCCGTTCCTCCTTCTTCGCCACGTTCTTTCCGGGGGACGGCAGAGCAGGGGGCGGGGTCAGACCTGAGCTTTGTATTTTCCTGATGGCCATCTGAGCCGAAGGGCGCGGCGGTCGACCGCCCTCGCCTCATGCTTCACCCTCGCCGTCATGATGGCCAACTCCGGCGGCGCCTGGGACAACGCCAAGAAGTACATCGAAGGCGGCCAGCACGGC
Source organism: Planctomycetota bacterium (assembly GCA_016872875.1). Next base: position 3,624 of record VGYW01000291.1, on the reverse strand, counting down.
GGCAAGGGCTCGGCCTGCCACAAGGCCGCAGTCGTCGGCGACACCGTCGGCGACCCCTTCAAGGACACCAGCGGCCCCTCCTTGAACATCCTCATCAAGCTCATGAGCATGGTCGCCGTCGTCTTCGCCGGCGTCACCGTCAAGTACGCCCCCATCATCGCCAAGTGGCTTGGCATGTAATCGTCCTCGTCCCTCGTCCTCGTCCTTCGTCCTCGATCCCCGCAGGCACCCGCGACCCATTCGCGGGTGCCTGCTTGACTCATGCTCGCCCCTCCACTACCATACTGGCCGCGGCTTCACGTGTTCCTGGGTAGCAGGCGGGGAGCGAACGGTGGGGTTCGAAGACGCCATCAGACGATCGGGCTGGGACGCCGCCCGCCAGCGGGAAGCTGACCAGGTTCTCGGCGAGCTGCGCAAGGGCCTTGAGTGCGCCGACTACCCGCCCAATGCCCACCAAGTCTATGAGAACCAGGACTCCGACCCACTGATCCCGGACACTGCCCCGCCATCGCGCCCCGCCAGCCGCGTTGATCTGTTGGGCGAGCTACTGAAGGGGAAGGCTGACCCCGATGCGGACCTCAAGGTTGTGGCAGATGAGTTCTGCCGCAGGCACAAGATGGAGGGTCCAGGGAATCCGCAGTCAGCCGGCCGCCTGCTCGGGCGCGTCTGGGCGTTCGATGGCCTGAACAAGCTGTACCAGAAGGCCGGCAGAGCTGGCTCGCGCCGGAGGCCGGGGGTCCGTGAGCATATCATCAACAGGGCATCGTTGCGGGACCAGCAGGACGTGCTGGGTGACTTGAGGCTCGCGGCCCCGCATGTAGATGCCATGTGGTCATTCTACGACCCCTCCGTCCCGGACGACCCTCTCCGCGGCCTCCCTTCAGGCCGTGCGGCAACGGTTGACATTCTCGGCCTGGGGAAGTACCATAGCTCCAAGGAGCGACTCGTCCAGTGGGGACATCGCCTACCTCGCGGACAGAAGGCCAAGAAGCCGACCGCGTGGGACGCCGGCGCGAGTAATCCTTTCTGGCGACCGGGCGGCCGCACAAGGCCGTTGTCGGCCGATGGCGGCGGGACCGGCGCGTTCGCTGCCGCCGATGGCCTGCCAGAGGTGGTCCACGCCCCCGTTACTGGGCGGGACCTGGCGGTCAGGATCAGCTTCGTGGTGGACTGAACATGGAAGAATGGCTTGTCAAGGCGCCAACCAACAAGCTCCGGGAGTTCCTTCGCGGTCGCTTCCAGGGCATTGGCCCCTACGCCGCCGACTCTGCCACCCGAGAGGCGGAACTGCCCCCCGATCTGCCGCTCGCCCTCTGGAAGGAGGCCGACGACGCCCTCGAGAGCCGGCTCGTGCAGGCCACGGTGGGCCTCCTGGAGGAAATCCCTGGCCCCGGCTGGACCTCCGACGCTATCGAGTGGCTCTGCTTCTTCATTGACCTCGCGGACATCAAGGACGTGCGCGTGAAGGACACCCTGATCGCCATTGCCCGCAGGGGCCTGTGGCTCAAGGGAACTGACGACGGGCCGCGATGCCATGTGGCGCTCTTGCGCACGCTCCTCGACATGAACTGGGCAGAAGAGCGTGAGTTCTGGCTGCATCTCCCGGAAGCGGTCAAGGAGCGCTTCCCCGGGATCGTCTTCCGCGGCCTCCTCACCCTGGGGGAGCTGGACGCCGCGTTCTCGTATCTGCCTGAAGGCATCAGGAACCAGAAGCACGCGCAGCAGATCATTGATGTCCTCGCTGATGTCATGGACGACGCGGACCGGCGACGGCAAGTGCTCGAGCAGCTTCGCTACGCGCTACCACAGCTTTCGAGAGCCGCGTCGGCGCACCTGGCCAAGTGGTTCCGCATCTTCGGCTGGGGCGACCTGGCGGCGAGCGCAAGCGAGCCAGCGCCCCTGCCATCCCGTCTTCCTCGTCCAGCGATTGCCGGCGCAGGCTTGAAGCCGGAATGGGCACTGAGCGCCTGAGGCATGCCCCATGACCAAAGTCGTCACCTTCTACTCCTACAAAGGCGGCGTGGGGCGCACGATGGCGCTTGTCAACGTCGCACACGTCCTCGCGCGCGACGGTTGGCGCGTGCTGATGGTGGACTTCGACCTCGAAGCCCCCGGGATGACCCACTTCTTCCGCGAGCAGGTGCGCAGCCGCCCCAAGACGGTCACGAAGGACGCCCTCGACCTCCTCCTCCACGCCAAGAGCACGATCAACTGGGACCCCATCGACAAGAAGCCCAAGCCGCCCGAACTCCCAAAGTCGCTCGCCGAATACGTCGTCCCCATCCCCCTGCCCGACAAGTGGAAGGACAAGGTCATCCCCTACCGCACCGGGCGGCTCGACCTCTTGCCCGCCACCCTCGACCCCGTCGAGCCCGAAGAAGCCCCCGAGGCCGAGCCGAGCCAGAACTACCTTCAGCGCATGGACATGCTCGACCTCCAGGGCGTCTTCGACACCGGCGGGCCGAGGCACTGGTTCGGAAACCACGTCCGCCAGTACTTCATCAACGCCCGCTTCAGGACAAAGGGCGACATCCTCTTCACCCTCCGCGACAAGGTCTGGGCCGCGTATGATATTGTGCTCGTGGATTCCCGCACCGGCCTCAACGAAGTCGCCGGCCTCTGCATCGGCCCCCTTTGCGACGCCCTCGTCATCTGCACCGGCCTCAACGACCAGAGCATCTACGGCACCAAGTACTTCATGAAAAAGTCCGGCCTCTTCGACCGCGACAAAGCCAAGCCCTACACCCTCGTCGCCGGCCCCGTCCCCCCCTGGCACACCCACGAGGCCAATGAGCGAATTGCCCTCATCCGCAAAGAGCTCCGCTGCGAAACCGTCGCCGAAATCCCTTATCACGCCGCGGCCGCTCTGATCGAGAAGACCTTCATCCTCGACGAGCCCAAGGACACGATCGCCCAGGCATACGAGGGCCTAACCCCTTGCGTCGCAAGCCTTCCTAGGACAGAGCTAGACCGAGAAACGGGTAGGCGAACTTTCCGTATCACTGAGCGAGAAGTCCGGTTTCCCTCTGGCTCGCTGGGTCTTCAGAAGCAGATAGCTCAGCAGCTCAGCGACGGCCGCCTGCGAGAAGTGTGGGCGCGCTTTGCCCCCACGGGGGAGGGCATGGCTTCGTTTCCCACGGTTGCCGCTGTCGTAGGCGTTCATTACGCTCGACCGGAGGACTATTGTGAGCTTAGCCTTGGCCTCTTGCCCGTGGCGGCGGGGGTCTCCGCCTGTCGCCTTCAATCAGACTTGCCATTCCGTCGAGCATGGCGGATCGTTGCCCGTGCCTGTGGCGAATACGAACGAAACCGTCTCGGGGTTAGGCTGTTGTTCATGCAACTCCGAACCCTTGGTACTCTTCCGCGAGGGCGCGCCGCCAAGAGCGCGCTTGACTACGCGCGCGGGGAAGTTCGGGGGGTATTGGAAATGCATGGTTACGTTGACTACTACCCGGACACGATCGGCCGGCATTTTATCGATTGTTGGATGGCCCTAGCACTACAACGCTAAAAAAGGCCTAAAGTTTTCGAGGATTTCCCCGATTAAGTACTCCGGGGGGACTGTTTTCAGGCCAGAGAGCCCCGGAGAGAACGACCATGGATGCACGGCGTCTGAAGGCGTTG
>VGYW01000290.1 GCA_016872875.1 Planctomycetota bacterium | reverse complement strand
CGGCCCGAAAGCGGAAAATCCTGGGGGTTCGGGGGCAAAGCCCCCGACGGACCGGCCGCAGGCACACCCACGATCTCAAGGACTTGGGACGCTGTCAAGATATGGCACGCTCTCCTCATGCCCCCATGTTCGGAAATCAAGCCCGTCTTGTCAAGCCCGCGCCCCCTTCGGATTTTTTGTTGACTTTGCCGGGCTAGTAGTACAATATATGCGGTCGTCCCCGTGCCGTTCCCCGTGGCGTCTCGAAGGAAAGGAGCACCGTATGAGCGTGCGGCGCGTGGCTTGGCGGGCGGGAGGGGTGCTGTTGGTGGCCCTGGCGCTCGTGGCGTCCCAGGGCTGCTCGAGGAGTCTCCTCGAGGCGAAGGGGGTGGGCGAGGCCATCGGCAGCTACCTCGCCGACCGCGGGATGGACGTGCTGGACCTGGGGGACGTCGGGATGACGTTCTCCGCGGAGCCGCAGTTCTGCTTCTACGCGAACGGCGTCTCGGTGGGCGGCGCAGGGTTCGGCATGACAGAGGGCTACTTCGCCGGGATCGGCGGCGGCAACGTCGGCTGGGTGCCCTTCTACACGGCCAACGCCGGCGCCGTCGCCTGGTGCTACGAGGAGCTGGCCTTCGGCGACTACGACAAGGACGACCTGGCGACCGTGAGCGCCCAGGGGACCGCCGTGCTCGGGCTCCTGACCGGGCCGCTGGGCCGACCCGCCTGGAAGCCGTCATGAATACACTACCTCCACCTAGTTTGGGTGGGCTTCGTCGGGAACATCAACTACGCACAGACCATTGACCTGGCCGCGGGACTCATCGGGCTCGACCCCGCGCGCGACGACGGCTACCGCTACGGGCTCTGGCCGTGGGAGGAGAAGCTCGAGGTTTCCAGCTACGCCGCAAGGCTCCGCAAGGAGCTCTTCGACCTGCCGAGCGCGCCCAAGGCGGGCGCCAAGGCGCCCGCCAGGGGCGGCGCTTACCTGGGCCGCGGCCACAACCCGATGCCGCCGGTCGCCGGCGCTCCTGCCCCGGCCCCCGAGCCGAAGAAGGAGGAGAAGAAGTAGGGGGGCTTCCCTCTCCTTCGCCGCTGAGGACACCAGAGGGGCCGCTGGCGTTCAGCGGCCCCTTTCATTTCTGCGGGCAGGACCGAGTGTGGCCCCCGATCCTGGCGCCCGGCTGCATCCTGAATCGTCGTCGTTGGCGTCGTCGTCCTCGATTCTCCTTTGGCGGGAAGAAGCCACCGGACGCGACGACGACGACGAGGGCGAGCACGAGAAGGCAGGGAAACCGTTGGCTACCAGAACTGGGGACCACACTCGGCAGGGGGGCCTCACGCGGCCTCGGGCCTCGCCGTGGGGTCGAAGGGATTCGTGTTCTGTAGCAGCGCCCGCTTCTCGCGGGACACAAGGAGGGCGTGGATGATCAGGGTCACGATCAGCACGTCTATCGGGATGAACGCGATGTCGCCGAGCAGGTAGATGAAGATGTGCTTCGCGTCGCGGTAGATCAGCCAGTGGATGAGGTAGAGCGCCGCCGACAGGAGCACGAGGCCGATGCCCAGCTTCACACGCCAGTTGAGCTTCCTCATTCGCGACCCCTTCGGCCAGCAGCGGGACGAGTATTGGCCGCACCCATGCCTGTATTGTAAAGCGGACCCGGCGCCGCCCCAACGCGCTATGGGCTAGGCTGTGTGGGCGGGCTCACCGTGCCGTGGGCGGGGCCTCCGTGCCCCGCGTGGACGAGGGACGGCACTTGAACGCACGCGGCGGCCATGTAAAATGGCTTTCATCGTTCAGGGCCGGATGCTCTTACAGAAAGGAATCGGCGATGGCGAAATGGCTGGCGGCACTGTGCGTGGCCGGGGGTCTGCTCGTCGGCAGCGTGGGGTTGAGCGGCGATGGGCCGGCGCGCCCGCCACGCATCGCGCCCGTGGCCACCGCCCCCGCGCCCAAGGACGACGCGGAGAAGAAGATTCTCGACATCCTGGCCGACATGCGGCAGAACCAGTCGGCGGGCATGATGAACGTGCCGCGCGAGGACGGACGCATGCTCCGCCTCTTCGCCGAGGCCGTCGGGGCCAAGCACGTCGTCGAAATCGGCACCTCCAACGGCTACTCCGGCATCTGGTTCTGCCTCGCGCTGCGGACGACCGGCGGGAAGCTGACGACGCACGAGATTGACGCCGGCCGCGCCGCACTCGCACGCGAGAACTTCAAGCGCGCCGGCGTCGCCGAAATCGCCACCATCGTCGAAGGCGACGCCCACGAGAAGGTCGCCGAGCTCAAAGGCCCGATTGACCTGGTGTTCCTCGACGCCGACAAGGCGGGCTACGGGGACTACCTGAAGAAGCTCTTGCCCCTCGTGCGGCCCGGCGGCCTCATCCTCGCACACAACACCTCCAGCGCCAGCGGCGAGATGCAGGACTACCTGAAGGCAATCACCACTGACCCCAACCTTGAGACCCTCTTCACCGCGGTGGGCGGCGCGGGCATCTCCTTCACCCTCAAGAAGCGCTAGAGAGGCCCGAAGTGAGCGGCGAACTCTCAGAGATAAAGTGCAAGGTCTGCGGGCACATGAACGATGCCTGCATAACCAGCTTCCACGTGGAGAACAGCTTCGGCTACGACGAGTGCATGTTCCTCCTTCAGTGCGACCGCTGCCGCGCCTTCAGCATCGTGACCTGGGAGGACTCCTGGTATGACGGGGGGCACCTCTACTACGACGGCCCCTATACCCGCGAGCAAGCCGAGACCCTCTTCCTGTTCTTCTTTGCCTGCCCGGACCGCTCCCTGAAGGACTGCCCCTGCGAGTTCCACGAGGCGGTGCGGGACTGGATTTACCGCTCGACCCGCTCGGTCTTCGACCGCCAGGACCTCCTGGACAAGGTGAAGGCGAGCCCCGACTACCCCGAATGGCTGAAGCGGTGGAAGCGGGCCCTTCTGCCCGAGTTGCCGCCCGCGGAGCAGGCTCCGCAGCAGGCCGCGCCGCAGGCCCCCTGCGAGCCAACTGCTCCGGAGGCCCCGCGAATCCCGTGCGGGCAGTGCGGCCACCTCAACAATGCGGGCCTCGCCGCCTTCCAGCTCGACAGCATCGCCGGCGACGACGAGACGCACCATCTCCTCCAGTGCGAGGCCTGCCGGGCGCTCTCCCTGGCCTCCTGGCAGCCCGACTCGGACGCCGAAGGGGGAGGCCATTGGTCCCACAGGGGGCCGTTCACCCCCACGCAGGCCGAGGCGATCTTCATCTTCTTCAGCGCGTGCGGGAAGGGCGCCCGCTGCCCCTGCGAAATCCACGAGGCCGTCCGGGACTGGCTCGACCTCGGCCACGCGCGCTTCATCCCAGTCTTCGACCGCGCCGACCTTCTCGGCAAGCTCGCGGCCGACCCCCGCCACGCCGCCTGGCAGGCCGAATGGAGCCGCGTTGTTCTCCCACCCACAAGCCAGGATTGACGGGGTGCGAGCCGGGATTGTAGGTGGGCGGGTCTTCTCTGGAGCCTGAAAGGCTCGTATGGCAAAGCCCAGGGCAACGCCCTGGGAACGCGGCCACCCCAGGCTCAGCCCTGAAAGGGCGGCATAGAGGGGGCCTATCTCGCCCTTTCAGGGCTTGCCCACGGGCGCCACCGGACCCAGGGCGTTGCCCTGGGCTCTACCATGACGCCCCTTTGGGGCTTCGGAACGCATCCACAATCCCTGCCTGCACCCAGCATCGAGGGGGAATCTGGAATGTGGAATCTGGCATCTGGAATCCCGCTGCTCATCTCTCTGGCCGCGGCTGCGGGCGCCGCGGGGCGGCCGACCATCTCGCTCGACGGCACGTGGCAGTTCAAGCTTGACCCGAAGGAAGAGGGTGAGAAGGAGCAGTGGTTCGACGCCAAGGCGCCCTTCGATAGCACCATCCAGGTGCCCGGGGCGTGGGACGCCCAGGGCTTCGGGGCCGAGACGCCGAAGCTGAAGCACAACTTCGTGGGCAAAGGCTGGTATCGCCGCCAGGTGCCCATCCCCGCCGAATGGAAGGGCAAGCAGCTCTTCCTCACCATCGGCGGAGTCCACCGCTACGCCAAGGTGTGGGTGAACGGCGCCTGCCTCGGCGAGCACGTCGGCTATCTCTCGCCAATCGAGCACCAGATAAACGAGTTCGCCCGGCCCGGCGAGGCCGCGACCATTGCTGTCTGCGTGGACTCCAAGCAGCGATGGGACGTTGACACGCTGGCCGGCTGCTTCGACATCATTGACGAGATGTTCACCGCCTGGGGGGGCATCTGGGGCCACGTGGCCATCGAGGCACGCGGCGAGGCATGGCTTGAGGACCTCTTCGTCCAGCCGAGGCTCGACCCGGCCTCGTGCACCATTACGGCGGGCCTCAGGGTGAACCCCGACGAAGAGGCCCCTGACGCCACGTTGAGGGTGGACATTGTGGACGCTGGTGGACGTGTCGTGGCCCAGGCCAACTCCGGAATCAAGGGGCCTATCAGCATCCGCGCACAGATCCCCGGAGCCAAGCTCTGGTCGCACAATCACCCCGACCTCTACACCGCCCGCCTGTCGCTCGTGCGGGGCGAGGAGGTGCTCGACAGCGTCGAGACCCGTTTCGGCCTGCGCGTCATTGAGATCAAGGGGCCGCACGTCCTGCTCAACGGCAACCGCGTCTTCCTCCACGGCTACGGCGACGATGGCGTTTACCCCGAGACCATGGCCGCGCCGTCCGACAGGGCGGTCTACCTCAAGCGCCTCAAGCTCATCAAGAGCTACGGCTTCAACTACGTCCGCCACCACAGCCACTTCCTGCCGCCCGAGTACTACGACGCCGCCGACGAGGTGGGCATGCTCATCTCGCCCGAGCTGCCCATCGCCTATCTCAACTACTACCAGAAGGCCAAAGGCCCCGCCCTCGACCTCTACCGGCAGGAGTGGGCCGCCGTCATCCGCCGCTTCCGCAACCACCCGTGCATCCTCGACTGGTGCATGGGCAACGAAATGTGGGACGGCGTGCCCCTCGCGCCCGAACTCTATCGCATCGCCAAGGACCTCGACCCCACACGGCCGGTGATAGACAGCAACGGCCTCAGCGGCGGGAGCTGGCTCGATGGCAAGCGCGACCGCCCGACCCTCGACTTCTTCGTCTACATGTTCGACCTCGGGCACACGCCGCTCGAGCGGCCCGACAGGCATCGCTTCGGCGAGCCGAAAAAGCCCGTCATCTCTCACGAGATGGGCAACTTCATCACCTTCCCCCGCCTCGACCAGATCGAGGCGTTCAAGCACAACTTCAAGCCCTTCTGGCTCGCGCCCGCCCGCGAGAAGATGGCGAAGCTCGGCCTCCTCGGCGAGGCCGAGCTCTGGGCGCGGAACTCCGAGCGGCTCTACCTCCTCTGCCACAAGCTCAACATCGAGGACCTGCGGAAGAACCCCTTCGCCAGCGGACACCAGTGGTGGCTTTTCCAGGACTACTGGACCGGCTCGAATGGCATCGTGGACGCCTATTTCCGCCCCAAGGCCGAGATTCCCCCCGACCGTGTCCGCCCCTTCGTCGGCGACATCGTGCTCCTCCTCGATGGCCTGCCGCCGGTTTGCCGCGGCGGCGACGCGCTCGACCTCAAGCTCACCGTCTCCAACTTTTCAGAGCAGGCTCTTGCCGGTGCCCAGTTCGTAGTGCGGGCTTCAGCCCGTAGCGCCCAGATACGGCCTGAAGGCCGCACTACAAACGTGGTCGAGGAAGTGAAGCAGGGAGCCGTGGCGCCTGTCGCCGACACCGCCCTCAAGCTGCCCGACGTCCAGACCCCCCAGTTGCTCACCATCAAGGCGGAGCTCTCCGCTGGCAAAGACAAGGTCCGCAACGAGTGGGCGGCTTGGGTCTACCCCGCAGCCATCCCCGCATCACAACTCAACGTGCCGCTGTTCGCTGATCCGGCTTCCCTCGTCCCTCGCCCCTCGTCCTTCGGCCCCCTCGCTGGGGCCAAGCCGCTGCCGGGCGGCGACAAGCTTCCCGCCGAGGCGGTCTATGTGATGAACCAGCCGACGAAGAAGGTGCTCGATGCCGTGGCCGAGGGGGCGTGCCTCGTGATGCTCTGGCCCCAGGGCTTCTTCCCGACGGAACGCAACCGCTTCAAGACCGGCTGGTGGCTCGGCGGGCCGGGCGACAGCAACGTGGGCACCGTGGTCTACGACAATCCCGTCACACGCGAGATGGCGCCCGATGGTTGGTGCGACATCGGCTGGCACCGCCTCGTCGAAGGCTCGCAGGCCGTCATCCTCGACAACCTGCCCTCCCAGCCCGAGGTGCTCGTCCGCGCCATCGAGGTCCACCGCCTCTGCCGCAGCAAGGCCCTCCTCTTCCAGGCCAGGCTCGGCAAAGGCTCACTCATCGTCAGCGGACTCAACCTGGGACTCACACAGAAGGAGCCATGGCCCGAATCGGAATGGCTCCTGGCGCGCATGGTCGAGCACGCGGGCACGTTCCCCAAGCCGAAGGGCGAGCTGCCCCTCGACTTCCTCCGCCAGCGGGTCGCCGCGATGGAGCCGCCCGAAGGGCCCTTCATCTCGGGCTTTCAGCGGCTCGTGAAGAACGAGGGCGAGACCGACACGTGGGCGAGCTACCGCGAGGACAACGCGACATTTCACATCTGCCGCCAGACCGCCCCCGGCCACCTCGTCGAGTGGGAGACCGCTTCCCTTCCCGCCGACTGGAAGGGCGCGATGGCCACCTTCGTCTTCGCCGGCGGCATCGGCTTCGTGAGCCAGCCGCGCACGAAAGGCTTCTCGTTCCTCGTCAACGGCAAGGAAGTCCTGGCCTTCGACGTCACCCAGGACCGCTCGGTCTGGCGGAGCGCCGACAAGAAGGTCACTCTCCACTTCGTCCCCATGCGTCCGATGCCTTCCGACGGCATCGGCCTCTTCTACGTCGCCCTCGCCGCCGACCTCTTGACCCCTGGCAAGCCCTGCACATTCGCCGTGCGCTCGAACGGCTCTGGCAGCCGCCGCTGGTTCGGGCTGAATCCCTACAGCGATGTAAGCGGGACGCCATGAGTGGGGCACTGATTCTTTCACTCGCCCTCGCACTCGCGGCACCGGCCGCGGAACCGGGGCCGAAGGAGACGAAGATGGAGCCGGAATCGCCGCGGCCAATTGTCGGCGCCATCCGCTGGGACGCCTGGCACGGCGACCAGGGGGTGCCGGGGCAGGCGGTGGAGCGCGCCCTCGGGCCGAAGCGCTGGCACTCCCGCATCCCGTTCTTCGGCAAGGTGGTCTCCGACACGCGGGTGGAGATCCGCGGCTACACCCAGGAGATTGTTGACCAGGAGATCGCCTACGCGCGCCAGGCGGAGCTCGACTACTGGGCGTTCGTAACCTATGAGCCCGGCAACCCGATGAGCCTCGCCCTCAATGCCTACCTCGCCAGCCCCCGCAAGGCCGACATCCGCTTCTGCCTTCTCACCGAGTGCGGCGGGTGGGGGGCGCCCGACACCCATCGCCCCAAAGTCGAGCGCTTCCTCAAGCTCATGGCCGAGCCGAGCTATCAGAAGGTGCTCGGCGGCCGGCCGCTCCTCTACGTGGGCTTCGTGAGGGACGAGTGGCTGAAGGCCTGGGGCGGCGAGGGCGGGGCCCGCAAGCTCTTCGACGGATTCCGCGCCGATGCCCGGAAGGCCGGCCTCGGCAACCCCTACATCGTCCTCATGGAGTTCACGGCGGCGCGGGGCGCGAAGCTGGCCGACGCTCTCGGCTTCGACGCCCTCAGCGCCTACGCAACGCAGGCGGCGGGCAACGGCACGCCCTACGCCGACCTGGCGAAGCACACCGAGCGCTTCTGGGACCAGTGCGAGGCCACGGGCAAGGCCGTGGTGCCCATCGCAATGTCGGGCTGGGACCGCCGGCCCCGCGTCGAGCACCCCGTCCCGTGGGAGAAGTGGCAGCAGCCGGGCGTGGGCATCGAGAAGCACTACGTGGCCCCCACGCCGGCCGAGCTGGCCGCGCACGTCGGTCGCGCCGTCGCCTGGGCGCGGGAGAACCCGCTTGCATGCCCCGCCCAGGCGGTTATCATCTATGCCTGGAACGAGCACGACGAGGGCGGCTGGCTCTGTCCCACCGTCTCCGAGGGCGCGGCCCGCGTCGAGGCCCTGGGCAAAGCGCTCGCAAACCCGTAACGGCATCAGTCCCCAAGCGCGGCGCCTCATGCGCTGGTAGGGCTGTCGGCAAAGGACGACGGGGACTTGCGGAGGGGTATGGTACTGTATATAATACCATCATGGACAGGCCCCAGGTTGTCCTTGACACCAACGTGATCGTGTCGGCGTTGCGCTCGCGCAAGGGGGCATCGTTTCGCCTACTAGAGCTCCTGGCCGCAGGCAGATTCGGGATTGCCCTCTCAGTGCCTGTCGTGCTAGAGTACGAGCAGGAGGCTAAGGCTCTCAGTGCCAACAGCATCTTGTCAGTGCAAGATGCTGAAGATGCCGTGGAGTACCTATGCACAGTGGCGCGCCTCTGCAAGGTGTTCTACCTGTGGCGCCCATTCCTCAGGCACGGAAAAGACGACATGGTCCTGGAACTGGCCGTTTCGGCCGAGTGTGAGGCGATCGTCACCCACAACAAGAAGGACTTTGCAGGCGCCGACCAGTTCGGCCTGCGCGTGATCAGCCCGAAGGAGTTTCTTCACGAGCTCGGAGATATGACATGAGCATACTGAGCGTCAGGTTGCCTGAGTCCCTCCACCAGCGTGCAAGGGAACTGGCGCGCAAAGAACATGTGTCCATCAACCAACTCCTTGCCTCGGCATTGGGCGAGAAGATCGCAGCCCTTGAGGCTGCCGAGTACCTGGAGGCGAAAGCCGCCCGCGGCAGCCTCGCCAAGTTCCGGAAGGTTCTCGCCAAGGTGCCTGATGTTGAGCCAGACGAGAACGACCGTCTCGATTAGCCGTACGCCCGCGGGTAAAGGAGCGGAATCATAGTCCCGAAGGGACAGCAGTGGGTTGCCGGCGGCTTCAGCCGCCGGATCAGGGCGCACGCATGGCCCAGTCCCGAAGGGACGGCAGAGGCCCCCGACGAGGCGGCCCGCCCCTTTCTGTCGTCCCTTCGGGACTTCACTGGTTTGGCGCCGGAGTCCGGCGGCTGAAGCCGCCGGCAACCAACTGTGCTCCCTTTGGGAGCAAGACATCCAAGCGCCGGCGACTCCGTTCACCTATCAGCGTGGGGAGCGCGTTGAACCCTGAGGAGCAGGCAATGGCGAGAGGACAATCGCGCCGCGAGTTCGTGAAGGCGAGCGTTGCTGGATTGGCTGGCATCGTCGCCGCACGGGGCGGGAGCGCGCTGGGCGCTGAGCCGCCCGCCGCGGGACGCAAGCCCAACATCATCGTGATCCTCGCCGACGACATGGGGTCGGGCGACGCGGGGTTCATGGGGTGTGAGGACATCCCGACGCCGAACCTGGATTCAATCGCCAAGGGCGGCGTGCGGTTCACGAACGGGCTGGTGTCGCACCCCTTCTGTAGCCCCACGCGGGCCGGCCTCTTGACGGGGCGCTATCAGCAGCGATTCGGCCACGAGAACAACCCGGTCTACGACCCGAGCGACCGCAAGGCAGGGATGCCCGTCACCGAGACCACCCTGCCCCAGTTGCTCAAGCAGGCGGGCTACACCACGGGCATCGTGGGCAAGTGGCACCTCGGCGCCGCGCCCGAACACCACCCGCTCAAGCGCGGCTTCGACGAGCAGTTCGGCTTCATCGGCGGCGGGCACGACTACTTCAAGGCCAACCCCGCCGGCGAGACCCGCGAATACCTCATCCCCATCGAGCGGAACGGCCAGCCCGTGGTGGAGAAGGAGTATCTCACCGACGCCTTCTCGCGCGAGGCGCAAGCTTTCGTCCGACGGCATGCGGCCAAGCCTTTCTTCCTCTATCTCGCCTACAACGCCCCCCACACGCCGCTCCAGGCGCCCGACAAGTACCTGGCCCGGTTCGCGAAGATCGAGGACCCCACCCGCCGCGCCTACGCCGCGATGGTGAGCGCGCTCGACGACGGCGTGGGCAGCCTCCTCGCCACGCTCCGCGAGTTGAAGCTTGAGAGCGACACGCTCGTCTTCTTCCTGAGCGACAACGGCGGCCCGACGAAGTTCGGCCCCACCAACGGCATCCTGCGCGGCGAGAAGGGCTCCGTGTGCGAGGGCGGCATCCGCGTCCCCTTCGCCGTCCAGTGGCGCGGCCGCCTGCCCGAGGGCAAGGACTACGCGCACCCCGTCATCTGCTTCGACATCTTCACGACTGCGGCCGCCGTCGCCGGCGTCCAGCCGCCCGCCGACCGCAAGATAGACGGCGTTGACCTCCTGCCGCATCTCCTGGGCGAGAGGACTGGCCCGCCCCACGAGCGCCTCTTCTGGCGCACCGGCGGCGGCACGCACTACGCCGTCCGCGAGGGGCGCTGGAAGCTCCTCAAGCTCGGCCCGGCCGACCCCATGCTCTACGACCTCGAGGCCGACCCGCGCGAGAGCACCAATCTGGCCGAGAAGCAGCCCGAGGTCCTCAAGCGCCTTGCTGCCGCCCTCGACGCCTGGGACAAGGAGCTCGTCCCTCCCCTCTTCCAGAGCCCCGCCCCCTCGCCCCCCAAGAAAAAAGGCCCGGGGCGGAAGAGCTAGCCCGCATTTCTCACGAAATGCGGGAAATCCCAAGAGCCAAACGCCAAGCACCAAACAATCTCCAAGCCCGGAATGCTCAATGACCAAAGCAAGCCCCCAGGGTCGCGGGCAACACCACGTAGT
>VGYW01000289.1 GCA_016872875.1 Planctomycetota bacterium | reverse complement strand
GGCAACCAGCAGGCGGTCGTGGCCCGCGGAACACAACGCCCCAGCGTCGGCCACGCGATAGTCACGGACGGGTTGGAGGGTGTTGCGGTCGAACTTGCGGACGAGCGCCTTGTCCTTGATTGAGAGGTAGAGGCCGTTGGGGTTCGCGGCGAAGCCGGCGGCCGTCTCCTTGTCGCCGAGGAGCGCCAGCCGCTTCGTCGGCTTCCCATCCGCCCCTTTGAGGTCGAGCCACCGGCCCGTGGCGGCCTCGAAGGCCATCAGGCCGCGCGGCGCGATGCCCAGCCAATTGCTGTCGCCGCGGCTCGTGTAGGCCCAGAGGATGCCGTCGGCGTAGGCCAGGTGGTCGGGCTCGCCGCCCTTGGCCGTCCAGAGCTTATCGCCCTTTTCATCGAGGGCGAAGAGCGGGAAGCCGGCCTCGGCGCCCAGGCCGCCAAGGAACACGCGGCCCTCGCCGCTCGCCACGCACTGGAGGTTCCCGTGGTCCGGCCCCCAGGCGCCCGTGCCGTCGCTGTTCGCCCACGGGCAGGAGCGGTTCGGCTGATAGAAGCTCATGAGCCAATGGACGTTTATGGCGTCGCGGCAGATGCCCACCCAGCGGTACTTGCCGAGGGGCAGCGGCTCGTTGCGGTCGCTGAGGCCCGACCAGAAGACCGTGTGATTGCCCTTCGAGAGCTTCGCGCCGCCGAGCAGGCTGCACGCGCGGTTGCCCGCCGCGTCCTCGATGGCGATTGAGACGAAGCCGTCGCGGGGCATCTCGAACGTGATCGGCACGAGGCCGGGCGGCTCAGTCTTCTTGCCAGCCATCCAGGCGGGGGGCGGGAGCTTCAGGTTCCCTTTCTCCTCGAGGATGAGGCGCCCCCAGGCCTTCACGTTCGTCCAGAAGAAATCCGTCTGCGTCTCGCCATCGGCCAGGTTGTCGGTCACGCGGCTCCGTGGCCAGCTCTGCGCGTCGGCGTCGCCCCAGAACATCTCGAGGCCCAACCGCAAGTCGGCCGTGCGCGGCGGCACATTGCCATCGGCGGTTATGACCTTCCACGGCAGCCTGATCTCCTGCGTGTAGCCCTTGCCGTCGGGCGCCGCGCGGAACGCCTCCTGCGCCCCGAGCTGCTCGGGATAGGCCGGGCGGCCAACCTTCGCGTCCTTCACGCCCACCTGCCCATAGTGAATCGTCATCGCCGGCTTGCGGCCCGGCGTGTAGTACCAGCAGTCAACGTGGCTGATGAACCCCGCCATGTTGCAGCGCAGTTGCACCGCGTCCGACCGCCAGCCATTGCCGATCATCGTGGCGGGATCGATCTTGTTCACCATCGGCGTAGAGTCGCGGAACACGAAGGCCAGATAGAGCGCCTCGGCGTCCCACATCGCCGCCACCCGCACGCTCTCCGTGTCGAGCAACTGCTCCACGTCCTTGCAGCACACGATCGCCCCCGACGCGTCCCACTCCCCCAGCTCGCCATCAATCACGACCTTCCCCGGCGCCGGCACCGCGTGCAGCCCACGGTTCAACGTCCGCTCGGCCATCGTCGGCCGCGGGAACGACAGGAGCAACAGCCCGGCAATTGCCACTGCACTTCTCGAGCGCATCCTTCCTCCTTTGCCTCTCCGCCACCGTGTACGACGACCCTGGCAACCATACAACACAATACAGGCCCCGCCGCCGATGTCAAGCCTTCCGCTCTCACTTGCACTGCGATTCAGACGTAAGCACGCTCGGGGTTCCGCTCCGCTGCCATCCAAAGCGGCATCTGCGATGCCGCACTCCACAATCCTCCCCCAACTGGGCGTGGGGGACTATGGAGTGCGGTGACGTGTCACCGCTTCTGTTCCCAGCGGAGCAGTCGAAGAAGAGGATGCCCTGTGCCACTGTCCCCGACCCCAGGAAGCCGCCCCGGGCAGAGAGGTTGCCGGCTCGCGTCTTACGTCTGAATCGCAGTCACTTGCAAGTTCGGCTTGACAACCTTGCTGAGGCGCATATAATGATTCTTATAATGGACAACTACCTCCCCGAAAAGCGGAAGATTCAGCACTTACAGCGGCCGCGGCCGCGGCGAGAACTGTCCGTTATATTCAACTCAGCCGCGCCAGCCCCCCGCGCCACGCCCCTCCAGGGCCTCCTCGACGACTTCCTGACCGACCTCGAGAATGCCGGCCGCTCGCGCCACACCATCGTCAACTACCGCTGCGACCTCCGCCGCCTCGTCGAGTTCGCCCCCGAGGGCCTCCCCGCGCTCAACCCCGCGCGCCTCCGACTCTACTTCTCCTCGCTCGCCGGAAAGTCCGCCCCCACCCGAGCTCGCGCCCAGGCCAGCGCCAACGCCTTCCTCTCCTGGTGCTACAAGCACGACCTCATCCCCGCCAACCCCATGCAGAAGCTCGACCGCGTCAAGGTCCCCGAATACCGCCCCCGCCCCGTCGAGGCACGCGTCATCCGCCGCGTGCTCGACGCCATCCCGCGCCACAGCCTCCGCGACCGCCTCCTCTTCACCCTCATAGCCGAGACCGGCCTCCGCGTCGCCGAGGCACTCGGCGCATACTACGAGGACCTCATCCTCACCCCCGACGACGAACAGCTCGTCGTCCGCGGCAAGGGCGGCCGCAGCCGCACCGTCATGCTCTACGCCGCCCCCGCGACCCTCAAGCTCCTCCACCGCTACCTCCGCGAGGCCCGCATAAGCTCAGGAGCCCTCTTCCGCGGCGACCCCGCACGCGGCGGCTCCAGCCGACCCATCCACTACCGAACCGCACAGCACGCATGGCTCGCCTACTGCGAGCGCGCCGGCGTGCGGGCCGGCATCCACGCGCTCCGCCACAGCTTCGCCACCCGCCTCCTCAACGAAGGCGTCAGCCTCGCCGTCGTCCGAAAGCTCCTCGGCCACCGCAACATGCAGACCACCCTCCGCTACGCCGAGGTCACCGACGCCACCGTCAAGCGCGAGCTCATGACCCGCCACCGCACCTCCCTCTAGCACCCCGCGCGACCAGGAACCAGAATCCTCTCGGTACGCGCACGCTTCACCATGCCGAACGTCCAACGTCCAACGTCGAACGTCGAACCAAACACCTCCCTTGCTCAACGCTCAACGTTCAACGTTCGACGTCCCTTCGGCTGCGGCCAGAGGCCGCGCTGCGGCGACAATGCCACACTGGGAGGACGAGGCTCCCGCCGAGCCATCTCGCCCTCCTCCACCCGGCTCAGCAGGAACTCCGCCCTCCCGCCGCCTCGGCCCCAAGCCCACCCAAGACCGCCCACGCACGGCCCTATGGCATATATCGATTTAGTGTTCGAACCAACAACCCACGCGGCCCGGGGCCACCCCGCACCCCGCGCGGCAGGACGAAGGAGTGACCCGCCTCTCCCCACCATGCGCAGGCATCTACATCCGGTGGCACCAAGTCAACAGCAGATATTCCAAATACTTACGGCTCTATAGGTGCCCCATGAGGCGAACGCCCAGGCACAGGGGGGTCAGTGCCGCCCTTTCCCCTCCCGCCCACACCCTCTCCCTGAAACGGTGTGAGCGGCCAGCCGGGGCCAAGGCGCGCCTGCGACGCTGAATTGCCCTTGCAGGACCTGTACACACTCATAGCAAAGCTATCCGTTGATATGTTAGAAAGCGCGAGTGAGCGTGCGGACGCCATAACCAGCCGATACGACACCAGTTATATCACATCAGCCACTACTGACGACCCCCAGAGAAAGAGGAGCAAGTGGGCGCTCGCGTTGCCCCACACACGGGGCGCCCGCCGTGGCGGCGGGCGCCGTGAGCGCGGTCCGGGCCGCGCGGCGCGATGAGGCGTCGGCCCCAGCGGTGCTCGGGACGAGCGAGAGCGAGCGCATGCTCCGGACACCGCCTCGGGCCACGAGGCCCGAACAAGCGGACCGGGCACCGGCGCTGCCGCAACGGCCGCACAGGGGCTCCCCGCTCCGGCGCCGGCGGAGTGCGCCGGCCGACCCCGCGGGCTCGTGATGGAGAACGGTGCGGCCCGCTCAGCGGTGTGCTCGCGGCGCGGAGAAGCCATGGCCGGCCCGCTGGCGCGCGTGAGCGCGAGGGCAGCGCCGGCGCCCTCATCGCGCGCCGCGCGCCGACGGCACGAGGCCCGTGATGCGCCCGCGCCGGCGCGCTGGCAGCGCGCGGAGGACGTGTCGCTAGGAGGGCGCTGCGCTGGATGGACAGCAGGTGCGCGCGAGCGCGCCGCCTCGCCCGTACCGAGCCACATGTCGCGCTCGCGTGCGCTGGGGCATCGAGCGCCTGGCGGCAGCGGCGTCGCGGCGCAGGGTGGGGCCAACGGCCCGACGACAGCGCGGCCCGAGGACCCGGCGCATGCGCTCCCGAGCGCCGAGCGGACCGCGTGGCCATCCACTCGATCAGGACTGCATAGATGCTAGCATGCGCAGATGCGGAGTGGCCGAGGTGGGATCACCTGCGCGTGGGGCCGGTGTCCCAGGGGATCACGCGCAGGCTGGCGTGAAGCCGCGACGGCGTCCACTCACCCCCAAGATGGCGCGCGAAGAGGCGCAGCGCGTTCATGGCGATCGTCGCGAGCCGGAGCCAGGCGGCGTTCCCGCGAGGGCCGCTGGAGGGCAGCTTGCCGTCGCCGAGCGGCCAGCGCGGATGGCCGTAGAATGCCCTGATTCGGCACATGGAGGCCGCTAGACGCACGACTGCCCCCACGGGCTCACGGAGGAGAGAGGTGGCGATGGCGAGCCGCTCGCGGCGCAGGCCGGGCGCTGGCGCCGGGCGCTCGACGAGGATCGCGCGCAGCCAGTGGCGCGTGCCGAGCGCTGCGAGCGAGCCGCCGAGGTCGAGCGCGCGGGAGCCGGCGCCGAGCTCGGTCCAGCGGCGCGGAGCCGGCGCCGCGGAGCGTTGCGTCGCTGCCCATGCCCAGGGAACGATGCCGACGAAGTGGAAGCGCTGCCGCGCGAGCGCGCGGAGGACCTCGTTGGAGGCGCACGAGCCGCTGAGGCGGACGAGGGCCGGCTTCGCGCGCAGGAGCCTGCGCGCGGCCGCGAGCGTGTCGGCCACCAGCGCCGCCACGTCGGTGGTGTCCGCGCGCAGTTCCTGCGCGATCGCCTCGCCGGCGCAGAAGGCCACGGCCCAGTGGTAGCCCTGGTCGTGCCTGCGGCCGGGGCGGCGGACGAGTCGCTCGGCCAGGTCGAGGTCGAGGATGGGCGCGCGCTGCGCGAGGGCGCTCCCGTGCTCGCGCAGGAGGCGCGCGTTCGCGGCGTCGAGCTGGCGCAGGTGCGCCACGTGGAAGGCGTTGATGAAGTTGTGCGCCGTCGTGTGGTCACAGAAGCGCGGGAGGCCGAAGGCCCGCGCAAGCTCGGGCCGGCGCCTGAGGTGCGGCTCGATCTGGGAGAGGCGTGTGGCGCCGAGCCACGCCATGGCAACGAGGTCGCAGCAGACCATGGGGTCGCGGAAGGCGCTCTTGCGCCGCTTGATCGGGTGGGCGAGATTCCGCCTCCGCTTGACTGTGACGTGGTAGAACAGGCGCTCGAGTCGGAGCACCTCGCGCGCATACCATCCCAGCCCGTGGAGAAGATCGAGAGCCAGTTCTTCCTGGGTCACAGCGTTCCGCCTGCTGGCCTCTGCGTGTGGTCCAGCATGAGTCACAAGATGTGTGCCAATTCTACACGCAAGCTGGACACGTGTCAAGTGTTTGCCAGTAAAATGCTTATACCGGCATGGCCCCTGGCTAGAGCGCGAGCATCTGAAGCTGTAAGTCACATTATGGCAAGGAATAAAGACTATATCGAGAACCAGGCATAGAAAGGGCCACTGAATGGCTCGCTGGGTGGCCGTTCGTGGGTAAGTGCGTCATGAAGAAGATGAGACAGTGAGGAGGTTGACGCTTGGAGGGCGCGGATGTAGCATAGCAGCGGGAGTGCGGAATGTCGAATGTCGAACGTCGAATGTTGAATGACGAATGAAGCGCGGAGCAGAACCTGCTCTTGGCAGTTCGACATTCGATATTCGACGTTCATCATTCGACATTTCGACCTCGTGGTTGCCGCTGGAGCTCGCCTTAGGAGAGAGCGATGGCGCCTGTAATCACCCGCTGTCCTGAGAACCCCATCATCACGCCCGGGCTGTATGCGTGGCGGATGTCGAACGTGTTCAATCCCGGGGTGGTCTGCGAGGAGGGCAGGTTTTACGTCTATGAGCGGGCGGCGGGGGGGCTGAGGCCGTTCAAGTGCTGTATCGGGCTGCTGGAGAGCGCCGATGGCGCCCACTTCCGCCACGTCTCCGACAAGCCGGTGTTCACCCCTGAGATGGCGGGGAGCGAGCACGGGAGCGTGCAGGACCCGCGCGTGGTGAAGCTCGGCGACGCCTACTACATGACCTATGCGTTCCGCCCCTACGCCTGGTGCTGCAACCCGACGGGGCTGGGCGTGCCGGAATCGGATCAGCCCGAAATCGCAGGGGTCCGCTTCACCCCCGAGGAGAACCAGACGCGTAGCGGCATCGCCGTCTCGCGCGACCTTGTCCGCTGGGAGCACCTGTGCTGGGCCACGCCGCCGGAGCTGGACGACCGCGACGTGATTCTGTTCCCGGAGAAGATCGGGGGGCGGTTCGCTATCCTGCGCCGGCCGCTGAAGTTCGTTGGCACGGACACTGGGCACGGCGCGGACCTGCCGGCGATCCGCATCAGCTTCTCCGATGACCTGCGCGCGTGGACGGAGCCCGAGGTGGTGGCGGTGCCGGAGCAGCCGTGGGAGGGGAACCGCATCGGGGGCGCGGCGCCGCCCATCCGCACGGCCGAAGGCTGGCTCGTCCTTTATCACGGCGTCGAGGACCTCTATCCGCCCGCGCGCAGAGGCCGTGAAGAAGTGACACGGACCCACACGGACGGACACGGACACACGCCCGTGGCCGAGGAATCTGCCCGTCCGTGCTTGTCCGTGGGCGTCCGTGCGATTCCCTCACAAGCTCGCCGCGTCTGCTATCGCGTGGGCGCCATGCTCCTCGACCTTGCCGACCCGCGCAAGGTGATCGCCCGCACGCGCCGCTTCATCATGGAGCCCGAGGCCTACTACGAGCGCTTCGGGCTCCTCATCCCGAACGTTGTCTTCCCCACCGGGAACATCGAGAAGGACGGCTTGCTGTGGATTTACTACGGCGTGTGCGACACGGCTATCGCCCTGGCCACCGTGCCGCTCGAGGAGCTGGTCGAGCACGTGCTCGACGACGCGGCTGGGAGTCTGTAGTCTCAGGGATACTCAACGTCCGAGGCGATGGTTGGCAAGGCCTCTCTGTCCTCTCCACCCCTGTAGAATGCATTACCCCCCGGTTCTTGACGGTCTGCGGGACTGGCGTCAGGCGATCACTTCTGGAGAGGGAAAAGCGATCGTCTGATCGCCTAAGACTGGTGCCGGCCAGAAGTCTGAGAAACCTAAGCACTTGTGTAGATGCGGGCGGACGGTCGCCCTACGGCCCAACCGGAGAGTGATCGCCTAGGAATGGATGCCGGCGACGCACAAGCTGTCTCAGGTCTCTCTGCCGACGGAGCGGTTGTGCTGGCAATCCCCCTCGCTTTCACTCTCCCGTTGGGAGAGGGACTGGCGCGCCGGGGGCGCCTGGTGGGGTCATTGGATGGGGAACTGGATGGTGAAGGTGGTGCCGGAGCCGGGGTTGCTCTCGACGCTGATGTGGGCGTTGTGGAGTTGTGCGATGCGGTGGGCGACGGCGAGGCCAAGGCCCGTGCCCTGGCCGGGGGGCTTGGTGGTGAAGAAGGGCTCGAAGATGCGCGGGATGTCTTCGGGGTCGATCCCGACTCCGGTGTCGGCGAGGCTGACTTCGAGGAGCTTTTCGGGACGGTCTGGGGTGGCGGGGAGGAGGCTGGTGGCGATGGTGAGGGTGCCGCCGGCGGCCATGGCGTCGAAGGCGTTGGTGACGAGGTTGGCGAAGAGCTGTCGGAGGTGGTTTGGGGAGGCGAGGAGCGGGGGGAGTCGGTCGGTGTAGCGGCGCTCGATGCGGACGCCTGCCGCGGGGAGGCCGTGGGCGACCATTTCGAGGGTCTCTTCGAGGACGGCGTGGACGTCGGTGGGCTGCTTGACGGTCTCGGTCTTGCGTGCGAAGCCGAGGAGGTCGTTGATGGTGTCGGCGATGCGTGCGCAGTCGGCGCGTATCTTGCCTAGCTGCTCGCGGAGGAAGTCGGCGTCGGGCGGGCTGCTGAGGCGCAGGAGCATCTGGGCGCGGCCGGAGATTGCGCCGAGGGGGTTGTTGATCTGGTGGGCGACGCCTGCGGCGAGCTGGCCGATGGAGGCCAACTTGTCGGAGTGGAAGAGTTCTTCCTGGAGGCGCTTGCGCTCGGTGACGTCGCGTGCGATGACGAGGACTCCGCCGCGCTGGGCAGCGCCGCCGGGGATGGGGGAGGCGGTGAGTGAGACGCTGACCTCGCGTCCGTCCTTGCGCTGCCAGAGGGTTTCGACGTTGCTGGCGGTCTGTCCGGCGAGGGAGGCGTGGATGATTCTGGCGAGCTGTTCGCTGGCGCCCTCGCCGCTTGCGAGGCGGCAGAGGTCGGTGCCGCGCGCCTCGTCGCGCGCGTAGCCGAGCATCTGCCGCGCCCCGTCGTTCCAGGTCGTTATCCGCCGCTCGGGGTCCACCGTGATGATCGCGTCGCCGGCCATCTCGAGGAGGCTCTCGAGGTATTCCCTGACCTCGATGGCCTCGCGGGTGCGCGCGCGGACGTCGTCCACGAGGCGGGCGGAGAGGGCCTTGACCTCCTCGTAGAGGAGAGCGTTGACGACGGCGCTGGCGAGGTGCTCGGCCCCGTGGCGCAACAGGTCGAGGTCCGCGCCGGCGAAGGCGTCGGCGCGCCGGCTGGCGAGCACGATTGCCCCGACGGCCTCGCGCCGCGAGAGGAGTGGGAGAATGAGGATGGCCCTGACGCCCTTCTGGCGGAGGGGGGCCAGGTCGGGCGACAGGGCAGCGCCGTCCAGCTCGGTGAGGAGGCGGGGCTGGCCGTCGCCGGGGCAGCGCGCGAGCACGGACCGCTCGATGGGCACCCGGTCCCGCGCCAGCTCCACCGCCCCGGCATCGGGCGTGAGCGCAACGACTGCTGCCGCGCCGCTGCTGCCCGCGCGGAGGACCGCCAGGGCCAGGTCGAAGTCGGCCAGCGCCCGGAGCTCCCCGACCGCGGTGCGGAGCACGTGATGAAGGTCGAGGCTCGCGCCGAATGTGCCCGAGAGCCTGCTGAGGAAGGCGAGCTGGAGGGAGCGCTGGCGGATGGCGAGGCCGAGTCGGCGAGCGCCCAGGGCGTAGCGGAGGCGCTCGCGGAGCTCCTCGGGGGACACGGGCTCCTGGAGGTAGTCGTAGGCCCCGGCCCGCATGGCCTGGACGGGAGCGGCGGCGGCGCCGTCGCGCGAGAGGACGAGTGCCATCGTCTGCGGGGCGACGGCCTTGATGCGGCGCGTGAGCTCCCCTGGGCCGATGCCCAGGGCGTCGGAGTCGGCCAGCACCAGGTCGAGCGCGCCCGCGGCGAGGAGGGCGAAGAGGCGGTCGGCCTGGCGGCAGGCGACGGCCTCGCAGCCCTCGGCCGCCACGGCCGCGCAGGCCGCCTCGAGGGTCTGCGGGCGCAGGCCGGCCAGCCCCACGCGCGGCCGGGCGTCGCGGGCGAGAGAGCGGGCGGCGGCGTCCGGCCCCCCGCTCTCCCCTGCTGCCTCGCGGTCAAATGCCATTTGCGTGAAACTGGCCTGGATTTCTGGGGAGATGCGGGAAACCTCGGATCCGAAATCCGAAGCACGAAATCCGAAAGAAGCTCAAAACACGGAATCCCAATCGCCGAAACAAGAAGGATAGGTGTGCCGGGCCCCTTGGGGCGGTCGTTTCGAGAATTGGTGCTTTGAGCTTTGGTGTTGTTTCGGATTTCGGATTCGGGATTTCGGATTTCCCGCATTTCGCGAGAAATGCGGGCTAGACCTGTGTGAGCTTGCCGGAGCGCAGGGCGACGACGAGGTGGTTGAAGATCTCCTGGTCGAACTTGTCCGCCGTCTCGCGGTTGAGGTCCATGAGCACCTGCTTGATGGCGTCTGGGCCGTGTGGCGGCTTGCCCAGGGCGCCCAGGCGGCGGTCGAACTCGTCGGCCAGTGCCACGATGCGCGCGGCACGCGGGACCTGGTGGCCGACGAGGTGGCGCGGGCCGCCGCTGCCGTCGAGGCGCTCGAGGTGGGCCTCCACCGCGGCCGCCACCTCCTCCATGCCGTCGATCTTGCGCAGCACGTTCGCGCCGAGGGCCGCGTAGTCGTAGCGGTTCTCCTCGCGCTCGAAGGCGCCCTCTGGGGCGCCGATGCGGCCGATGCCGTGGAGGAGCGCGGCGAGCTCGACGGCGTGCGTCTCGGCGGGGGGGAGGTTGGCCACCTGGCAGATGGCCACGGCGCAGCCGCAGGCGCGCTCGCTGTGGCCCTCGGCGCCCGCGGCAGCGCCCTGCTCGTAGGCGGAGATGAGGGTGCGGAAGACCGAGAGGAGGCGCCGGCGGCCCTCCTCGTGCGCGCGGACGGCCTCCGTGGCCACGGCGGCCTGGAGCGCGATGCCGGTGGCGAGGCGCAGGTGCTCGTCCGTGAAGGTCCGCTCCACGGTGGCGCTGTGCAGGTAGAGGACGCCCTCGAGCTTCTGGTGTGCCAGCAGCGGCGCGCAGATGACCGAGCGGATGCCGCTCGAGACCACGCTGGAGGCGCCCGAGAAACGCGAGTCGCTCATCGCGTCGCTCACCAGGAGCGCGCGGCTGTGCTGGAGCGCGCGCTTCACGATCG